>NZ_JBEZDS010000012.1:0-63471 GCF_040648435.1 Dactylosporangium sp. NPDC049140 | reverse complement strand
CGCGCGCCCTCTCCGTCCAGCCCCTCACCAATTCCGGCCACCTCGGCCCGGCCGGCGCGCCCTCTCCGTCCAGCCCCTCACCAATTCCGGCCACCTCGGCCCGGCCGGCGCGCCCTCTCCGTCCAGCCCCTCACCAATTCCGGCCACCTCACCCCGGCCGGCGCGCCCTCTCTGCTCAGCCCTTCACCAATTCCGGCCCCTCCACGTTCGGCCCCTCACCGCTTCCGGGCGCCGCTGCCCGCCACGAATCCCGCCCGTTCGACGGCACCGCCCCCTCCCCCTTCGACCTCTCGCCGATTCGAGCTCCGACCCAAGCTCGGCCGCTGCCGACGAGCCGGCCGCCGACGATATGTCGGGCGCTGGCGCGCCCGACATATCGGATTTATCGGTTATGCCCAGTTCGCCCGGGACCACGCCGGCGGTCAGTAGCGAGCGGCGTACGCCGTCGGGGGCTCGCCGAACATGCCCGTGAAGTCGCGGGTCAGGTGGGCCTGGTCGGCGTAGCCCAGGTCGGCGGCGAGCGCGGCCCAGTCGATCGGCGCCCGGGCGGCCATCCGCTCGGTCACCTCGTGCAGCCGGAAGCGGCGCAGCACCCACTTCGGGCTCACCCCCACGTGCTCGGCGAACAGGCGCTGCAGGTGGCGCTCGCTGACCCCGAAACGGGCGGTCAGCTGGTCGACCCGGCGCAGCTCGGGCGACCCGGCGATCTCGTCCACCCATAGGGCCACCTCGTCCCCGACCGGGTCCGCCTCCGGCTGATGCGCGGCCAGGAAGCCGTCCAGGGCCGCCCCAACGGCCTCAGCCGGATCAATGGCATCAAGGGCGGCCATGACCAGGGCCGGAACGTGCGGAAAGACGGCGTCGGCGGCCAGCGACCGATCCGTGAGGGACTCAACCGGGCCACCCAGGAACCGGCGGAACACGCCCGGACGAAAGGCCACCCCCACGACCGCCGCCCGGCCCGACAGGACCCTCTGCACCCGCCCCCGGCACACGCCCCGGATCATCGCCGGCCCGTCGGTCGAGAAGGTCAGCTGGACGTTGGGGTACGGGACGATCAGCTGGGCGTAGTCGGGCTGGCCGCGCAGGTCCCAGCGGGCCCACCAGTAGCGGGCGACCAGCCCGGACAGGCCCCGGGCGGGGGCCGCGAAGCCGTGGGACTGGAAGTCCGACCAGGCCCCGGCCAGCTCGCGGCGGTCACGCATGCCCGAATCCTGCCACGCCCCAAAGAACGAACCTCGACCCCATTATCCGGAAATGTCGGATTTGTCGGTGGGGGCGGGCTCTACTGGACCAGTCAACGAGAACGACGCGGGCCCGCCGAGGTGTGCGTGCACAACGGGGACGGCGGAGGCCGCGGAGCAGCGGGTCCGGGTGGCAATGACGCCAACCCGGACCCGTTTCTGTTTGGTGTGGTGGCGGGGGCGTTGCGTACAGTTCCCGTCGTGACCCCGCACGACCCCCTTGACGACCTCGGCCCCGGCATCGACCCCGACCGGCTGGCCATCTGCCTCGCCGTGTTCGAGGAGCTGCAGGAGCTGCCGCCCGAGCACCCCGACGTGCTGCGCGTACGCCGGGCCACCTCGCACCTGTACAAGCACGTCAAGCGCCAGCGGCGCAGTGAGCGGCGCGCCGCCGTCACCGAGGCCGACCGGGCGGTGACCTCGGCGACCGCGACCGGCGCGCCCGGGCGCATCGACGACGAGACGCAGGGCATCGCGCTGGTGTCCCCGACCATCGGGGCGCTCGCGGGGCAGCTCAAGCGGGCGCGCTCGTGCTACACGTGCAAGACGCGGTACGTCGACGTCGACGCCTTCTACCACCAGCTCTGCCCTCCGTGCGCCAAGCTCAACCGGGAGCGGCGCGACCAGCGCACGGACCTGAGCGGGCGCCGGGCGCTGCTCACCGGCGGCCGGGCCAAGATCGGCATGTACATCGCGCTGCGGCTCCTGCGCGACGGCGCCCACACCACAATCACCACGCGGTTCCCCAACGACGCCGTGCGCCGCTTCGCGGCCATGCCCGACAGTGCGGAGTGGCTGCACCGGCTGCGGATCGTCGGCATCGACCTGCGCGACCCGGCCCAGGTGGCGGCGCTCGCCGACGACGTGGCCGCCCAGGGGCCGCTCGACATCCTCATCAACAACGCGGCGCAGACGGTCAAGCGGACCGCCGGCTCCTACTCACACCTCGTCGCGGCCGAGTCCGCGCCCGTGATGCTCGACGGGCCCATGCCCGACGTGCTGACGTTCCACAAGACGGACAACGAGCTGGTGCTGGAGTCCGCGCGGACCCCGACCCTCATCCCGCCGCACGCGCTCACCGCGCTCGCGCTGACCAGCCGGAACACGACCCCGGAGAAGATCGCGGCGCTCACCGCGATCGACGCGGGCGGGCTGGTGCCCGACCTGGCCGCGAGCAACAGCTGGGTGCAGACCGTCGAGGAGGTCGACCCGCTCGAGCTGCTCGAGGTGCAGCTGTGCAACGTCACGGCGCCGTTCATCCTGGTGTCCCGGCTACGCCCGGCGCTCAAGGCGGCGGCCGCGCGGCGCAAGTACGTCGTGAACGTCTCGGCCATGGAGGGGCAGTTCAGCCGGCGGTACAAGGGGCCGGGGCACCCGCACACGAACATGGCCAAGGCGGCGCTGAACATGCTGACGCGCACCAGCGCCGAGGAGATGCTCGACGACGGCATCCTCATGACCGCCGTTGACACCGGCTGGATCACCGACGAGCGGCCGCACCCGCAGAAGATGCGGCTGCACGAGGAGGGCTTCCACGCCCCGCTGGACCTCGCCGACGGCGCCGCCCGGGTCTACGACCCGATCGTGCGCGGCGAGCGCGGCGAGGACCTGTACGGCTGCTTCCTGAAGGACTTCGAGCCCTCGAACTGGTGACTAGCGCAACTGGTACAACAGCATGAACTTGCCGACCTGGACCTCGTCGCCGTCGTTCAGGTTGGCGCTCTTCACCCGCTCGCCGTTGACGTAGGTGCCGTTCAGGCTGCCCATGTCGAGCATCGAGTAGCCGAACCCGCCGCTGTTGCGGTGGAACTCGACGTGCTTGCGCGACACCGTGTTGTCGTCGAGCACGATCTGGTTCGCCGAGTCGCGGCCGCAGCGCACGACGTCGCCGTCGAGGGAGAACTCGGCCCCGGCCTCGGCGCCCTTGCGGATCAGCAGCGTGGCGCGGCCCGAGGGCAGCTTCTCCATGTGCGCCGTCAGGTCCAGCGGCTGAGTCGGGCCCTCGGGCGCCTGGACCGCGGCCGCGTTGAGCAGCTCCTCGGTCGTCAGGATCGGCACGCCCCAGTGCCGGGCCAGCGCGATCGCCTCCAGCGGCGCCGCCGGCACCCGGATGCCGGGCCCCAGCACGAGCTGGAACGGGCCGTGCGCGGCGACCACCTCGACCGCCCGCAGCGGCGCGTTCAACGCGGTCAGCGCGCGCTGGAACAGCTCGGCGCTGATCGGTTCGTCCATGCTGCGCGGACCGCCCTCGACGGGCAGTTGCAGGTGCCGACCCGTGGGTTCGTCCTTGAGCAGGACCACGGGACGGCTCTGCCAGGTCTGCGCACGCACACCCACCACGACGAGCTCTCGCATGCCCCGCCTCCCGAGTCCGTAGTCAACGGCTGTCAACCCCTGTGCGCCTAACGGTACCGTGTCGGGCGATCGACCCCCTGGGCCGGTCAGGTGGAGGTTTATCGTCAGATCTGTCCGATCTGCCGCATCAGCCGGTCTACCTCGGCTTCCCAGTCGACGGGTTCGCCCCGGTCGTGGCGGCTGCGGACGGCCCCGTCGAGCACGAGCTCCACGAAGTCCGCGCCGGTCGTGAAGCCGACAGCGACCTCGGTGGCGATCTGCTGGTACTGCGGCGCCACCCAGAAGTCGAACACCTGCGACACGTCGGCGGAGTTGAACCGGAACCCGAGCGCGCGCAGCGCCTCGAGGGCCGCGGCCTCGGCCGGGAGCGGGTGCACGGCGACGAAGTCCAGGTCGCCCGGGTCGTGGGCGAAGGCGACCTCGAGCTCGGTGCGCACCCCGACGGCCAGGCCGGGAACCCGCTCCCCGAACACATGAGTGATCGGTGTGCCGAGCGGAACGGCGATTTGCAGCGGTACCGCCCGAGCCTCCCCCGCCTTCAACCGGAACTCGCCGGCCAGCTCGTGGCGGCCGAGCTCCCGGGTGGCGGTGCCGTCCCGGGTCAGCACGGTCAGGACGATCCGCTCGATCTCGACGTCGCGCTCGCCGCCGGTGAGGTGTACCGCACCGCGGAGTGACTCCCCCGGGCGTGTCTCAGGATCATCGAGTACCGTATCGACGGCCGGACCGCCCACGCCCAGGGCAGCGCGGCGCAGGCTCCGGAACACCATGGCGGGCACACTAGCACGCGGCACTGTAGGGTTGGATCGTGTCAAAGCTCCTGCGGATCGGGGAACTCGCCAACCAGGCCGGCGTGTCGACGCGCACCGTCGACTTCTACACCGGACTGGGCCTGATCGAGTCGGCCGAACGGACGGCCGGCAACTTCCGGCTGTACGACGCGTCCTGCATCGAACGGATCGCGGCGATCAAGGCGCTGGAGGCCAACGGCGTGAGCCTGGCCGACATGGCCGGCGCGCTCGAGCGCGGCGCGGGCGACCTGACCGGGCAGCTCAGCCAGGTGCAGGGCGACATCGACCTGCTGCGCGAGGCCGCCTTGCACGCCGGGCCCGCCGCGCACCAGCTCCTGCTCGCGCTCACGGCGCGGCTGCAGTCGCTGGTGCACACGGCGATCGAGCTGACCCAGAACCTGCCGCCACTCGGCGGTTGAGCCTTACGCGCTCCCGTACGCGCTCCCTTACGCGCGGACGACCAGCTCCGCGATGCGCCGGCCGTGCAGCGCCGCGTGCTCGTGGCCGGTCTTCAGCAGCTCCGCCGCCCGCCCCCGCAGCGGCGCCATCGCCGGAGTGACGTCGGCGAGCGTGAGCTCGGCCTCGGTCACGTGGACGTCGAGGTGCAGCACCTCGGCGAGGATGCGCCGCACATACGGGCCGTTGTGGTCCCAGCCCTCCTTGGGCGCGCCCGGGCCGTAGCCGCCGCCGCGGCTCATCGCCAGCACCGCCGGCCGCCCGGCGAGGGGCCGGTCGCCGGCGCCGCCGAACGCCGGGTTGAGCAGGACCAGGTCGATCCAGGTCTTGAAGCTCGCCGGGACGCCCCAGTTGTAGAGCGGCACCGCGAACACGTACGCGTCGGCCTCCAGCAGCTCGGCCGAGAGCCGCTCGTTCAGCGCCGCCGCCTCCGGCGCCGCGGGCGCGGACGGGTCGACCATGGACAGCGCCGCCCGGCCCCAGAGGTCGCCGGGCAACGGCTCGCGGCCCAGGTCACGACGGGTGACGGTGGCGCCGGGGTGCTCGGCGAGCCAGGCCTGCTCGGCGGTGTCGGCGAGCGCACGGCTCACCGACCCGGTCGTGCGGATGCTGGCGTCGAGACGGAACAGGTGCATCGGTACCTCCACAGTTTGTGCAGCTGTGAAGAAAGTCTGCTTCGCAGAACATCTGATGGCAAGAGTGAGTGACCTGCTTATCATTACTGTCATGACGCAGGCGGCTGATCCCCACGTCGAGCTCCAGTCGGACCTCGGCTGGGCGCTGGGCGTGCTCCTGCGCGGCTACGCGAAGGGCGCCCAGTCGGTGATCGCCGATGTGCCCGGCGGCCCGCGCGGTTACCAGGTCCTGACCTCGGCCGTCGACGGCGCGGCCCTCACCCAGCTCGCCCTGGCCAACAAGCTGGGCATCGACCGGACCGTGATGACGTACCTGCTGGACGACCTCGAGAAGGCCGGCCTGATCGAGCGCAAGCCCGACCCGGCCGACCGCCGGGCCCGGCGCATCTCGGCCACCGAGGCGGGCCGCGCCACCCTCTGCGACCTGCAGCGCAAGCTGCGCCACGTCGAGGACCGGGTGCTCACCGCGCTGCCGGAAAACGACCGCGCCCGCTTCCGCGACATGCTCCGCGAGGTGGCCGTCAACATCGACACCCAGGACCCGCTCCAGGACGCCTGCTCGGTCGTCGAGTCGCTCGGCGCGGCCGAGGCGCCTAGGCCGCCCAGAAGGGGTCGCGGCCGCTGAGCGCGAGCACGCGGTCGAACATCGCAGCATCGGCCGGCACCGGCACCTCGGGCCCGTAGACGCCCATCGCGCGGCCCTGCTCGGCGGAGCGGGCGACCTCGTCGTACATCAGGCGCAGCACATCGCCGGAGAACGCGACCGGCACGCCGATCCCGCGCGCAAGGTCCCAGCCGTGCAGCACGAACTCGCCGAGCACCATGCCCCCGACCAGGTCCGCGGGCATCTCGATGCCGCCCATGACCGTGCCGCCGTCCCACGCGTCCGCCTCGCCCCACGCCGCCGCGAGCCGCTCGAGCTGCGCGCGCACGTCGCCGTCCCCGCCCCCGGGCGCCACGGCCTCCTTACGCGCGGCCCCTTCGAGCGGCGGCCCCCACTCGAGCAGATGCCCGACGAGCCCGCGCACGTCCCACTCCCGGCACGGCGTGGGCCGCCCGAGGTCTTCCGGCGAGATCCGGTCGGCGAGGGCGATCGTGACGGGCGCGGCTTCAACCAGCAACAGGTGCTTGTCCATGCCGTCAACCTGCCCCACCGGTACCGCCGCCGTCTTGAACAAACCCGCCAGGCGCGGCCAGGCACCGGGTTGGACGGAATATAAGTCCCGCTTATACTGGCCGATCGTCTGAAAGGCAGCTTCTACCACAACATGAAAGAGCTGCGACCGGGCTCGACCGGCACCACCGAGGTGCGGATGATCTTTGCGTTCGATCCCCAACGAGAAGCGATCTTCTTGGCCGCGGGCGACAAGTCCGGCAAATGGCAAAATTGGTACGTCAGGGCGATTCCGATGGCCGATGCCCGGTTCGGTGAGCATCTCAAGGGGTTGAAGGAGGCCGGATCATGACCGATGCCGCGAACTGGCGCAACGTCAAGGCGAAGGCCCGTGCCGCCGATCCCGAATGGGACAGCGCCGATCGCGTAGAACGGCGCCGCCAGATGCGCGAGCAGATGCTCGCCTCGGTCAGCGGCGCGCAGCTGGCCGAGATCCGTCAGCAGCTCGGCCTGACGCAGGTGCAGCTGGCCGAGGCGACCGGCCTGACGCAGGCACGGATCAGCCAGATCGAGAACGGCGACGCCGTCGCGCTGGAGAGCCTGCGCGCCTACGTGGTGGGGCTCGGCGGGCACCTCGACATCGTTGCCCGGATCGGCAACATCCAGCTCAACGTCGCCTGACGGGGGGCTAGTTGGCGGGTGCGTGGCGGGCGACGGGGCGCAGCCAGGGCACGGCCAGGAGGATCACGACCGGCGGGAGGATGAAGCCCGCGCGCGTCGAGGTCACCGCGTCCAGGATGGCGCCGTCCACGGCCGCGCCCGCCGCCGCGCCGACCGAGAACGCGGTCGCGACCCAGGCGAAGGCCTCCGCCGCGGTGCCGGGCGGGGCGATGCGGTCCACGGTCAGGAAGGCGGCGGCCAGCAGCGGCGGCAGGAACAGGCCGCACAGCACCGCGAGCGGCAGCATCAGCGGGGCCGGGGCCGGGGTGAGCAGCAGCGGCACGTAGCCCAGGCCGAGCGCCAGGCCCAGCCACGGCAGGCGGCGCGCGTCGACCTTCACGCGGGTGTTGACCAGGCCGCCGATGAGCGCGCCGAACGCCTGCGCGGCCAGCAGCCAGCTCGAGAACGAGCGGTGCCCGACGGACTCGGCGTAGTCCAGCATCGCCACCGGCAGGGAGCCGACGCCCGCGCCGATCAGGACCACCGCGGTCAGCAGCAGCCGCAGCGGGCCCGAGCGCAGGGCGCCCGCCCAGTGCCGCTCGGCGTGCTCGCCCCGCCAGCCGCGCACGACCGGTGTCGTGACGAACCACACGGTGCCGAGCAACTGGAGGGCGGCGGTGGCGTACACGCCGGCCGCGCCGCCGCCGAGGGCCACGGCGAGGCCGGCCACGAGCGGGCCGAAGATGAAGATGAGCTCCTGGACCGCGATGTCCAGCGTGTACGCGGCCGGCACCTGCTCCTCGTCGAGCAGGTCGCGCCACAGCACCCGCAGGCCGGCCTCGAACGGCGGGGCGCCCAGGCCGGCGAGGGCTCCGGCCAGCAGCGCCGCCCAGAGCGGTACACCCTGCACCAGAACCACGAACCCGAGGGTCGACACGGCGGCGCCGGCGAGCATGACCGGCGGCTGGCGGAACCGGTCCGCGATGCGCGCCAGGACCGGCCCGCCCACGGCCAGGCCGGCCGTGTAGACGCCCACGAGCAGGCCGGCGGCGGCGATGGAGAGGCTCTCCCGGGCGTACAGCAGCAGGGCCACCGGGGCCGCCCCCAGCGGCAGCCGGCCCACGCAGCTGGCGGCGAGGACACGGGCCACCTGCGCGGCGCGCAGCACGGCGGAGACCGACATGGGCGTGATCATGCCACCCCCGCGATTAACGACACCATAAAAGGGCGTTAGGCGGGATTTGCAAATCGCGCGAGGCGTCGTTAAGCGCCACTCCGATACGTTTTTCTCACCCGAGAGAAACGGTATCGACAATGCGCAGAACGGTGCTGTACCCGCTGGTCGCCCTCGGTGCCGCCGCCGCTGGGACGCTCATCTTCGCCGAGCCCGCCTCGGCCCACGGATACGTGTCCTCGCCGCCGAGCCGGCAGGCGCTGTGCGCGCAGGGCAAGGTCGCCGACTGCGGCGCGATCCAGTACGAGCCGCAGAGCGTCGAGGGCCCGAAGGGGCTCAAGAGCTGCGACGGCGGCAACGAGCGGTTCGCCGTGCTCAGCGACGACAGCCGCAACTGGCCGGCGACGGCGGTCGGCACGTCGGTCACGTTCAACTGGGTGCTCACGGCCCGGCATTCGACGAGCACGTGGCAGTACTTCATCGGCAGTAAGCAGATCGCGGAGTTCAACGACGGCGGCAAGCAGCCCAACGCCACCGTTTCGCACCAGGTGAGCCTGGCCGGGTACAGCGGGCGCCAGAAGATCCTGGCGATCTGGAACATCGCGGACACGGCCAACGCCTTCTACAACTGCATCGACGTGCAGGTCGGCGGCGGCAGCAGCCCGACCCCGACGCCGACACCCAAGCCGACTCCGACGAAGTCGATCACGCCGACGCCCACGCCCACGAAGACCGCGACGCCCACGAAGAGCGCCCAGACCTCGACGGCGACCACGGACTGGGCCCCCGACACGCTCTATCACGTCGGCGACGTGGTGACGTACAACGGCAAGCGTTACCAGTGCCGCCAGTCCCACCGCTCGATCTACACGTGGGAGCCGGTCTACACCCTGGCCCTCTGGCTGCCGCTGTGAAGCGCCTGCTGGTCACCCTCGCCGCGGCCGCCGCGCTGCTGAGCGGCTGCGGGAGCCGGCCCGCGGCCGTCCCGCCGCTGGCGGTGAGCCAGGGCATCGCCGAGGCCGACGCGGTCACCGCGGCCGGCCCGCACAACGACTTCGACGTGATGTTCCTGCAGATGATGATCGCCCACCAGCAGCAGGGCCTGCAGATGCTCAGGCTCGGCGAGCAGAAGGGCGTGCGCGAGGAGGTCGTCGACCTCGCGGGCGCGATCGACGTGGTCGAGGCCGAGGAGGTCCGCACCATGCAGCGCTGGCTGCAGGCGTGGAAGGTACCGCAGACCGACATCACCGACCCGGCCGTGCACGCGGCCCACGGCGGCCGCCCGGCGACGGGACCCGAGGAGATCCAGGCGCTGCGGGACGCGAGCGGCGCCGACTTCGAGACGAAGTTCCTCAACCTGCTCATCGCCCACCAGCACAACGCCGTCGAGCTGGCCCAGCAGCTGGCCACGACCGGCCAGAACGTGACGGTCAAGCAGCTGGCGGAGCGGGTGCGGCTGTCCCGCACGCAGCAGATCAAGCAGATGCTGGCCCTCGCCGCGGGCTGACATGTTCCGATGGGCCGGACCCGGGGCATTACTCCAGGGTCCGGCTTTGTCGTCTCATCGGAGGTGTACCGCCATGTCGTCGACGGCCACCCAGGCCATCAGCCGCTGCCCGAAGTGCGGCGCCCGCGTCCACGTGAACGCCGGCTCCCCCACCCCGGCCCACCAGCCCGACGGCGCCGGCCCCGGCGCGGGCGAGTGCCCCGGCAGCGGCCAGCCCAGCCGCTAGTTTTTGCGGTCCTTGCGCGCGATTCGGTACTCCAGGGTCAGGAAAGGCAGCCCGAACAGCGAGAACGCGTGGTCGGCGCGCAGTTCGCCGTCCTCCACGTACACGTCGAGCTCCTCGGCGAAGCCATGCACGGCCATCGTGGACAGTGCACGGCTCTCGCCGTCGATGTAGCTCAGGTAGTGCCCCGTCTGCCCGTCGGACGCCTTGCTCGTCAGCCGCAGCCCGCCGTCCGGGCGGGGCCGCGGGGCGAGCGTGGCCGTGAAGTTCGCCTGCGGCAGGGGGAAGCCGACGCTGACGTACCCGCGCTCGCCGTGCCGGTACGTCGTGTAGATGCCCACGTAGATCGGCTCGCCGTTGTGGGCGAAGGAGCGTATCCACCCCCGCGTCGACACGACCCCGTCGGCGCCGGTGATGGTGTCGATCCGGCTGTGCATCCCGCGTTGCGCCTCGCGCAGGTTCATGGGCACGTTGGCCTGGCCGAGCGGGCGGGCCACGAGGTTGCGGTACAGCAGGTAACCCGGCCGCACCCAGGGCCGCCACCGGGGCACGATGTCCAGCGCGAAGCGGGTCGTGTGCTCGTAGAACTCGCGCACCCGCGGGTCCACGGCCGCCGGGTCGAACTCGGGGCCGGCCAGGGCGTCCAGGCTCGCCACGATGCCGATGTCGGCGACCGCCTCCTCGTAGGTGCCGCCGGTCGCCGCGGCCAGGTCCCGCACATAGCCGGTGCCGACGTAGCGGGTGCGGGCCTCCAGCGGTACCACGAACGGCAGCTGCTCGGCCGTCGCGCTCTCGGCCACCAGCTCGACCTGCGGGTCCCGGAACACCAGCTGCGAGACGGTCCGGAACGCGACCACGCTCGCCGCGGCCGCCTGGGCCGGCGGGCGGTTGCGCAGCGCCGCGCCCACGGCCAGGCCGACCACCGGGCCGAGCGCCACCTTCTGCGGCCGCACGCCCATCGCGCCGGCCACGGCCCCGGCGGCGACCCCGACCGCGAGCGGCGACGCCCCGGCCTTGCCGGCCGCCCACCCGACGGGCGCCGCGAGGGCCCCGCTGCCCGCGATCCGCGCCCAGACCGCCGGGATCTCGCCGGGCTTCTGCCGCGCCCGGGCCGCCGCGTCGATCGCGGCGAGCGTGCCGCCGCCGACCGCCGCGGCCTTCAGCGCCGCGCGCGGCCCGCGGTGCGCCGCCAGCGCCGCCCCGGCCGCGGCCCCCATGAGCGCGGCAAAACCGATCCCCTGCATCCGCTTGGCATCCACGGGGTCGTTTCTACACGGTTTTCGCCCGCGTATTTCACCGAGCACTTCAGCCTGACTCAGGTCTTCGGCCGTATGGACGATGTAGACGACACCAAACGGTGGCCGCCCACACGGTAGAGTCCGGCGCAATGAATGGAGTGCCGTGAGCACATCCCATGAGCAGGCGCGGACCGTGCTGCTGCGCGATCCGGTCCTGCGCGCCATGTTCCTGGGCACCGTGGCCTGCACCATCTGGTATGCCCTGCCCGGAACCGGGGCCTCCGTGAAGCTCGCCCTGTTCTGGCCGATTCAGGTGCTTCTCGACGTCATATTCGCGGTCCTCTCGGCGCGGATGAGCGCGCTGCCGGGCGTGTCCGCGGCGCACCGGCGGTTCTGGCGGCTCATCGCGGCCGGGGCGGTGTTCTTCACGGTCGGCGACACCGTCCAGGGCGTCGAGACCTTCGCCAACCCCGTCGGCGGCATGGTGCAGGGCGGCGCGGTGCAGTCCGGGCTCGTCACCTGCGGCTCGGTCGTCTGCCTGCTCGCCATGGTGCTGCACCCGACCCGCACGGCCGGGCGGGAGCGGCTGCGGTTCATGCTCGACGCGGCCACGGTCGTCGCCGCCACCGCGGTCTTCGTGTGGTACCTCTCCCCCAGCGTCGACGTCCGGGAGAGCGGCGGTGCGCTGCTGCTCGCCCTGGCCTCGGCCGGGGTCAGCATCGCGGGCTCGTTCGGCCTGGTGAAGCTCATGCTGGGCCGCAACATGCCGTTCACCCCGATCGCCGGCTGGACCGCGGGCCTGGCCAGCGTGCTCATCGGGCTCAGCACCGGCCTGACCGCGGCCCTGGTGGAGGTCACGCGGCCCGAGCTGGCGATGCTGGCCCGGCTCCTGCCGTGCGCCCTGCTGGCCGCCGTGCCCCGCATCAACGAGGCCAACCTGCGCGCCGACCCCGGCGTCCTGGAGCGCCGGCCGGTGCGGCCGTTCAGCCTGCTGCCGTACATCGGGGTCGCCGCTTCCTACGTGCTGCTGATCGTGTCGCTCACCGACGGCTCGCTGGACGTGCGGGTCTGGGGCGTCGTCGTCGGGGTGCTGCTCGTCACCGGCATCGTGGTGACCCGGCAGCTGATCGCGTTCACCGACAACGCGCGGCTGCTCGGCGAGGTCGACCGCAGCCTGCGCGCCCTGGCCGAGCAGGAGGAGCGGTTCCGGGCCCTGGTCCAGCACTCCTCCGACATCACCGTCATCGCCGGGCCGGACCTCGTGGTGTCGTACGCGAGCCCGGCCGTGGAGCGCACGTTCGGCGTGCCGCCCGAGTCCGTGGTCGGCCGGCGGATGGACGAGCTGACCGTGCCCGAGGGGCGCGAGCAGTGGCGGGCCCGCCTGGCCGACCTGCTGACCCGCCCGGGCGCGAGCATCACCATGCGCCTGCAGGTGCCGCACCTCGACGGCCGCCCGCGCTACCTCACGGCGGTGGCCACCAACCTCACGCACGTGCCGAGCATCGGCGGGGTCGTCTACAACGCGCACGACATCACCGAGGTCGTCGCCTACCAGGACCGGCTGCACCACCAGGCCACCCACGACGCGCTGACCGGCCTGGCCAACCGGGCCCTGTTCGCCGAGCGGATCGCCGCGGCGGGCGGCTACGCGGCCATCCTGATCATCGACCTGGACGGGTTCAAGGCGGTCAACGACACCTACGGCCACCACGCCGGCGACGCCCTGCTGCGCGCGGTCGCCGACCGCCTGCGCCGGTGCGTGCGGGCCGGCGACACCGTGGCCCGGCTCGGCGGCGACGAGTTCGCGGTCCTGCTGCCGGACACGCCGCTGTCCTACGCCGAGGACCTGACCCGCCGGCTGCACGAGTCCTTCGGCCAGGCGGTCGAGATCGACGGGACGCTGATCCCGATCCGGGCCAGCATCGGGGCGGCCAGCGGCGCCCTGGCCGACGCCGACGTCCTCCTGCGCGACGCGGACGCCGCGATGTACTCGGTGAAGCACGCCCTGCGCGACCGCGCCGCGTTCTGACTCAGAGGTCGTGGCGGTACCAGGCGTTGGCCTCCACGTACGTGGCGACGCCCCGCTCCGGGTCGCACACCACCGGCCCGAGGCCGCCCGCGACGACGACCGGCCCGGGCGCGTCGAACGGCAGCCCGGTCCACTCCCGCCACCGCGGCAGCGGCGCGGCGATGGTCATCGAGTGCGGCGCCACCGCCACGAACCGCCCGCCGGCCCGCTCGTGCACGCGCAGCCACGGGTCCGCGGCGGTGCCGTCGGCGCGGCGGCGGGCCACGTACTCGGCCAGCGGTACCAACGGCTCCAGATGCTTGTGGGTCGGGCGGACCGGGGCGAAGAGCGCCGGGTGCCCGAGCGCCGCGGCGTTGCCCCGGGCCAGCGCGACCAGATGACCGGAGACGCCCCGGCCGCGCAGGTCGGGGCGGACGGTCGCGAACAGCGCGGACACCTGCGGGCCGGGGGTGCCGGCCAGGGTGTCGGCGGCGACGGACAGCAGTACCGCGTCGTAGCCGCCGGCGGGCAGCGCCCCGTCCTCGGCCGGCGTGAAGGGCAGCGTGCACAGCAGCCCCGCCGGCCGCCCGGTCGCCCGCTCGACGGCCAGCAACGTGTAGCGCGGGTGCCGCGCCACGAGGGCCGGGAACAGCGCCGCGGACACCGGGTCCTGGTACAGGAACGGGGCCACGGCGGGATCGTCGAACGTCGTGATGAGCGGCAGGCGGTCGGGTCGCTCGGCCAGCGTCGTCACCTCGAGCCAGGCGAAATCCACGGGTACGACTCTATCGAGCCGGGGCGCGCACCCCCGGCACGGAAAACGCAATCCGCGCGGGACCTTCAGGGCCCGTTGGTGTGGCCGATGTATATACCGGTGGATCAGACCTTGCCCGCGTGCGGTCGGCGGGACAAAGTAGCTGTCGGTGCACGGAAGGGAGCGGCGTGACGAGGCGGGCGACCTGGGCATACGCGCTCTGTGCGCTCACCCTCGCGGTCTGTTACCTGCTGTTCCCGGCCGCGGGCCTGCTGTGCTATGTCGGGCTGGTCGTGAGCACGCTCGCGGCGATCGGCTTCGGCATCCGCACCCACCGGCCCCGCCGGCGACTGCCCTGGCTGTTCTGGGCCGGCGGTTCGCTGGGCCTCGCCGCCGGCACCGCCGCCGCCGTGGTGCAGACCGACGTGCTGCACTCCGACCGGTTCCCGTCGGTCGTCGACGCGATCTCGCTCGGCTGCACGTTCCCGCTGCTACTGCTGAGCCTGCTGATGCTGAGCCGGTCCGGGGCGGCGAACCGCGACTGGGCCACGGTCATCGACTCGCTCATCTTCACCGCCGGGGCGGGGCTGCTCGCCTGGGTGTACCTCATCGACCCGTACCTCAGCGAGCCCGGCCTCAACGCCGCCCAGAAGGCCGTCTCCATCGCGTACCCGCTGTGCGACGTGATGCTGCTGGCGATCATGGCGCGGATGGTGCTGGCGGCGCGGCGCAGCTGGGCGGTGGCGCTGCTGCTGAGCTCCGGCGCGGTCCTGCTCGTCTCCGACGTCGTGTTCAGCCTGCGCCGGCTCAACGGGGACTGGGGCCTGGGCAGCATCGTCGACGTCGGCTGGATCGTGTTCTTCGTCGCGGGCGGGCTCGCCGCGCTGCACCCGTCGATGGCCGAGCTGTCCGAGCCCCGCGTGATCGGCTCCACCCAGGTCAAGCCGCGCCGGGCGGTGCTCGGCGTCGCCTCGCTCGTCGCGCCCGGGATCCTGTTCGCCGAGGCGCAGTCGGGCCCGGTACCCAACGGGACCGTCATCGCCGTCGGCTCGGCCGCGCTCGTCGGGCTGTCGCTGGGCCGGGGCGCGCTCGCCGCCCGCAGCGCCGCGCACACCCTGGCCCGGGAGCGCGCGCTGCGCCGGGCCTGCGAGGCGCTGCTGTCGGCGACCGAGGTGGCCGCGGTCGAGGCGGTCGTGCGCCGCGCGGTCGGCTCGCTGCTGCGCCCCGGCACCGCCCACCGCACCGTGCTGCGCGTCGGCTCGGCCGGCCGCGACGCGGTCATGAGCATGCAGTACGTCGCGAAGCTCCCGCCCGGGTCCGCGCGCGAGCTGGACGGGTTCGAGCTCGCGCTGTACTGCCCCCTGAGCGTCGGCGGCGTCCGGCTCGGCGAGCTGTGGGTCGCCGCCGGCGAGCGGGCCCTGGTCACGCTGCAGGAGTCGGTGCGCGTGCTCGCCGGCCAGGCCGCCAGCATGCTCGACCACATCGCGCTGAACCGCGAGATCACCCGCCGCGACAGCGAGGCGTACTTCCGCACCCTGGTCCTCAACGCCGCCGACGTCATCCTGATCGTCGGCGACGACGACCGGGTCACCTACGCCAGCCCGTCCGCCCGCCCGCTCTTCGGCGCGGACGTGGTCGGCGCCCGCCTGGCCGGCCTGCTGGTCGCGGCGGACACCGTCCGCCGCGCCGACGGGACCACGGCCGAGGTCGAGGTGACCGTGCGGGACCTGACCGGCGAGCCGACCGTGGCCGGCCGGGTGCTCACCATCCACGACGTCACCGACCGCCGCCGCCTCGAGCGGGAGCTGCTCGACCGCGCCTACCTCGACCCGCTCACCGGCCTCGGCAACCGCCTGCGCTTCCACGACCGCGTGCAGAGCGCCGAGGCCGCCGCGGTGCTCATCGTCGACATCGACGGCTTCCGTACCGTCAACGACACCATGGGCCAGGAGGTCGGCGACGAGTTGCTGCGCGCGTTCGGCGAGCGCCTGGTCGACGTCTGCCCGCCCGCCGCCGTGGTGGCGCGCCTCGGCGGCGACGAGTTCGGCGTGCTGCTGCGCCGGGCGCGGGTCGACGAGGTCGAGGCGCTCGCCGCGCACATCGTCGAGGAGTTCCGCCCGCCGTTCCTGGTCGGCGGCAGCGTGGTGACGGCCCCGCCGAGCATCGGCGTGGCCACGACCGAGGACGCCGCCGACGCCGCGCAGCTGCTGAGCGAGGCCGACGTGGCCCTCGACAGCGCGAAGGGCACCCCGCAGCGCTGGCGCCGGTACGAGTCGGCGATGCACGCCCACACCCTGCGCCGCATGCGCCTGCGCACCGACCTCGACCAGGCCCTGGCCACCGACGCGTTCGTGCTGCACTACCAGCCGATCGTCGACCTGGCGACGGGCCGGCCGCACGGCTTCGAGGCCCTGGTGCGCTGGCAGCACCCGCAGCTCGGCCTGGTGCCGCCGCCGGAGTTCATCGAGATCGCCGAGGAGTGCGGCCTCATCGTGCCGCTGGGCGACTGGGTCATGCGCCACGCGATCGCCGCCGCGGTAAATTTCCGGGAGTTGTACCGGCACGAGGCCCCGACCATGAGCGTCAACGTGTCCGTGCGCCAGTTCCGCTCCCCCGGTTTCGTCCAGCGCGTCCTGACCGAGCTGACCCAGGCGGACCTGCCGGCGCACGCACTCACGGTGGAGATCACCGAGAGCCTGCTGCTCGGCGACGACGAGCAGATCCACGCCGACCTGGCCGCCCTGCGCGCCGCGGGCGTGCGGGTCTCGATCGACGACTTCGGCACCGGGTACTCGTCGCTGTCCTACCTGCACCGCGTGCCGGTCGACGCGCTCAAGCTCGACAAGTCCTTCGTGGACACCATCGGAAGCTCGCGCCGGCAGTACGACCTGGTGCGCGGCATCGTCCAGCTGGCGCGCACCCTCGACCTGGAGGTGGTGGCCGAGGGCATCGAGACCGAGGCGCACCGCCAGCGGCTCGTGGATCTGCGCTGCGCGTTCGGCCAGGGCTACCTGTTCACCCGGCCGCTGCCCTACGCCGAGGCGCTGGCCTGGCTGCAGACCCCGGGCCTGGTGGAGCCGGCGGCGTGACCGGGCTCGCGGTCGGCCCACGGCCGGCGCGCCGGGCGGCCCGGCCCTCTCATCGGAAATGAGCTTCGATCCACGCGCGGACCGCGCCGGCCGCTCTCGCCGCGTCGATGAGCACGACCGGGCAGTCGTCAATGTGCGAGACGTCGGTGGCCCCGGCGGCAACGGCCTGATCGGCGAGCTTCGCGACGGCCGAGTCGCCCATCTGCAGATCCTCACGATCCCAGTACGGCAACGCGCCGGAGAACGTGTCGAGGGTGCGATACGCGGCCCACACCACCTCGTCGCCCCGGCGCACCGGCATCTCGTACTCGTGGTACCGCTTCCCCTGCACATCCGCTGTCGCCTCGGCGTAGTGACAAAGCGTCAGCGACTTCAGGGGCGCGCCGAGCATCAGCACCTGCCCGGCCAGCCCGACCAGGCCACCCAATGGGCCGTGCGGCCCCCACGGGTCTCCGTCGGCGGGATCGGCCAGCAGCTCGGCGCCCCGGGGACCCACCGCGACGAAGCTCGCCTCCGGATGCGAGCTTCGCTCGGCGCCGGGCCACGTGCGCAGCCGTTCCGGGAACCGTCCGAACTCGCGCCGGGCCGCCGAGACGTGCGGATCGAACGGCGGCTGGTCCCGGTACGCCCGGCGCCAGGACTCGGGCCAATCGGCGACGTGGTACGGGCTGTCCTCCCAGCCGGAGAACGCCATCAACGTGCCGGCCTCGCCGACCGCGTCGCGGAGGGCATGCACCACGGAGTCCATCCCCCCGACGACCCACCCGAGGGCCGACAGCCTCACGTGCACCATCAACACCCCGCCTTCGGCCACCCCGATCCGCCGCAGATGACCGGCGAGCCGTACGCGCGTGACGGGCTCGTAGCCGGACCGGTTGAGCAGCTCCCTCGGGATCAGCACGCCGCCAGCCTGCCACCGATCAGAACGCGGCGGAACTGTGGTCCCGCAGTTGCCGCCGGGCCCTCGACGAGGTCGTCCCATCGACCATCGCCATCGGTGCCTGCGACATCCGTCAGCGGGGCGGAACGATCCACCGGCTACGTAGGCCGGGCGTGACCGCGGCGATGTCGTCGAAGTCGCGATCATGGTGGACCAGGACGGCATCCTGCGCTCGGGCGACCGAGGCAATGATGAGGTCGGGAATGGGCTTGCGGTGCATGCCGGCCGCCAGCATGGCCTCCTGGAGGTCGACGGCGGCGCTCAGGGTGTCGTCGCCGGTCTCCAGCCAGACGCACTGAGCCCGGAGATACGTCTTGAGACGTCTGTGGTCGGTGGGATTGCGGGCCGAGTACAGGATCTCGAGTTCGACGATCGCGCAGGTGGCGAGCATGCCGGTCACGGCCATGGTCTCGAACGTCCGCCGGGCATCGGGGTCGCGCCGGGCAAGCTCGTGCGCGGATTTGTCGAGCAAGAACAGCATCATCGACCAATCAGGCGGCTCGCCACGCTTCGCCTCGATCGGTGTCGTCGAGGTCGAGTTCGGCGAGCAGGTCCAGATAGGCCGCCGTGCGCTTGCGGGCCGCGGCAAGACGCAGGGCCGCGTTCACCGTGGCCACCTTGGTCGTCGTGCCGAACTCGGCCGCCGCATCCGCCAGCGCCTCGTCGTCGAGGTCGATTACGGTCCGCATGCCCGAACCCCCTGTTGATATCATCCAGCCTCCCCCAATGATATCGCCATCTGCGTCATTCGCGAGCCAACCTTATGGCCACACGGCCATATTGTCGAAGCCGTGGCCCCGGAAGAACCCCGGCCGGGGCGTAGGCCTAGCCGCAGACACGGGTGGCGTCGGCCGAGGCACCGTCGCCGTCGTGCGGTTTCGGTGTCCGAGCGCGCGGGTGCGGTTGTGAGGGGGTGTGGGTGGAGCGGAGCTCCCCCACCGCGAGCGCAGCGAGCTAGAGGTACAGCACCCAGTGGTCGCAGCGGATCGGTACGCCCTCGTAGTCCACGTCGCACGGGCCCGTGTCCACGAAGCCCGTGCGCCGCGCCACCACCGCCGCCGCCCGGTTCCCGGCCCCGATGAACGCGTGGACCTCACGGACCAGCCCCGAGGCGCGCACCTCCTCGACGACCAGCCGCACCGCCCCGGCCGCCAGCCCGTGCCGCCGCGCCCGGCCGGGCAGGAGCATGATGCCCAGCTCGTGGATCTCGCGCCCCTCCCAGGTGCTGCGGAACACGGCCACGACCCCGGCGGGAGTGTCCCCGGGCTCGGCCAGGACGGTGCGGTACCACTCCCGCTCCTGCCCGGCCAGGCGCCGCTCATGCACGTGCGAGGCCCGGTCGCCGGGGGCCGGCCCGCCCAGGTGGGCCATCACCTCGGCGTCGCGCTCCAGGGCCGCGGTGAGCGAGCGGTCCTGCTCGGAGTACCGCCGCAGCCTCATCCATGGATCGTCTCAGACTTCCGCGGGGACGATGGCCAGCAGCTGAGTGGGCGGTTCGAGCGCGTCGACGATGGTGTCGCCCTCCAGCCAGAGCCCGCCGGCGCGGCACACGAGCGCGGCCGCGGCCTCGATCGGGCACGGCAGCGGCGCACCGCAGGCGCCGCACCGGGCCGGGTCGTCGGGGTCCCGCTCGAGGTGCCGCGTCTGCAGTTCGGCGGCGGTGGTGACGAGGACGCTGTCGGGGTCGAGATGCAACATGCGACCGATGGTGCCGATTCGCCCCGCTACGATCGCGGCACGAAACGGGTGATCCGCCGGTTCACCCTCCGGCCAGGGCGTTCGCGAGCTCGGGCAGGCGGCCCAGCGCGCGGGCCCCGGCGATCGGGTCGGTGTAGTCGCGGGTGTGCGCGATGAGCCCGTCCCGCAGCGTCATCACCATGACGAAGCGCAGCACGAAGCGTTCGCCGGTGGCGTGCATGAGGCCGTGGACGTCGTACTCCAGGACCACCGTCGCCGGGTCGGCGCACTCGTGGACGCGCACGCCGGAGAGCTCGGTGTAGCGGCGCACCGCGGTGCCGGCCCGGAAGCGCGCCCGCAGCTCCTCCCGGGTCGTCTCCACCCGGGGCGGCACGAGCCCGGGCACGGCGAAGGGCATCTCGATGACGACGTGCTCGGCGTAGCAGTCGGCCAGGTCGCCCGGGTCGGGCGAGACGACGGCGGCGAGGAAGCGATCGACGATTTCCATGAAACGGAGCATACACTCCGATTCGAGCGATGGAAATTTCAGCTTCTGTCCCGGGCAACGCGGACAAAGGTGTCGAAGCGCTTGACTCCCCCGGGGTGCGGCGAAGGATGGGAGCGCTTCCAACCGCCATCGAAGCCTCGAAGGAGCCCCATGCGGTACCGCACCACCACCCTCGCGGTGGCCGGCGGCCTGCTGCTCGCCTCGGCCGGGGCGGTCCTGCTGCCGACCTCGGCACAGGCCGCCGCGGGCTGTCAGGTCACGTACACCACCAACGACTGGCCGGGCGGCTTCACCGCCGCCATCACCGTCAAGAACCTCGGCGACGCCGTCTCCTCGTGGAACCTCGGCTTCGCCTTCACCGCCGGACAGCACGTCGACCAGGGCTGGTCGGCGACCTTCACCCAGTCCGGCGCGAACGTGAACGCCGCCAGCATGTCCTACAACGGCGCCCTCGCCACCGGCGCGAGCACCAGCATCGGCTTCAACGGTTCGTGGACCGGCTCCAACCCGAAGCCGGCCGCGTTCACGCTGAACGGCGTCACCTGCACCGGAACCACGACGACGACCTCGCCGAGCCCGTCGAGGAGCGCCTCCGCGTCGGCGAGCCCGTCGACGTCCACGTCGCCGCCGCCGGCCGGCGCCGCGCCGAAGCTCAAGGTCAGCGGCAACAAGCTCGTCACGAGCACCGGGTCGGCGTACCGGCTGCTGGGCGTCAACCGCTCCGGCGGCGAGTTCGCCTGCATCCAGGGCAACGGCATCTGGGACGGGCCGATGGACCAGGCCTCGATCACCGCGATGCGCTCCTGGAAGATCCGCACGGTCCGGGTGCCGCTGAACGAGGAGTGCTGGGTCGGCACGAGCGACGTGCCGGCCGCCTACGGCGGGGCCAACTACCAGAACGCGGTCAAGTCGTACGTCAACCTGCTGGTCAGCAACGGCATCACCCCGATCGTGGAGATGCACTGGAACTACGGGCAGTACACCGGCCCGTCGGCGGGCTGCTCCGACGTCAAGGCGACCTGCCAGAAGCCGATGCCGGACGCGCAGTACGCCCCGAGCTTCTGGACCGGGGTCGCCAACGCCTTCAAGGGCAACGACGCGGTCGTCTTCGACCTGTTCAACGAGCCCTACCCGGAGCGGGCCACCGGCAGCGCGAGCACCGGCTGGGCCTGCTGGCGCGACGGCGGGACCTGCAACGGCATCTCGTACCAGGTCGCGGGCTTCCAGTCGCTGGTCAACGCCGTGCGCGCGACGGGCGCCACGAACGTCATCATGATCGGCGGCCTGGCGTACTCCAACGACCTCACGCAGTGGCTGCAGTACAAGCCCACGGACCCGCAGAACAACATCGCGGCGTTCGCGCACCTGTACAACTTCAACACCTGCTCCAACACCTCGTGCTTCGACAGCCAGCTCGCCCCGGTGGCGGCGCAGGTGCCGCTGTCGCTGACCGAGATCGGCGAGAACGACTGCGCGCACGGCTTCGTCGACACCGTCATGAACTGGGCCGACGCGCACGGCGTCGGGTACCTCGGCTGGACCTGGAACACCTGGGACTGCTCGACGGGCCCGTCGCTCATCAGCAACTACAACGGCACGGCGACCGCCTTCGGCCAGGGCATCAAGGACCACCTCGCGGGAGTCTCCTCATGAGAAGGAACATCATCGCCGGTGCGGCCACGCTCCTCGCCGCCGTCGGCACCTTCACGTTCGTCGTGACCCGGGCCGAGGCGGCGACGCAGACACTGCAGTCGCTGGCCGCGGCGGGCGGGCGCTACTTCGGCTCCGCCACCGACAACCCGGAGCTGACCGACACCGCCTACACCGCGATCCTCGGCGGCGGCGAGTTCGGCCAGACCACCCCGGGCAACGCGATGAAGTGGGACACGATCGAGCCCACCCAGGGCACGTTCAACTACACCAAGGGCGACGCGGTCGTGACGTTCGCCCAGGCCCACAACCTGAAGGTCCGCGGCCACACGCTGGTCTGGCACAACCAGCTGCCCGGCTGGGTCTCCGCCCTGCCGGCCGCCCAGCTCCAGGCGGCCCTGGAGAACCACATCACGCAGGAGGCCACCCACTACAAGGGCAAGGTCTTCGCCTGGGACGTCGTCAACGAGCCCTTCAACGACGACGGCACCTTCCGCACGTCGCCGTTCTACAACGCGATGGGCAGCGAGTACATCGCCGACGCGTTCCGCACCGCCCGGGCCGCCGACCCCGACGCGAAGCTCTACATCAACGACTACAACACCGACGGCCAGGGCGCGAAGGCCGACGCGATGTACAACCTCGTCAAGACGCTCAAGGCGGCCGGCGTGCCGATCGACGGCGTGGGCTTCCAGGGCCACCTCGCGATCCAGTACGGCTTCCCGACGAACATGCAGGCGAACCTGCAGCGCTTCGCCGACCTCGGCGTCGATGTCGCGATCACCGAGCTGGACGTGCGCATGGTCCTGCCGCGGGACTCGACCAAGGACGCCACCCAGGCCACGTACTACAACAACGTGGTGAAGGCCTGCGTCGCGGTGACCCGCTGCGTCGGCATCACGATCTGGGACTACACCGACAAGTACTCGTGGGTGCCGAGCACGTTCTCCGGCCAGGGCGCGGCCCTGCCGTGGGACGAGAACCTGGTGAAGAAGCCGACGGCGTACAACGCGATCGTCACCGGGCTGGGCGGCACGGTCCAGTCGCCGAGCGCGTCCGTGACGTCCGCCGGCCCCAGCCCCAGCCGGTCAGCTTCCTCCAGCCCCCCGCCGGCCGGCGCCTGCACGGCGACCTACAAGATCGTCGGTAGCTGGCCGGGCGGCTTCCAGGGCGAGGTCGGCGTCACCGGCAAGGCCGGCTGGACGGTCAGGTGGACGTTCGCCAACGGCCAGACCATCAGCCAGCTCTGGGGCGGCACGGTCAGCCAGTCCGGCTCCGCGGTGACGGTGACCCCGGCGTCGTGGAACAACACCCCGCCGGCCACGTTCGGCTTCCTCGCCTCGTGGAACGGCACCAACGCCCTGCCCACCGTCACCTGTTCATAGAATGCGAACGTGATCCGAAGGCCCCGGTTGCTCGCGACCGGGGCCTTCGCGCCGCTGCGGGCCGCCGCGTTCCGGGCCCTGTGGACCGCGGCCCTGGCCAGCCAGGTCGGCACCTGGATGCAGACCGTCGGCGCGCAGTGGATCCTGCTGCAGCACCCGCACGCGGCCACCACCACGGCGCTGATCCAGACCGCGACCACCCTGCCCGTGCTCTTCCTCGCGCTGCCCGGCGGCGCCCTGGCCGACGTGTTCGACCGGCGCCGGCTGCTCGTGGGCATCCAGATCGTGCAGACCGCGATCGCCGGCGCGCTGGCCGTGCTCGCCGGCCTCGGCGCGCTCGGCCCGGCCGCGCTGCTCGCCCTCACCTTCGGCCTCGGCTGCGGCGCGGCGCTGACCGTGGCGCCGTACCAGGCCCTCATCCCCGACCTCGTACCGCGCCCGGACCTGCCCGCCGCGTCCGCGCTCGGCTCGCTCAGCGTCAACCTGGCCCGCGCCGTCGGGCCCGCGATCGCCGGGCTGCTCGTGGCCCGCATCGGCCCGGTGGCGACGTTCGCGCTCAACGCCGCGTCCTTCGCCGCGTTCGCGGTCGTCCTGTCGGGCCTGCGCCGCCCCGCCCCGGCGGCCGGGACGCGGCCGGAGCCGTTCCTGGCCGCGGTCCGCGCCGGCGAGCGGTACGTGCGCTTCTCCCCCGAGATGCGCCGCATCCTCGTGCGCATCGCGCTGTTCATCACGCCCGCGGTCGCGCTGTGGGCGCTGCTGCCGGTGCTGGCCGCGCACCGCATCGGGCTCGGCCCGACCGGCTACGGGCTGCTGCTGGCCGCGGTCGGGGCGGGCTCCATCGCCGGGGCGTTCCTGCTGCCGGCCCTGCGCTCGGCCCTGTCGCCGAACCGCGCCTACGCCGTCTCGGCGGCCGTCTACGCCGCCGTGCTCGCGGTGCTGGCGGTCACCCGCTCACCGGTGGTGGCCGCGGCGGTGCTGGTGCCGGCGGGCGCGGCCTGGATCGTGGTGCTGAGCAACTCCAACGCGGCCGTGCAGCTGTTCCTGCCGGGGTGGGTGCGGGCGCGCGGGCTCTCGGCGTACCAGTTCGTCTTCTCCGGCTCCCAGGCGCTCGCGGCGGCCGCGTGGGGCGTGGCGGCCGACCGCTTCGGCGTCCCCGGTCCCCTGCTGGCGGCGACGGTACTGCTGGTGCTCGCGCTGGCCGCCGGGCGCTGGTGGCCGTACCTGGACACCGGGCCGCTGGACCGGGGCACGCCGGTGCACTGGCCCGAGCCGCACCTGCAGGTCGAGCCCGAGGAGTCGGCGGGTCCGGTCGTCGTGCTGCTGCGGTACCGCGTGCGCGAGGACCGCCGCCGGGCGTTCGTGGCGGCCATGCACCGGGTGCGCGAGGCCCGGCTGCGCACCGGCGCCCTGCAGTGGGGCGTGTTCCGCGCCGGCGAGGACCCCGGCGCGATGGTCGAGATCTACACGGTCCCGTCGTGGGAGGAGCACCGTCGCCAGCACGACGAGCGGCTCACCGCCGCCGACTACGACGACGAGCTCGAGGCGCGCTCCTACGCCGACGGCGAGCCCGAGGTGACCCACCTGTTCAGCGGGTCACCGTGAACATGAAACATCCATAGGCGATGTTGCGGCTGTCGACCCGCACCACCTCGGGGTGCGCCAGGATCTCGGCCAGCTCGGCCTCCGGGTCGGTGCCGTCGTGGGCGCGCGTCGACGGGTGGATCCAGCCACGGGCGTCGTAGGCGCGCAGCACCTGCGGCCGGTGCCGCCACGCCGCGGGGTAGCCGGAGCCGTCCGGGCCCGGGCAGGCCTCGGCGTGGGCGAAGACGGCGCCGATCTCGCGGTACGGGCTCGGCGGCAGCTCCGGCTCGTAGCCGAACAGCAGCAGTTGCTCGCCCGCGGTGGCGTCGCGCAGGCAGCAGCGCAACGGCTCGCCGCCCGTGGCCCGCCACGGCTCGGGCGGGTTCCCGGAGACGTCGCGGCCGTTGCGGCGAACGGATTCCAGTTTCTCGGGGGCGATGGCGTGAATGGTGAACATGCCCCCAGCGTGCCCCCGCGAAACGCCTGGCGCTGGCGGAAATCGGCCGTGGCATTCGGGGCTGGTGGATCATGCGGAGCGGCCCCGGCTTCCGTACCGTGGAACGAGTGGAGCCGGTACCCCTGAACGAGAACGACGCCGCGCGGCAGCGGCTCACCGCACTCATCGGCGCCCTCGGCGACGAGGGCCTTCGCAAACCCGTCGAGCCCGGCTGGAGCGTCGCGACGATCCTGGCCGAGCTCGCGTTCTGGGACCGCTGGGCGCTGACCCTGGTCCGGCGCTGGCGCTCCGGGCACCTACCGCCGCCGACCGTGCCGAACTGGTACGACGACGCCATCAACACGACCCTGCGGCCGACCTGGCAGGCCCTGCCCGGCCCGGTCGCGGCGCAGCTCGCGTGCGCGGCCGCCGAGGAGGCCGACCTGGAGATCCGCAAGGCCGAGACCCCGGTGGTGGCCGGGATCCTGGCCGCGGGCCAGGGCAACCTGCTGCACCGGCACGTGCCGCGCAACGCCGCCATGGACCGCATCGAGGCGGCCTGACGGGGCCCCGCGCCCGCGCGGGATGCTGCATACTCGGTCGCCGTGACCGATCCCTTCGAAAGCCTCGACCCCGAGTGGGCCCGGGACGCCGAGCGCCGGGCCGTGCGCGACGACCGCGCGCGGCGGCTGCGGCGCGGGTTCCGCCCGTCCCGCACGGCGCGCCCGGCCGGCCGGGCGCGGCTCGGCCCCACCGCCAAGCTGGTGCTGATCGGCGCGGTCGCGGCGCTCGCGGTCGTGCTGTCCTTCGGCGCCTCGTTCATCCTGCCCAACGGGCGCTAGAGGCACCGCACTCATCACCGTGGAAGCACCCGCCCAGCGGGCCGTGGAGCCGACGTCGTGGCCGCGGGGTGGTTCGGGTCACCACCCCGCCGAAATCGGCGGCCCAGGGCGCCTCAGGCGTCGAGGTCCTTGCGGATCTCCTCGAGGATCTTCGCGGTCTCCGTCGGCGGCCGGGCCTCGACGCACAGCCGCTCCATCGCCTCGGCGTAGAGGTCGACGTCGTCGCGCTTGTCGAGGTACAGCGCCGAGGTGAGCTGCTCGATGTAGACCACGTCGGGCAGGTCGTCGTCGGGGAAGCGCAGGATCGTGAACGCCCCGCCGGCGGCGGCGTGCCCGCCCGCGTTGAACGGGATGACCTGCAGGCGCACGTTGGGCAGCGTGCGGTTGATCTCCAGCAGCGCGTCGACCTGGGCGCGCATGATGTCGTGCCCGCCGATGGGGCGGCGCAGCGCGGCCTCGTCGACGACCATCCACAGCTTCGGCGCGTCCGCGCGGGTCAGGATCTGCTGGCGCTGCAGGCGCAGCTCGACCCGCCGCTCGATCTCGTCCTCCTTGGCCCGGCCGTGGCCGAGCAGGACGACCGCGCGGGCGTACTCCTTGGTCTGCAGCAGCCCCGGCACGAACTGCACCTCGTAGGTGCGGATGAGCGCGGCGGCCGCCTCCAGCCCGAGGTAGGAGTGGAACCAGCTGGGCAGGACGTCGCCGAAGCGGTGCCACCAGCCCGGGTTGTTGGCGTCGCGGGCCAGCGCCAGGAGGCGCGAGCGCTCCTCGGGGTCGTCGACGCCGTAGAGGGAGAGCAGGTCGGCGACGTCGCGCTCCTTGAAACCGACACGGCCGAGCTCCATCCGGCTGATCTTCGACTCCGACGAGCGGATCTCCCAGCCGGCGTCCTCCCGGGTCACCCCCTGAGCCTCACGCAGGCGCCGCAGGTGGGCGCCCAGCAGCATCCGGAGGACCGTAGGGCCTCCGGACGCTCCTCCTTCAGTTAGACCGGTCGTCACCGTGCTGCCTCCGGGACCGTCATGGTCGAGCAGTCGCGAGCCGCGAGCCTGCCCCGCGACCGGAGTAAGCATGCCATGACCGGACAGTAAGCGGGAGTGGGCTCGCCTCCGAGCCTGCCCGATCTCGTGGCCGTAGTTACTCAGCCGCCAACAGGTTGTCGAAGTCGCCGTCGCGGGCGCCTCCGACGAAGGCGGCAATCTCCTCGTAGGTGTATATGAGCGCCGGCCCCTCGGGGTCGCGCGAGTTCCGCATGGCGAATCCGGCCCCCCCCGGGCAGGCGGGCCAGTTCGACACAGTTGCCGCTGGGGTTGCTGCGGCGACTCTTCTGCCAGATCACACCGGAGAGGTGGCCGGCCGGCATCCCGTTGTACGTCTGCTCCATCGACATCTCTCTGACGACCTTGGTTGAAAGTTCACCAAGCAACCGGCATCTGCACGTGCATCGGCTCTTGCTTCTGCAGCCGATAAAGCGCATGCTAGCGCATGTGCGGATGTCAGGGGTCGCTCACAGTTCGTGATCAAAACCCGACATTCGTACCCAAATGATCGAGTGGCTTCCCCAGCTACGATCTGAAGGGACGCGCGCATGGATCCCCTCGCCTTTCTGGCCGGTGCGGCCGCGGCGGCTGGGGCGTGCGCGGCCATCCCGCTCCACCTGCGGGCCCGCCGCGCGGAGCGGCTCGCGACCCGGCTCGGCGCGGAGCTCGAGATCGAGCGGCACGCGGCCAGCCACGACCCGCTCACCGGCCTGCCCAACCGCCGCGCCTTCTATCTGCGCGGCACCGCGCTGGTCGCCGACCGCGGGCAGCACCCCCTGGTCGCCGTCGTGCTCGACGTCGACGGGTTCAAGCAGATCAACGACGTGTTCGGCCACTCGGCCGGCGACGAGGTGCTCGTGACGACCGCCCGCCGCCTCTCCGCGTACGCCGACGGCGGCCTCGTGGCCCGCCTCGGCGGCGACGAGTTCGCGGGCCTGCTGGCCGGCCGCCCGGGCCGCGCCCAGGAGCAGGCCGACCGGCTCGCCGAGGCGCTGGCCGCCCCCATGCGGCTGGCGGGTCAGATCGTCACCGTGAGCGTGTCCGTCGGGCTCGTCCCCGTCGAGCCCGACGCACACCTTGCCGACGCCGTCCACCGCGCCGACGCGGCCATGTACCGCGCCAAGGGCACCCGCCACCGGATCCCGGCGGCCGCGCCCCACCTGAGCCTCCATCAGCACCAGCACCTGGTGCACACCACGCTCCGCCTCGGCAAGTCCCGCGACACCACTTCCCCCCGTCCGACCACGGCGACCTAGAGGGATTCGCTATGGAGCTCCCAGACCTCGTCCGTCAGCGCCGCCGGCACCAGCCGCGCCCGCGCGGGTGGCTGGCCGCGAAGTTCAAGCGCGGCGAGCTGTGCCGCGACTGCGGCCGGCCGTGGCCGTGTGACCAGTACGTGACGGCCCGCAACTCAGTGCTCGTCTACGCCCTGCGACGTCTCGAGGTCGCCCGCCCGGGGAGCCTTGGGTGACGACCGAGGCGCACATCCCGGCCCGCCCCGAGTGGCGGTGCACCGGATGTGCCGACCCCTGGCCGTGCGCGCCGAAGCGGGCCCAGCTCGCCGCCGAGTACGCCGACCACCCCGCCGAGCTGCGCACGCTCATGGCGCTGCGGGTCGCCGACGCGGCCGAGGACCTGCGCCAGTTCGGGGCCGAGCAGCTCTGGCAGCGCTTCCTCGGCTGGACGCCGGAGCCCGGGCAGGGCCCGATCATCCGCTGGGTGGCCAACCCGCCGCTGGGCGGCAGCCGGCGCCAGCTGCCGCCGCGCCAGCAGATCGACCCCCGCACCTCCGGCACGGCCGCGCAGGCCGCCGCCGCCCAGGTCTCTACGCTGCCCGGGCCACCAGCGGGTAGTGGTCCGAGCCGGACTCAGCCTCCCCGCCGGTCACGACACGGCAATCGCTGAACCGGGCGGCGCCGCCCGGTGTCGCCCACAGGTAGTCCAGCCGCAGCCGCGTGAACTCCGCGCCGCCGACGCCGGTCGTCGGCACGGTCCAGGCCTGGCCGTGGCCGCACCGGAGGAAGAGGTCGACGAGCCCCCGCCGCGCCAGCAGCGCCGTCGCCCGCACGTCGGGCTTCCCGCGATCGAGGTGGCGGCGGCGGTACCGCAGCGGCAGTTCCTCCAGCCGCGCCGCGTGCTCCCCCCACGGGTCGAGCGTGTTGAGGTCGCCCAGCAGCACCCCCTCGCCCTGGCGGCGCAGGAAGCCCGCGAGCCAGCCGGCCTCGGCCCGCCGCACGCTCCCCCAGTAGGGAAACAGGTGCGCCGACACCAGGGTCAGCGGCCCGAGCGGCGTCGCGACCCGCACCCACGCGGCCGCGTGGAAGAACGGCCGCGGCACCCGCCCGGCCCCCAGCACCCGCAGCCGCCGCGAGACGAGCAGCCCGACCGGCTGGCCCCGCCAGGAGCGCGCCACGATCTGCCGCATTCCGGTCAAAGCCCCCAGCGCCGGTTCGCCGCGCAGCTCCTGGAGCGCGACCACGTCCGGCGCCTGGCCCGCGATCACGCGCCCGATGGCCGGAAGGCGACCGGTGCCGCCGTTCCTGATGTTGTACGTCATGAGCGTCAGCGACATATCGTGCCCTCGTGAACCACGCAGTACAGCCGGCCCTCGACGCCCTGCGCGACGCCCGCGCCGAGGCCACCCGCACCCTGACCGACCTGATCCGGATTCCCAGTGTCGGCGGCACCGCCGCCGAAAGCGAGATCGTCCACCACGTCGCCGCCCTCCTGCGCGCCGAGGGTGTCGACTGCGACCTCTGGCCCGTCCCGGTCGCCGAGCTGGCCGCGCGCGCCGACTTCCCCGGCATGGAGGTCGAGCGCACCGAGGCCTGGGGCCTGGTCGCCCGCATCCCCGGCACCGACCCCGGCGCGCGGTCCCTGATGTTCAACGGCCACCTGGACGTGGTACCCCCCGGCGACCCCGGCACCTGGACGAGCTCCCCATGGTCGGGCGACATCCGCGACGGCCACGCCTACGGCCGCGGCGCCTGCGACATGAAGGGCGGCTTCGTCGCCGCCCTCCAGGCGCTCCTGGCCCTGCACCGCACCGGCACCCGCCCGCGCGGCGACCTGCTGCTGGCCGCGGTGATCGGCGAGGAGGACGGCGGCCTGGGCACGTACGCCACCCTCGACCGCGGCTGGCGGGCCGACGCCTGCGTGATCACCGAGCCCACGGCGCTGGACGTGCTGGCCGCGAACGGCGGCGCGCTGACCTTCCGCCTGCGCGTGCCCGGCCTGGCCGCACACGCCTGCGCGCGGACCTCCGGGGTGAGCGCGGTCGAGAAGTTCCAGCTGATCTTCCCGGTGCTGCGCGCCCTGGAGGCGAACCGCAACCGCGCGGTCGACCCGATGATGGGTCGCTGGGACATCGCCTACCCGCTCGAGGTCGGCACGGTCCGGGCCGGCGACTGGGCCTCGACGGTGCCCGACCTCCTGGTGGCCGAGGGCCGCTTCGGCGTCGCCCTGGACGAACCCGTGGAGACCGCCCGCACCGAGTTCGAGCGCACCGTGGCCGAGGCCTGCGCCGGGGATCCGTGGCTCAAGGAGCACCCGGTGACGGTCGAGTGGTGGGGCGGTCAGTTCGCGTCCGGCCGCTGCCCCGACGGCACGGACCTCGTCCAGCGGGTGGTGCGGACCCATGAGCGGATCACGGGCCGGGCACCGGCGGTGGTGGGCGCCCCGTACGGCTCTGACCTGCGCCTTCTCACCGGAGCGGGCGTCCCCGCGGTGCAGTTCGGCCCCGGCGTCGGCTACGGCCACTGCCCCGACGAACGGGTCTCCCTGGACCAGGTCAACGCCTGCGCCGAGACTCTCGTGCACCTAGCGCTTGCCGAGGGTGACGCACCGTAGTTCAATATTCGAGGGTCGCCAGCCATTGACCGACAGCTGTTAAGACAGTTAACTAAAACGCGGACCGGCCATCCGATCGGTTGATTGCATATATCGATGGTCTTCATATAGTGATGGGTATGACTGGCTTACCGTTACGCGAACCGACGTTCCTGGTCCTGACCGCCCTGGCCGCCGAGTCACAACACGGCTACAGCATCCTGGACGACGTAAGGCGCATATCGGAGGGGCGGGTACGCCTCCAGGCCGGCACCCTGTACGGCATCCTGGACCGCCTGCGGGCCGACGGCCTGATCGAGGTGGACCGCGAAGAGGTGGTCGCGTCCCGGCTGCGGCGCTACTACCGCCTGACGGGAATCGGCCGGGATCTGCTCAGCGCCGAGACGGTCCGGCTGCACCGGAACGCGGCGGCCGCCGACAAACGGCTTCACCTGTCGACCGGCGGAGCCGCCGCGTAATGCATCCGCTCGCGGACCGCCCCGCCGTTCCCGGCGGGGCTCCGCCCGTTTGCGAAGACCCCGGGTGTAACGCCGACATGGCGCTTGAAATGGCGGTGCAGATGCGCCTGGTCGTGAAAGCCTGCCTCGGCCGCGACATCGGCCGGCTTCAATCCGGTAAGCAACAGTGCGCGGGCCCGCTCAATGCGCCGGCTCAGGAGGTACCGGTGCGGGGGCAGCCCGAACGCGGCACCGAAACTGCGGACCAGGTGCCCCGGATGGCTACCCAGCAGTAGCCCGGCTTCCTGCAGCGTGATGCCCGTCGCCAGCCGCGCGTCGAGCAGCTGGCGCAGTTCGTCGGCGACACGCCGGGGCGGCGCCGAATCCTCCCGGAAATGCCGGTCCAGATGCTGCCGGAGCCGGTCCTGAATCAGCGCCAACCGGCTTTCGGCCTCGAACTCTTCGCCCGGGCGGTCGAGCACCAGATGCAGTTGGTCGATCCGCCGCCGCAGGACCGGATCGCGCATGTCGGGCTCGTCGACGGCGGCGCCCGCGAGGCCGGGCGCCAATACCGAGGAATCGAGGTACAACACCCGCTTGTGGAACCCGGAATGCGTGGCCGCCCGGCCGTCGTGCGGCACGAAAGGCGGCAGCAGTGTCACGGTGGACCCGGCGACGGCCCCCCGGTGATGGCGGTCCAGGTCGAACTGGATAGCCCCGGAATCCACGATGAGCAGCGTCCACGCGTCGTGGACGTGCACCGGGTACGCGTGCTCGACGAAGTGCGCGTGAAAGACCTCGGCGACCCCCGGCACCCGAGGCCGCCAGGCCGTGACGGCCTCCATGTGAACAACGTACAAGTCACCGGGCCCGGGGATGTCCAGGCTGTCACCATGACCTTTCCCACCAAGATCGCCGTCCTGCTCCGCGACGACCTGCCGGCCTGGCAGGCGCTGAACGTCACGGCCTTCGTCGTCTCGGGCGTGGCGGGCACCGAACCCGGCCTGCTGGGCGAGGACTACGAGGACGCCGACGGCACGAAGTACCTGCCGATGCTGGGCCAGCCGGTCCTGGTCTTCGCGGGCGACGGTACGGTCCTCAAGGCCGCCCATGCCCGGGCCGTGGAGCGGGGCGTGGCCTGCGCGATCTTCACCCAGGACCTGTTCGCGACCGGCAACGACGAGGACAACCGGGCCGCGGTGCGCAAGGTGGCCCGGGCCGACCTGCACCTGGCCGGCCTCGCGGTACACGGCCCGAAGAACGCCGTCGACCGCATCGTCAAGGGCGCAAGACTGCACGGCTGAGGTGTCCTTCCGGGCCGGGCGCCGTTCGTCCTTAGGGTGGATGACGACTCGCGAAGGAGCAGACCATGCCGATGTACGCCGCGTTCACCTACACCGCCGACGTCGACTGGAGCCACCCCGACCAGGCCGCGGAGATGCTCGAGTACAACGCGTTCGCCAAGGCCGCGGCCACGGTGATCAAGGGCGGCCACGCGCTGTACCCGACCGCCACCGCCACCACCGTGCGCGTCCAGGGCGGCAAGGGCGGCGACGTGCTGGCCACCGACGGCCCGTACGCGGAGACGAAGGAGGCCCTGACCGGCTTCTACCTGCTCGACTGCGCCGACCTCGACGAGGCCGTGGCGGTCGCGGCCCGGATGCCGGCCGCGTGGCACGGCGCGGTCGAGATCCGGCCGGTGATCGTCTTCAACCGGTAGTGGACGAGCTCGCCCGGATCGTGCGGGACGAGGGCGCGGTCGTGCTGGCCGCCCTCGTCCGCGGCACCGGCCGCCTCGACCTCGCCGAGGACGCCACCCAGGACGCCCTGGAGAAGGCGCTGCTCACCTGGCCCGCGGCCGGCATTCCGGACAACCCCCGGGCCTGGCTCATCGTGGCCGCGCGGCGCCGCGCGATCGACATCATGCGCCGCGAGGCCCTGCGCCCGGTCAAGGAGGCGTCCTTCGAGATCGACGTCGCCGAGAACACCGACCTGCTCAGCCTGATCTTCATGTGCTGCCACCCGGCCCTGGCCGTCGAGGCGCAGGTCGTGCTCGCGCTGCGGACCCTGGGCGGCCTGTCGACGGCGGACGTGGCCCGGGCGCTGCTCGTGCCCGAGGCGACCGTGGCCAAGCGCCTGACCAGGGCCAAGCAGAAGATCCAACAGGCGCGGATACCGTACCGTGTCCCGCCCGGCGCCGAGCTGCCCGCGCGACTGCACGGGGTCGCGGCGACGGTGTACCTGATCTTCAACGAGGGGTACACGAACGGCGCCCCGCTGCTGGTCGGGGAGGCGATCCGGCTGGCCCGGCTACTGGCCCGGCTCATGCCCGACGAGCCGGCGGCGCTCGGCCTGCTCGCGCTGCTGCTGTTGCAGGACTCCCGCCGCGACGCCCGCCTCTCCCCCGCCGGCGACCCGGTGCTGCTCGCCGACCAGGACCGCTCACGCTGGGACCGGGCCGCGATCCGCGAGGGCGTGACCGTGCTCGGCACCGCCCTGCGCCGAAGTCCGGACCGGCCCGACCGCTACGCCGTGCAGGCCGCGATCGCCGCCTGCCACGCGCTCGCCCCGTCGTACGAGCGGACCGGGTGGGGCGCGGTGATCTCCTGGTACGACGTGCTGCTCACCGTCCACGACACCCCCGTCGCGCGGCTCAACCGGGCCGCGGCGGTCGCCGAACGCGACGGGCCCGCGGCGGCGCTGCCCCTGGTCGAGGCGATCACCGCCCTCGGGTCGTACCCGTGGTGGCACGCGACCCGCGCCGAGCTGCTCCTGCGCCTGGGCCGCCCGGCCGAGGCCAGGGCCGCCTTCGACGCCGCGCTGGCGCTCGACCTCGCCCCGCCGGCGCGCGCCCACCTGGAGTCGCGGCGGTTGCTCACATCAACCTGATTTCAGCGGTACGTCAGCACCGTTGACCATCGTGCCCTCATGGACACGACTCCCCTGCACCTCCAGTTACCGCCCGGGGCCGCGCCGGACTCGATCGTCGAGCGGCTGCCCGTGCACGACCTGCTCAACCGGCTCCCGCCGCGCCGGCGGGCCGTGCTCGTGCTGCGGTACGTCTGCGACCTGTCGATCGAGCAGACCGCGCGGGCGCTCGGCTGCAGTACCGGCACCGTGAAGAGCCAGTCCGCGCGCGCCCTGGCCACGCTGCGCACGCACGCCGCACGGGCCGGGCTCTGAGTTTTTTGTCGTACCCGGATGTCAGGATGCGGGCATGTACTTCGTGGAGCGTGGGGCCGGGGTCGATGTGCTGGCGGTGCACGGGTGGACGCCGGACCATCGGCTGATGCTCGGCTGTCTGGAGCCCGTGTTCGAGCGGGTGCCCGGCTATCGGCGGCTGTATCCGGACCTTCCGGGCATGGGGCGCACCCCGGCGCCGCCGGGCGTCGACTCCTCCGACGACGTGCTGGCCGCGCTCGACCGGTTCGTCGACGAGCGGATCGGGTCGGCGCCGTTCCTGCTCATCGGGGAGTCCTACGGCGGCTACATGGCCCGGGCGCTGGCGCGGCTCCGGCCGTCGCAGGTGCTGGGGCTGGCCCTCATCTGCCCGATCGGGACGGCGGTGGAGCACGCCGAGCGGACCGTGCCCGCGCACGTGACGCTGCGGGCCGAGCCCGGCCTGGAGTCCGCCGACCCGGACTTCCTGGAGATGGCGGTGGTGCGCACCGCCGCCACGCTGGAGCACTACCTGGCCGACGTGCAGCCCGGGGTGGAGGCGGCCGATCTCGGCGCCATGGCCCGGATCCGGCAGCGGTGGGTGCTGTCGACGCCGCCGGAGTCGGGTCCGCCGTTCGAGCGGCCGTCGCTGATCCTCACCGGCCGGCAGGACAGCTCCACCGGGTTCGCCGACCAGTATCCGTTGCTCGGGCACTACCCGCGGGCCACGTTCGCGGTGCTCGACCTGGCCGGGCACAACCTGCAGTTCGAGCAGCCCGTCCTGTTCGGGGCGCTGCTGGCCGAGTGGCTCGAGCGGGTGGGCGCGGTGTAGCGCGCCGATGGGTTTGCGACTGCCACCGCCGGGAACGGGCAGGCGGTGGATCACTCCTCTCCCGGCCGGTGGCGGGCGATCAGCGTCGTGCTGGTCGCCGGGTTCATGACGCTGCTCGATGTCAGCATCGTCAACGTCGCGCTGCCCTCCATCAAGCAGAGCCTCGCGCTGAGCCCGGGCGGCCTGCAGTGGGTGCTGTCCGGCTACGCGCTGACGTTCGGGCTGCTGCTCGTGCCGGCCGGGCGGTTCGGCGACGCCCGCGGGCGGCGCAACGTGTTCATCGCCGGGCTGGCCGCCTTCACGCTGGCCAGCGCGGCCGCCGGGCTGGCCACCGGGGCGCTCTTCCTCATCGTCGCCCGGCTGGTGCAGGGCGCCGCGGCCGGCGTGGTCAACCCGCAGGTCTCCGGGCTCATCCAGCAGCTCTTCGCGCCGGCCGAGCGGGGGCGGCCGTTCGGGCTGCTCGGGGCCACGATCGGGGTGTCGACCGCGGTCGGGCCGCTGCTCGGGGGGCTGCTGATCCAGTTCTTCGGGGCGGCCGAGGGGTGGCGGTGGATCTTCTACATCAACCTGCCGATCGGGATCATCGCGATCGTGCTGGCGGCGCGCTGGATTCCGGCCCGGCCCGCTTCGCCGTCGCCCTCGTCGCCGGCGCGGGAGCCGCTCGATCCGGTCGGGGTGCTGCTGCTCGGGGCCGGGGTCGTGCTGTTGCTGCTGCCGCTGGTCGAGGAGCGGGAGTGGGCCGGCTCCGCCAAGTGGCTGCTGGTCGTGGCCGCGCTCGGGGTGCTGGCGGGGTTCGTCGCCTGGGAGCGCCGCTTCGCGCGGCGGGGTACCGCCCTCATCGACCTGTCGCTGTTCCGGGTGCGCTCGTACGGGCTCGGCGCGCTCGTGGGCCTGTTCTACTTCGGCGGGTTCACCTCCATCTTCTTCACGTACACGCTGCTGCTGCAGAGCGGCCTGCACTACTCGGCGCTGGAGGCGGGGCTCGCCATCACGCCGTTCGCGCTCGGGTCGGCGATCGCCGCGGCCGTCGGCGGGCGGACGGTGAACCGGCTCGGGCGCCCGCTCGTCGTCGCGGGCCTGCTCCTCGTCGGCGCCGGCCTGAGCGCCACGGTCCTGGCCCTGCACCTCGTGCCCGGCCACGGCGCCGGGTTCGCCACCGCGCTGCCGCTGCTTGTCGCGGGCATCGGCAGCGGGTTCGTGATCAGCCCCAACCAGACGCTGACCCTGGCCGAGGTCCCGGTCGAGCGAGCGGGCAGCGCGGGCGCGGTGCTGCAGACCGGCCAGCGCATCGGCACCGCGATCGGGATCGCGGCGGTCGGGGCCATGTTCTTCAACCGCCTCGCCCACCACGGCGGCAACTGGAGCCTGGCGTTCCAGGCCTCGCTGCTGGCGACGATCGGCTTCGTCGCGATCGCCCTGGCCGCCGCGACGGCAGACGTGCTCGCCGCGCGCCGCAAACCGGCTTCCTCATGACCGCGCGCCGCGAATCGGCTTCGCCGGCGGGATCGCCTTCGCCGGCCGGGCGTCAGGCGGCGACGTCCGGCTCGGGGCGCCGGTCGTGGGGCTCGTCGCGCGGGACGGCGGCCGGAGCGCGGACGGCGGCGGCGCTCGCGGCCACCAGCAGGGCCAGCAGCGCGGGCAGGGCCAGGGCCACCGGCAGCGGCACCGCCCGCGTGGCCGCGCCGATCAGGACCGGGCCCGCCAGGAAGCCCGCGTAGCCCATGCTCACCGCGACCGACAACGCCCGCGCCGGCTGGCCCGGGTTGCGCGCGGTCGCGGCCGAGAAGACCTGCGGCGCCACGCACGACAGGCCGGCGCCCAGCCCGGCGAAGCCCACCACGCCCGTGTACCGGTCGTCGACCAGCAGCGCCGCGCCCAGCCCGGCCGCCGCGACGAGGCCGCCGAGGCGGACCAGGCGCACGGGCCCGAGCAGCACCGTGAGGCGGTCGCCGACCAGGCGGCCGGCGGTCATGGCGATCGCGAAGGCCGCGTACCCGGCGGCCGCGAAGCCCGCGGTGCCGCCCAGGTTGTCGCGCAGGTACACGGCGCTCCAGTCGGCCGCGGCCCCCTCACCGACCAGGGCGCAGAAGGCGAGCGCGCCCAGCAGGTAGACCCCGTCGAGGCGGCCGGTGGGCGCGGCGGCGGTCTCGGGCGCCGGGGGCTCGGGGGCGATCCAGCGCAGCGCCCACGCCGCGAGGGCCACGGTAAGCGCGCCGACCAGCAGGAACGTGCCGCGCGGGGACCAGCCCAGGTGCGCGCACAGCCCGCCGAGGGCCGCCCCGGCGAAGCCGCCGATGCTGTAGACGGCGTGGAACGAGGAGATGATCGGCCGGCCGTACGCGCGCTGCAGCCCCAGCGCGTTGGCGTTCATTGACACGTTGAGGATGCCGTGGTTGACGCCGAACACGAGCAGCGCGACGGTGAGCAGCGCGAGCGACGGCGCGTACGCGGCCGGCAGGAGCAGCACCCCCTCCAGCAGCGCCGTCGGGCCGGCGACCCGCACGCTGCCGAAGCGGTCCACGAGCCGCCCCGCGCCGAGCTGCCCCGCGATCGCGCCGGCGGCCAGCCCGAGCAGCGCGACGCTGAGCCGCCAGTCGTCCAGCCCGAGGCCGTGCTTGATCGCGGGTACCCGGGCCGTCCACGCCCCGAGCGCCCCGCCGAAGAGCAGGAACAGCAGACACCCGGCGACCCGGGCACGGCGCAGCTGAACCGACATCAGCGCACGCTACCCCGCCCGGAGCACCGGCGCAGCAGTTAAATACGAGTCGCGAAAAAAGCGACACCGCCAATCCGGGCGCCGGACCACCAGATCGTCGAGGCGGCGGCCCTCAGCGGCGCCGGGCGATGGCCAGCAGGTCGCGCGCCGGGCCGGTGAGCTGGCGTCCCGCGGGCCAGACGGCGTGCAGGCGCCGCTGCAGCGGCACGTCCGCCGCCGGTACCGCCACCAGCGTCCCCGCCGCGAGCTCGGCCACGATCGCGAGGGAGCTGACCACCCCCGGCGCGTTGCCCGCCGCGACCGCGTGCTTGATGGCCGTCGTCGACGACAGCTCCAGCAGCGGCGCGGGCGCGGCCGCGGGCAGGGCCGCCTCCAGCGCGCCCCGCGTCCCCGACCCGGCCTCCCGCGACACCAGCGGCGTCGCGGCCAGCTCGGCGGCGGTGATCCCGCGCCGCCGCCGCGCCCACGGGTGCCCCGGCGCCACGATCACCGTGAGCCGGTCGGCCCCGACGGGAGCGGCGTCGAGCCCGGCCGGCACCGCCGGCGCCTCGACGAAGCCGAGGTCCGCCTCCCCGGCCATTACCCGCGCCGCCACGTCCGCCGAGTTCAGCGCCCGCAGCGTCACCGACAGCCCGGGGCTGCCGGCGTGCAGCGCGACGAGCCAGGCCGGCAGCAGGTACTCGGCGACCGTCTGGCTCGCCGCGACCGTCAGCCGGCTGTGCCGCGACGCGCGCAGGGCCGCGATCCCGGCCGCGAGCGCGTCGGCGGCGTCGACCGCCGCCCGCGCCCAGTCGGCGATGAGCGCGCCGGTCTCGGTAAGCGACGAGCCCCGCGGCCCGCGGTCGAGCAGCGTCACGCCGAGGCGCCGCTCCAGCTGCCGCAGCCGGGCGCTGGCGGCCGGCTGGGACATCCCGTGTGCGACCGCGGCGCGCCCGACGGAGCCGAGCCGGGCCACCGACAGCAGCAGGTCGAAGCTGGTCAGGTCGGTCACTGTGGGCGGCAGAGGCATAACCGGAGACTATGACCTCACAAGCAGGGGACGGCTACCGGACCCCGGCCGCGACCGGCAGATTCGATCGCATGGACAGAGGACCGTTGCGGCCGGGCGATTTCAGTGCGGTCATGGGTACCGGGATCGTCGCCAACGCCGCCCTGGCCCTCCCCGGGCACGTGCCCGGGCTGCGCGCCGCCGCGGCCGTCGTGTGGGTGCTGGCGTCCGCGCTGCTGGTCCGGGCCGTCGCCGGCGCGGTCGGGCGGCGGATCGACCCGGCGACCGCGCCGGTGCTGGGCGCGCTGCCGATGGCCGCCATGACCGTCGGCGCGGGGACGCTGCTGTTCACGCCGCTGCCCGCGGTCGCCCTCGCGCTGTGGCTGACGGGCACGGTGCTCGGCCTCGTGACCGCCGTCGCCGTGCCGCTGCTGCTGACCGCCCGCCGCGACGCCGTCGTCACCGGCGCGTGGCTGATGCCGGTGGTGCCCCCGATGGTGTCCGCGGCCACCGGAGCGCCGCTCATCGCCCATCTTCCGGCGGCGGTACGCCCCGATGCCCTGCTGTGCTGCTACGCGCTCTTCGGCGTCAGCCTCTTCGCGGCCGTCGCGATCATCGCCCAGCTCTGGGGCCGCCTGCTGCACCACGGCCCGGGCGAGCCGGCGACGGTGCCCACGCTGTGGATCGTCCTCGGTCCGCTCGGCCAGTCGGTGACCGCCGCGCACGCGCTCGCCGGGGCCGCCCGGGAGGTCCTGGCGCCCGAGTACGCCCGCGGCGCCGAGGTGTTCGCGCTGCTCTACGGCGTGCCCACGCTCGGCTTCGCGCTGCTGTGGCTCGCCTTCGCCGCGGCCGTGACCCTGCGCACCGCCCGCGGCGACGGGGGCCTGCCGTTCACGCCGGCCTGGTGGGCGTTCACGTTCCCGGTCGGCACCTGCGTCACGGGCGCGGCCGGCCTGGCCGTCCAGACCGGCTCGCCCATGCTCGAAACCCTGGCGGTCGCGCTCTACGTGCTGCTCGTGGCCGCCTGGGGGACGGTCGCCGCGCGGACCTTCGTGCGGCGGCGGCCGCGGCTCAGCGCTGTCCCGAGCGCCACGGGCCGGTGATCACACAGGAAGCGGCAGCCGCCCTTGGCGCGGCCCTGGGAGTACACGGCGCCGGGGTTGTCCTCGGCGTCGGACGGGTCCGGCTCGTCGATGTCGACCCAGTGGGTGTCGAGCACCTCGCCGACGCGCTGCCCGGTCGCGGTGTCGTAGTTCCGGTCGCCGGTGACGGCCAGCATCTGCAGCTTGCCGCCCGCGGCGAAGCGGCCGGGCCGGCCCGGCACGAACGCCATGGCCTCCCTCAACCACGAGTACGTGCTCGACCGGCGGTACCGGGAGTCGGTCCTGCGCTTCCTGGCCGTCGTCGAGCGGCCGGCCGGCGGGACGGCGGGCCTGATGCTGGTGTTCGACGAGCGGACGGGCGAGGGCGCGGGGCCCGGCAAGTGGAATGCCGTGTGGGTCGAGCGGGGCCGGGTCAACGGCTGATCAAGCCGCTGGCCTGGCACGCAACATGATCGATTGACGATTGCCTGTGCCTCTGCACACAGATCGAGCCAGTTTGTCCGCTTCTCTCCCGGCAATCCGAAAGGGGTAACCGAACACAACGAGGAGGTTCAATGAACAAGCCCCGGATCCGGACCGCCGTCACAGCTGTGACGCTAGTCGTCGCGATGATCGCACTCTCCCTGGTCGGGTCGCCCGCCGCGAACGCGGCGCCCGCTCGGGCCCAGGACGCGGTGGGCACGCTCACCTCCGCGGTGACCGGAACCTTCACGGACGCGCAGGGTGGCGCGGGCACGTTCAACGGCACGTTCACCCCGTCGCGGTTCAGCGACGCCGGTGACCACGTCGACGCCACCGGCGTGCTCGCCGGGCAGCTGACGGACTCGACCGGCGCCGTGCAGAACGTCTCGCAGCCGCAGACGTTCGCGGTCAACGACATCAACCCGGCCGTCGGGTGCCAGGTTCTCGATCTGAACCTCGCCCCGCTGGACCTCGACCTGCTCGGCCTCATCGTGCACCTCGACCGCGTGCACCTGAACATCACCGCGGTCCCGGGCGCCGGCAACCTGCTGGGCAACCTGGTCTGCGGCATCGCCGGCCTGCTCGACGGCGTCGGCGTCTTCGCCCAGATCTCGCAGCTGCTCAACCAGATCCTGGCGCTGCTGGGCCTGCTCGGCCGGTAAACCGGGCTCCGGGACGGGGCGTGGCCTTCGCGGCCGCGCCCCGTCCGGCTGGGCTCAGATCCGGCCCTGCAGCCGCAGGCGCAGCGCCCGCAGCACGACGCCCGGCCTGGCCAGGGCGGCCGGGTGCTGCTCCATCGCCGTCACGCTGTTGAGGCGCCGGCAGGTCGGCTCGTCGGTCATGGACGCGCGCAGCAGCAGATCACTCGCCCAGCGGATCATGCGGTACCCCCGCGGCTGCCCCGCCGTGATGTGCGGCAGACCCAGGTCGGCGAAGGTCGACACCTGCCACGCGGCGTCGACGATGACGCGGACCTTGTCGAAGTACGGCCGCGCGGGCGTCGTGGTGACGTCGGGCCCGGTCTGCAGCCATGCCGACAGGCACGACGCGTGCAGCGCCGCCGACGTCATCCCCTGCCCGTACACGGGGTTGAACGACGCCACCGCGTCCCCGGCCGCGACCAGCCCCGCGGGCAGCCGCTCCAGCGTGTGGAAGTCCCGGCGGCGGCTGTCGGCCTGGTGGTACGTGATGACCCCGCCGATCATCCGCCCGCGCTCGGCGATGTCGCCGAACATCGACGGGAAGTACTTGCGGCAGCGCTCCGCGTACTCCTCGGCGTCGCGGGACGGGCGGTCCTCGTCGTACCCGGCGACGAGCATGAGCCAGCGGTCGTTCTCGACCGAGAGCACCCCGCCGATCCGCGGGATCCGACCGGCCCCCGGCGTCTCCTGGGTGATGACGACCCAGGTGTCGCTCACCGACTCGTCGCGCTCGAACAGCGCCGAGGCGTAGTTGAGCTTGATGGGCATCCGCTGCATCGGCGCCCGCGGCCAGCCGTGCTCCTCCAGCCAGTCGTTGAGCCGGCTCGAGCGCCCCATCGCGTCGACGACGAGGTCGGCCGCGATCTCCTGCGGCTCCTGGGCCCCCTCGGGCACGTACCGCACGCCGCGCACCGCGGACTCGGTGAAGGCCAGGTTCTCGGCCCGGCCGTACACCATCGTCACGTTCGGCAGTTCCAGCACGCGGCGGCGCACCTGCGACTCCAGGAACGGCCGCGTGGTGATGAGGATCGGGCGCGTCGGCGGCGGGTCGGCCACCTCGCGGAGCTGGTTGTTGATGTACACCCGGCCGTCGCTGCGCCCGTAGTCCGGGGCGCCGGCCGCGACCGCGCCCTCGCTGAAGCCGGGGAACCAGCGGTCCAGCTGCGTCTGACCGGCCGGCAGCAGCGCGTGGACCTGGGTGCCCTGCGGTACGCCGGGGCGGGGCCCCTCGCCCTCGGTCGGGTCGCGTTCGATGATGAGCACCCGCTCGGCGTGGTCGCTCAGAACCCGGGCCGTCATCAGGCCGGCGACGCTGCCGCCGAGGACCACCGCCTGTTTCATCAGGACGCGCGGCGGACCCGGCGGCTCGGGGGTGCTGATCTGGGAGAACTGCTGTGATGCTGACGGTGCCATGTTGTTGATGTTAAATGTTTCACTGCGTGGGTGATCAATGGAGTCGTACTCCCGCCGCCTCCGCCGCGGGCCCTGGACGAGAATGCGTCCATGCGCTTTGGCATCCTGGGGCCGCTGGAGGTCCTCGACGACGACGGAACCGTCGTCCCGGTCGGGGGGCCCAAGCCCCGGGCGCTGCTCGTCCGGCTCCTGCTCGAAGCCGGGCACGTCGTGCCCGCCGAGCGGCTCGGCTCCGAGAGCCCCAACGCGCTGCAGGCCCAGGTTTCCCGGCTCCGCAAGGTGCTGCCCGTCGAGTTCGCCGGCGGCGGGTACCGCATCGCCGTCGACGCCGACGACGTCGACGCGCACCGGTTCGGCCGGCTCGCGCGGGAGGGGCGGCAGCGGCTCGCCGCCGGGGACGGCCGGGGCGCCGCGGTCGTGCTCCGGGAGGCGCTCGCCCTCTGGCGCGGGGCCGCCCTCGCCGACCTGGCCGACGGGGCGCCGGCGGTGCCGCTGGAGGAGGCCCGGCTCGCGGCCGTCGAGGACCTCGTCGAGGCCGAGCTCGGGCTGGCCGAGGGGACACCGGTCGGGCCGTTGCGCGGCCTCGTCGCCGAGCACCCGTTCCGGGAGCGGCTGCGCGCCCAGCTGATGCGGGCCCTGCACGCCGCCGGCCGCACCGCCGAGGCGCTCGAGGTGTTCCACGAGGGGCGGCGGCTGCTCGCCGAGGAGCTCGGGACCGATCCTTCGGCCGAGCTCAGTGCGGTACACCTGCGGCTGTTGCGGCCCGAACCGTCGGATCCGGTCCGGCGGGGGCCGCCCGCGCCGATCACCCGGATCGTCGGGCGGAGCGCGGAGCTGGACCGGCTCGCCGGAGCGCGGGACGCCCGGCTGGTCACGCTGGTCGGGCCCGGCGGGGCGGGCAAGACCCGGCTCGCCGTCGAGGCCGCGCGGCGCGACCCCCGGGAGGCCTGCTTCGCGGACCTTTCGGCGGCGCCGGCCCCGCTCGCGGTCGCGGCCGCGCTCGGGCTGCGCGACGGCGGGCTGGCCCCGAGCGCCGCCCCGGACCCCGTCCAGCTCATCGCCGCCGCCCTGGCCGGGCAGGAGCTGCTGCTCGTGCTCGACAACTGCGAGCAGGCCCTCGACGCCACCGCGGCCCTCGTGCGGGAGCTGCTCGCCGCCTGCTCGCGCCTCGCCGTCCTCGCCACCAGCCGGGAGCCGCTGGGGCTCACCGGGGAGGTCCTTGTGCCGGTCGGGCCGCTCCCCGCCGGCCTCGCCGCCGCGCTGTTCGCCGAGCGGGCCGCGGCCGTGCGCCCGGGCTTCGCGGTCGACGCCGGCAACGCCGCGGCCGTGGCCGGGATCTGCTCGCTCGTCGACGGGCTGCCGCTCGCCATCGAGCTGGCCGCCGCCCGGCTCCGCCAGCTCGACGTCGGCGAGCTGGCCGCCCGGCTCGCGCAGCACGAGCACTTCGCGCTGCTCTCCCGCGGCGACCGCACCGCCGCCGACCGGCACCGCACGCTGCACGCCGTCGTGGACTGGAGCTGGCGGCTGCTCGGCGACGAGGAGCGCACGGCCGCGGCCCGGCTCTCCGTGTTCGCGGGCGGCGCCACCCGCACGGCGGCCGTCGCGGTCTGCGGCGTCGACGAGGCCGCGCTGGCCGATCTCGCCGACCGGTCGCTGCTCGTGGCGAGCGACGGGCGGTACCGGATGCTCGAAACGATCCTGCTCTTCTGCCGGGACCGGCTCGCCCCGCCGGAGCGGGAGCGGCTGGAGCGCGCCCACGCCGAGCACTTCCTCGCGCTCGCCCGGGAGGCCGACCCCCACCTGCGCCGGGCCGAGCAGCTCACCTGGCTCGCCACGCTCGGCGCCGACCACGAGAACCTCATGGCCGCGCTGCGCCGGTCCGCGGCCGCCGACCGGGCCACCGCCATGCGGCTCGTCGCCGCGCTCGCCGCGTACTGGTGGCTGGCGGGCCGGCGCCGGGAGGTCACGCCGATCGCGGCGGCGCTGCTGGACGGGCCGATCGAGGGGCTCGAGGAGGAGTACGTCAGCTGCGTCGTGCACGCCGAGGCCCTCGCGTCGCCGGCGCATCGGGAGCGCGCCGGGGAGGTGATGGCGGCGCTGGATCGGGCGGTGCGGTACCCGTTCGGGGTCGCGGTGTGGGGCATGGCCCGGGTGCCCGGCGCCGGCCCCGAGCCGTCGCCCGTGATCCTCGCCGGCGATCCGTGGAACCGGGCGCTGCAGGGCCTCGGCACGGCGCTGCTCGACGTCCTCGGCGGGCGCCCCGACGAGGCCGGGCTGCTCGACGTGCTCGCCGGGTTCCGCGCGCTCGGCGAGCGCTGGGGCATCGCGCAGGGCCTCGACTGGCTCGCGTACGTCGCCTCCTGGCGCGGCGACCACGCCCTCGCGCACGAGCGGTGGGCGGCGGCGCTGACCGCCCTCGACGAGCTCGGCGCCGTGCACGAGGCGGCCGACGTGCTGTGCCGCCGCGGCCACGACCTCATCCGCCAGGGCGACCTGGACGCGGCCGAGGCCGACTTCCGCCGCGCCGCCGGGTCGGCGGCGACCGAGCTCGGGCTGGCCGAGGTGGCCCGGCACCGCGGCGACCTGGCCGCGGCCGCCGGGCACCTTCGCCGCGCGCTGGACGAGACGCGGCCGGGCAACGCGGGCACCGTGTTCATCCGCGGCAGCATCCTGACCGCCCACGCCCGCCTGGCCGAGGCCGGGCACCGCGTCGCCGAGGCCGCCCGCCGGCACGAGGAGGCGTGGTCGGCCGTCCAGTTGGCGCCGTTCCCGGCCAGCCTGGCCGAGGTGCTCGAGGGCCGGGCCGGGCACGCGGCGCTGACGGGCGCCGCGGCGGAGGCGGCGCGCCTGCTCGGGCGCGCGGCGGCCCTGCGCGGCACCGCGGTGGCGTCGGACCCGGACGTGGCCCGCACGGCCGCGGCCGCGACCGAGGCGTTGGGCGCGGACGGGTTCGCGAGCGCCTATGCCGACGGGCTCAGGGCTGCTCAATGAACTGGTAGTCGGCGGCGATGCGTCCGTCCGGGTCGAGCAGCAGCACCTCCAGGCCCACGCCCGCGACGTCGCCGCCGGCCGTGGGCACCATCTCCCAGCGGAACTTCACCACGTCGCGCAGCCGCTCGCCGTCGCCGCGGGCCCGGAACGCGAACGCGCCCGGCGCGACGAACTCCTCGTAGGCGCGGGTCACCCGCCGCTCCAGCGCCTCGTGGCCGCGGGCCTCCAGCACGGGCCGGTCGAAGCCGAGGCCCGCGGCGACCGCGCGCAGCTCGGCCGGGGGTTGCAGCACGTGTACCGCATCGCGCGCCCACAGCTCGCGCACGGCCTCCCGGCGGCGGTTCGGGTCGGGCTCGTTCCACAGTGCGACGTACCGGTCGATGATGTCCATGCCGACGACCCTGCGCGCCCGGGTGCGGCGCGGCAATTCCCCGCAGGGTATCGCCGGGCGGCCCCGGACCGGTTAGAAACGGAGCATGGAGACGTTCGGCGGGGCGCTGCGGGAGTGGCGTACCCGGCGCCGGGTCAGCCAGCTGGAGCTCGCGGTGAGCGCCGGCACCACCCAGCGGCACCTCAGCTTCCTGGAGAGCGGCCGCTCGGCCCCCGGCCGGGGAATGGTCATCCGGCTCGCGGAGTCGCTGGAGGTGCCGATCCGGGAGCGCAACGACCTGCTGCTCGCGGCCGGGTTCGCGCCGGCGTACGCCCGCAGCCCCCTCGACGGCCCGGAGCTCGCCCCGGTCCGCGCCGCCCTGGAGCACGTGCTGCGCGGCCACCTGCCGTACCCGGCCGTGGTCGTCGACCGCCACGGCGACCTCGTGTCCGGCAACGCCGCCTTCCGCGCCCTGACCCGCGGCGCCGACCCGGCCCTGCTCACCCCGCCGGTGAGCGTCCCGCGCCTCCTGCTGCACCCGGGCGGCCTCGCCCCGCGCATCGTCAACCTCGACGAGTGGGCCTGGCACATCGTCGACCGCGTCCGCGCCGAGGCCGTGCGCAACCCCGACGAGCGCCTGCGCACCCTGGCCACCGAGCTCGCCGCCCTGGCCCCACCGCGACCGCCGGCGCCCGGGCCTCGGCATCTCGGTTTCGCGGTACCGCTGCGCCTGCGCCACGGCGACGGCGAGCTGCGCCTCATCACGACGCTGACCTACTTCGGCACCGCCGTGGACGTGACAATCGCCGAGCTGCGCCTGGAGGCGTTCCTGCCCGCCGACGCCCCCACGGCCGCGGCCCTCGCGGGCCTGGCCGAATAGCTACCGCGCTGCTTCCAGCAGCGCGATGGTGGACCGGTGCCCACCGGCGGCGGCCCACTCCGCCGCGGTGTAGCCCTCGCCGCGGTCCTCGCGCCGGGCCGGATCGGCGCCGCCGTCCAGCAGAGCCCGCACGGCGTCGTCGTGACCCCAGCACGCGGCCCCGCACAGCGGCAGGCCCTCCTCGCCGGTACCGCTCTCCGCATTCGGATCGGCCCCGGCGGCGACGAGCACGCGCACGTTGTCGGCGCGCCCCTGGACGCCGGCCCGGTAGAGCGGCGTGCTGCCGTGCCGGTCGGGAAGCCCGGGATCGGCCCCGGCGCGCAGCAGCGCACCGACCTGACGAGCATCCCCCCACGCCACGACGCTCATGAGACGATCCTGCAACTTCTTACGCCGACGTCGATTCATTGCGCCCACCTTAGGCCGTGTGGGTGGAGCGTGCTCCCCCACCGCGAGCGCAGCGAGCCAGGGACACTGTCAGCGGACTGGTCGTGAACTGTCAGGGCTGGGCGCGACCGTCAACGGCATGAAGCACACCACGGTTCTCATCTCCGGCGCCAGCATCGCCGGGCCCGCGCTCGCGTTCTGGCTCTCCCGGCAGGGCTGCGACGTCACCGTCGTCGAGCGGGCGCCCGCGCTTCGGTTCGGGGGGCAGGCGGTCGACTTCAAGGGGGCTACGCACCGCACGGTGCTCGAGCGCATGGGGCTGCTCGACGACGTGCTGGCGCGGCAGACCGGCGGGCACGACCAGACGATCGTCGACGCGAACGGCAAGGCGCTCGCGGTCATTCCCGGCGAGTTCACCGGCGGCGAGATCGAGATCACCCGTGGGGACCTCTCCGCGCTGTTGTACGACAAGACGGCCGCGCGCTGCGAGTACGTCTTCGGCGACTCCGTCACGTCGTTGACCGAGGTCGGCGAGAAGGTACACGTCACGTTCGCCAACGGCGCGCCGCGCACGTTCGACATCGTCGTCGGGGCCGACGGCATCCACTCCAACGTGCGGCGGCTCGCATTCGGGCCCGAGGCGGACTACGTCAAGTTTCTCGGGTACTACTACGCGCTCGTCGGGCTGTCCGCCGACGGCGACGCCGTGATGTACAACGAACCGGGCCGGATGGTCGCGCTCGGCGGGCCCAAGTCGCCCGCGTTCTTCGTGTTCCGGTCGCCGGAGCTGCGGTACGACCGCTACGACCCCGAGGCCGCGAAGGCGGTCATCCGGACGGCGTACCGCGGCGGGAAATGGCGCATCCCCGAGCTGCTCGAGCTGCTCGACGGCGCCGACGACGTGTACCTGGACTCGATCAGCCGTTCCGAGGTGCCGGCGTACGCGAAGGGGCGCGTCGTGCTCCTCGGCGACGCCGCGTACGGCAACACCCTCGGCGGCTTCGGCACCGGGCTGGCGGTCGTCGGCGCGTACGTGCTCGCCGGCGAGCTCAAGGCCGCGGGCGGGGACCACCGGGCGGCGTTCGCGGCCTACGAGGCGGGGTTCCGGGGGTACGCGAAGGTGTCGAAGCAGGGCAGCGCCGGGCCGTTCCTGGCGCCGGGGAGCCGGAGCCGGATCGCGATGCGCAACTGGACGTTCCGCTCGTCGTGGCTGCTCGGGCTCATGCTGAAGATGACGGACAAGTTCGCGACCGGCATCGACCTGAAGCGGTACTGACCACTTTCGGGTCCGGCGCGGGTCAGTACCGGCATGCAGACACTGGGACAGACCGCCGTGGTGACCGGCGGCACGCGCGGGCTCGGGCTGGGCATCGCGGAGGCGCTCGCGAAGGCCGGGTACGACACCGTCACCATCGCCCGCGGGCCGGGCGCCGACATCGTCGCCGACGCGGCCGGGCCGGGGCTCGCCGAGCGTGTCATCGCCGAGCGGGCGCCGTCGGTACTGGTGCTCAACGCGGGAGTGCTGCCCGACCCGCGGCCGGTGCACGAGCAGACGTGGGAGTCGTTCTCGGCGCCGTGGGAGGTCGACGTGCGCCAGGCGTTCGAGTGGACCCGGGCCGCGCTGCGGGCCCCGCTGGCGCCCGGCGGCGTCGTGGTGCTCATGTCGAGCGGGGCGGCGCTGGGCGGGTCGCCGCGCAGCGGGGGCTACGCGGGCGCGAAGGCGATGGTGCGCTTCGTGGCGAGGTACGCCGACGACGAGGCCGCCCGGCTCGGCCTCGGCCTCCGGTTCGTGGCGCTGCTGCCGGGCCTGTCCCCCGGCACCGGCGTCGGCGACGTGGGCGCGGCCGCCTACGCGGCCCGGGAGGGCATCACCGTGGCGGCCTTCCGGGAGCGGCTCGGCGCGGTGGTGACCCCGGAGGTCGCCGGCGCGGCGGTGCTCGAGGTGCTGGCCGACCCGGCCGCGGCGGCTGGCGCCTACTCGGTGTCGGCCGCGGGGCTGACAAAGATCGAGTAACCTCGGCGGCCATGACGGGGACCCCTATCACCGCGCGCTGCAGGCGCCCGAGTACGGCGCGACCGGTCTGCGGGAGGCGGTGCTCGCGGACCGGCTCGGGTTCGACAACTTCTTCCTGCCCTCGCCGTACGCGCCGGGCCTGGAGGGTGGGCTGCCGTTCCACCGGGGCGACGACCCGCGGTACGACGCCGAGTTCCCCGGGCACCCGCTGACGCTGATCCGGCGGAAGCTGGCCCGGCTCGCGCCCAGCGTCCGGCTCGACGAGCGGTTCAAGGCGCTGCCCGCCTTCGAGTGACCACATTCCGGCGGGCCCGGTGTCAGCATGGTCGTGATGAGTCTGCTGTCCCGGGCCCAGGCGGGCGACGACAAGGCGTTCGGCGAGCTGGTCGAACCGTTCCGGCGGGAGTTGTACGTCCACTGCTACCGCATGCTCGGCTCCGTCCAGGACGCCGAAGACGTGCTGCAGGAGACGCTGACCGCGGCGTGGCGGGGCCTCGGCTCGTTCGCCGGGCGGGCCTCCGTGCGCACGTGGCTGTACCGGATCGCGACCAACCGCTGCCTGAACTGGCTGCGGGACGGGCAACGGCGGCCGCGCCCGGAGCCCGGGTTCGGCCCCGGCGACGACGTGCCGGCGCCGACCCGCACCGTCGAGCCGATCTGGCTGCAGCCCATCCCCGACGCGCTGCTGGAGGGGCTGCCCGACGACACGCCGGGGCCCGAGGCGCGGTACGAGCGCCGCGAGGCGGTGTCGCTCGCCTTCGTCACCGCCGTGCAGTACCTGCCGCCGCGGCAGCGGGCCGTGCTGCTGCTGCGCGACGTGCTCGGCTACCGCGCGGCCGAGGCCGCCGGGATGCTGGAACTGACCGAGGACGCGGCAAACGCCCTGCTCAAGCGCGCCCGCGCGGCCGAGCTGCCGCGGGCCGGGGCGGCCCCGCCGTCGCCGCGCCAGCTCGCCGCCGCGTCCCGCTTCGCCGATGCCATGCAGGCCGGGGACGTGGACGCGATGGTCGGGCTGCTCACCGACGACGCGTGGCTGACGATGCCGCCGGCGCCGCTGGAGTACCAGGGCCGCGCGGCGATCGGCGCGTTCATCCGGCACGTGGGCCTGCTCGACGGCCGCCGCCGGTACCGCCTCGTCCCGGCCGGCGCCCACTGGCAACCGGCCTTCGGCTGCTACGTCTCCGACGACGGCGACCCGGTCGGGCACGCGCTCGGCATCCTGGTCCTGACGATGGAGGGCGAGCGCGTGTCCGTCTTCACCCGCTTCATCGACAACACCGTGCTGCCGTACTTCGGCCTCCCCCGGAGGCTGTGAACAGGTCCGTGCGCCGGCCTTCGGCGGCGACCGGCGCACGGACGTCTCATCACCCGTTGTAAACGCGGAACTCCGAGACCTGCCCGGCCGGCCAACCCGTGTTGGCGGTGAAGGTCAGCCGCAGGTAGCGGGTGGTCACCGCGGACGGGAAGGCGATGGTGACCGTGTTGCCGGTGGCGGGATTGAAGGTGTACCCGGCCGAGCCCACGATCGTCGAGAAGCTCCCGCCGTCGGTGCTGCCGCTCACCGACAGCGTCTGGGTGCGCGTCGCCCACGACGACTGGGGCGGCAGGGTCAGCACGACCCGGCGGGTGGCGACCGCGCCGCCCAGGTCGACCTGGAGCCACTGCGGCCAGGCGTTGTTCACGCTCTCCCAGTACGTGCCGGTGTTGCCGTCGACCGCGTTGCCGCTGCCGTACACCTGGGTGTGGCCGCTCTCCGCCGTCGGGCGGCCCGCGGCCAGGTTCGTGGTGTTGTCCGGCGGGGCCGCGGTCGTCGCGGTGACCGCGTTCGAGGCGCCGGAGGCGTTGCCGGCCGCGTCGAAGGCGGCGACGGTGAAGGTGTACGCCGTCGAGGCGGTCAGCCCCGTCGCGGTGAAGGCCAGCGTGGTGGTGGTACCGATGACCGTGCCGCCCCGGCTGACGCGGTAGCCGGCGACGCCGACGTTGTCGGTGGCGGCGTTCCAGGCGAGCGCTGCCGTCGTGTCCGTGGTGCCCGTGACGCGCAGGCTGCCGGGGACCGACGGCGCGGTCTGGTCCGGCCCGGTCGGGAACGGCACCGTGAACCGCGTCGCGGTCAGCGCGACCTGGCCCTTGAGCATCCGGCCGCCGTCGCCGGTGAGGCGCAGGTAGTAGTCCGACGAGCACGGCGTGCCGTCCTCGTCGAGGGCCCGCATGCCGGAGTTGGTGGGCTGCCAGGCCGCGCTCTCGGCGGTCTTGGCGATCTGGTTGCCCTCGTTGAACTCGTCGAACATGGAGATGTACACGCTCTTCACGCCCGCGCGGGTGTGGTTGTAGAACTGCCGCCACATGAGCTCGCCGTGGTGGCGGTGCCCGGCCGCGAGGTCGCCGGGGATGACGCACGGCTGGTAGTCGATGCCGCGGCCGTCGAGATCGGCCAGGTCGGGCAGCACGCGGTTCTGGTAGAACCAGTCGGCGCCGGCGTTGTCGCTGATCCGGCCGACCATCCACGGCGAGACCATGTCGAAGGCGTGGTACACGTCGAGGTACCCGGCGCGCGAGTCGTCGGTGCCGAGCCGCCAGTGCGTCGGTACCCCGCCGATGACGTAGCAGCCCTGGCCCTTGAACCAGTTGATGACGTCGAGGCACGCGGCCGGGGCGAACGGGCGGCCGTCGTCGTTGAAGCCGAAGCCCCAGATGCACACGACGGGCTTGCCGTTCTGGCGGGCGTACGCGGGCGAGGCGGTGTGCGCGGACATCTTGCTCGTCCAGTCGGTCTTGATCTCGCCCTGCATGTTCAGCCACCACGTGACGTCGTACATGATGTAGAACTTGCGGCCGTACGCCTCCGCCGCCTGGCGCACCTTCTGGGCCATCGCGTCGCGGGTCGCGCCCTCGCCGCCGTTGGGGTTGAAGCGCTGCAGGCCCGCGGTGTCGCAGCCGTTCTGCTGCATCCAGCGGAAGTGCGTGTCGACGGTCTGCTGGTCGTAGGAGGAGAAGAGGTTCGCCGGCTGGCCGTTGCCGAGGTTGGCGAAGTTGGTGCGGTACCCCTTCGCGAAGTCGCGCAGGTCGGGCCAGCAGGTGATCGAGCACGCGCCCGGGGCCGGGGCCTGCGACCAGTTCGGGCTGTAGTGCCACCAGCCGTTGATCGGGGCACCGTCGCCGGGGCAGGCGAACCAGCCCTGGTAGCCGACGGTGACCTTGCCGACCACGTCGCCGGGCGGGCTCGCGGCCTGCGCCTCGGTGGCGATCGGCAGCGCGCCGGCGGCGGCCCCGGCGAGCGATGTGGCGATGACGGCGCGGCGGGAAACTCCCATGTGGACTCCTCGGGTGTCACCCCGGGACACGGCGGAGGGCGGCTCGTGTCGGGGCAGGGCGGAAAACGGGCCTGGGCGGGGCCCGCTCACCGGCACTGAGCAGCTCACGCGGGTGGGGACGCGCGGTTGGCGGCGCTGACCATTGTCGGCTTCTGGCGTGGAATCCTGCCAGCAGTCGCGCCCGTACCGCAATACTTCGATGTGTCGATCGCAAATTTACGACTTCAGGGCCGTTCGGCAGGCGCCCGCAGGCTCGGCAGGTTGACGACGACGCCCTCCTGGCTGCTGCGGGCGATGACCACGACGGCCTCCTCGGCGCCCGGGTTCTCCTCGCGGTGCGGGGCGTAGGGCGGTACGAAGATGTAGTCGCCCGGGCCGGCCTCCAGCCGGATCTCCTCGTCGCCGTCGGCGAAGACGAAGACCGGGTGGCCCGAGACGACGTAGATGGCGGTCTCGGCCTCGCCGTGGTGGTGGTCGCCGGAGTTGGTGGCCGGGGCGACGTGGGTGCGGCCCATCCAGAGCTTCTCCGAGCCGACGGTCGTGCCCGAGATCGCCTCCAGCCGGGTCATCCCCGGCGTCTGGCCGGTGTCGCCGCTGAGCTCGGCGCCGCGGATGTGCCGCAGCGGAGCGTGCCAGTGATCGCTCATACCCCCACACTGTACCGTCGATGCCTTTTGCCCGATTTGTCGTTAAGGCGGGTAACGAAGGGAGTTCGAATGAACCGCAGGAGCCTGCTGCCGGCGGCCGGCACCGTCGGCGTCACGACCGCGGTCGGGGGCGCGGCCGCCGCGACCCGGCCAACGCCCGCCGCCGCGCCGGCGTGCCGGTGCCCCGCTGCCGCAAGGACGAGTTCCTGGTGCAGACCGACCTGCGCGACCGCCAGGCCCGGGCCCTCATGCGGGCCGTGCCGCGCCCGGACTCCGCGCAGTGGCCGGTGTTCCGGCTCCCGTACGGCCGGCGCGCCCAGCTCAACTGGCGTTTCCTGCTGCCACACGAATAGCCTTCAGCGTTTCCACCAACACCCGTCGGGTCACCGCGACGTCCTGGCCCATCTGGAACCCGGGGTGCAGCACGGCGAACCCGTGCAGCGCGGCCCGCAGCACGCGGGTCGCGTGCACCACCTGGTCGTCGGTGAGGTCGTAGCCCTTGAACACGGCGAAGACCACGGCGAGGAAGCGGTCCGCGGCCGCCGTCACGCCCGGGTCGGGGTCGGCGCGCTGCGGCACGAGCGCGTAGCGGTTCGGGTGCCGGGTGACGAAGGCGTCGTAGACGTCCGCGAGCGCCTCGAGCGCGTCGTCGCCGCTGCGGCCGAGCATGGCCGCGGTCGCCTCGGCGGTGAACTCGTCGAGGATGCGGATCCTCAGCAGCGCCCGCAGCTCGGCGAGGCCGGCGACGTGCTTGTACAGCGACGGCGTCGCCACCCCGCACACCCCCGCCACGGCGGCCAGCGTCAGCGCCTCCGGCCCGCCGTCGTCGAGCACCCGCAGGGCCGCGTCGACGACGGCGGCGGGGCTGAGCCCGGCCCTAGGCACCGACACGCTCCCGCACGAACTCGGCCACGGCCGCGGCCGTCTCCGCCGGCATCTCCGAGTGCGGGTAGTGCCCGGCGCCGTTGATCATCGCGACCGGCCCGTGCAGCCGCTCGGCCATGAGCCGCGCCTCGGCCGCCGGGTCCGGGAAGTCGGGGTCCTTGCTGCCCATGACGATCAGCGCAGGCGTGGTGACCTCGCCGGTGCGGGCCGCGCACACGGCCTTGTCGGCCGCCATCATCGCGCGCAGGGCCGCCATGCGCCCGGGCTCCTTGAGCGAGGCCGACAGCCCGCGCTTCTCGGCCGGGTCCGCCTTCTTCGTCTTGTACAGCGAGGCCCAGTACGCGATCCACAGCGGCCGGAACCGGCTCATCGCGGCGATGGCGGCGCGCATGAACACGTTGGGCCGGGGCATCACCCGCGCGAACGGATCGGAGAGCACGATCGCCCGGAACAGCTCGGGCGCCTCGGCGGCGGCCCAGACCGCGCTCGCCCCGGTGTAGGAGTTGGTGAACAGGATCGCGGGCCCGGCCTGGAGCCGCCGCAGCAGCGCGATCGCGTCCCGGGCGACGGCCTCGGGCGAGTAGTCGGCCCACACCGCGTCGGTCTCGCCCTGCCCGCGCAGGTCCATGGTGACGACCCGGTAGCCGCGCGCGGTCAGCTCGGGGACGAACTTCGCGTAGGTGCGCCGGTCGACCCCCATGCCCGGGAGGCAGAGCACCAGCGGCCTGGTGCCGGCGGTGTCGTCGTAGGCGATGGTCCCGTTCTCGTGCTCAAAGCTCAGCGTCATAGCCAATAAGCTAATGCCATTAGCTTTGTACGTCAAGAGCCCCGGCGTGTGCGATGATTTGCTGGCCCTGACCCGCGGGTACGCCGTCATCAACGCGCTGACGGCCCTCGCGACCGGCGGCCTCATGCTCCGGTTCGGGTTCGCGGTCTTCCTGGTCATGCCGCTCGCGCTGTACGTGGCCTCGGCCGCCGTGGCGCTCGTCATCGCCCGCCGGCTCGCGGCGGAGGCCACCTCGGCGCAGGTGCTCGGCCTCGCGTACCTGCGCAGCCTGAGCGCGGTTGTCAACGAGCGGACACGCTCCCGGCCCGCCACCGGCCTACGATGACGGCGGGGTGGTCGCCGTGGAGGAATGGACGGGCTGGTTCGTGCCCGCCTCCGCGCCCACGCTCCAGCCGCGCACGGTCAAGGAGCACCGCGACGCCGCGAAGACCGCACTGGGCGAGGCGACCGGCGACCTGAGCCACGAGTGCGCGGTCGAGCACCCGGTCGTCGAGGTCGTGGAGCTGCTCGCGAACGGCGCCGACGGCCCCGTCTTCGGCTGGTCGGCGTGGGCCTTCACGGACGGCGCCAACGTGTGGAACAGCCTCGGCGTCGCGGTGGGCGGCGGCCACCGGTTCGGCCCGATGTACCAGCAGACCCTGAGCGGCTGCCCGGCCCGCCTTGCCGCGATCCTGAACGACGAGCGGCTGCGCTCCGTGCTCGCGGTCGCCCTGTCCGACTCCCCCGAGGCCGAGCGGGCGCGCAAGGAGCTGCCGGCCCTGATCGCCCGGGCCGGCGCGGCCGACACCCCACCCGACCCGGCCGGCAGCCCGAGCGGCGCCCGCCTGCACATACTCCACCGGCCGTAGGGCCGCGACCCGGCGTCATCGCGGCAGCGCCCCCGTAGGCGAATGCCTTTCGCATGGACGTCAGTCTCTACGGTGTCCCCTGTGGGCAGCCTGAGCCGGCTGAGTAGGGTTCGTGGTGTGGGAGCACTCGCGCAGGCCGGACGGGACTATCGGGCGCAGCAGGAGATCACGCTGCTCGACGGGCGGCTCACGGTGACGCTGCCCGAAGGGGCGCGGGCCGAGGCGCGCAACCAGTCACTCATGGGCGTGGCCGGGTCGGGGCAGGCGGAGACGCGGGTCCTGTTCGACCTCGACGGCGAGCGCCTGGTGCTGCTCGCCTCCGAGCTCTTCCGCGTCGTCGACGGCGAGCTGCGCAGCTCGATCGAGGCCGTCGCGCAGAAGTGGGAGCTGCCGGCGGGGCAGCGGCTGGAACCGATCGAGGCCGGGGCGGAGACGGTCGCCTACGGGTACTTCCCGCTCGACTCCCGGCGCCAGGCCGTGCCGATCGCGGACGCGTTCGTGCGCACCGCCGATTTCGCGGTGGTACGCGTCCAGCTCTTCGTGTCGCCCAACGCCGCCGACGACCGCGAGGGCCTCACCGAGCTGGCCTCGCAGGTCCTGCGCACCGTGCGCCCCGGCGAGCGGAGCCTGCGCGCGGCGGCCGGCGAGCGCCGCCTGGTCGACCTGGGCGGCGAGACGATCCTGACCGCGCACGTGCCGGACCGCTGGGTGGCGTACCAGGAGCCCGGGCTGTCCTTCGTGGTGCTCCGCCTGTTCCGCCTCACCCCGCTCGGCGGCCCGTTCGCGTCGGTGACCCTGTACCGCGGCAGCGCCCCGTCGCTGGTCCACGGGCGCTTCCCGGCCGACGCGGTCACGAGGTCCGGCGGGCGCCTGCTGGGGCTGCCGACCGACTGGGTCCACGTCCACACCGGGATCGGGGGCACGTCGGCGGTACACGTGCGGGAAGCCCTCGTCGAGGACGGCTCGGGGCAGTTCGTCCACGCCCTGGCCGAGACCGACGAGCCCTTCTTCGAACCGGAGATCGACGAGATTCTGGGCTCCATCGCGCGCGTGCGGGCAGAATGACCGCATGCGCCGCCGGGCCTGGTCCGAGCTCGCCTACGTCCTGGTGGGCATGCCGCTGGCCGTTCTCGGCGCAGCGTACGTCCTGATCTGCCTGCTGCTAGGCGCGGCGCTCGCGGTCACCGCGCTCGGTGTGCCCCTGCTCGCGGCCGCCGTCCCCGCGACGCGGATGCTCGGGCGGGCCCGGCTCGCCTTGGCCGGCGCCCTGCTCGGCGAGCACGTCCCGGCCCCGGAGCCGTACCGCCGTGGCGGCGGCCTGTTCGCCGGCCTGCGCGACGGGCCCGGCTGGCGGGCCGTCGCGTACCAGGTGGTCGCCCTGCCGCTGGCGGTCGTGAGCCTGGCCGTGGCGACGGCGACGTGGGGCTGGGGCCTGGTCGCGCTCACGGCGCCGATCCAGCGGGCGTTCGGCGTCAACGTCCCGGGCTCGCTCGGCCCGGCCGGGATCGCGGCGCTGTGCGCGAGCGGCGCCGTGCTCCTGCTGCTCGCCCCGCGGGCGGTCCGCGCCACCGTGCTGCTGGACCGGCTCCTGATCCGCGCCCTGCTGGCCCGCGACGAGCGCGCGAGCCGGATCGAGGCCCTGGAGCGCACCCGGGCCGGCGCGGTCGAGGGCGCGGCCGCGACCCTGCGGCGCATCGAGCGCGACCTGCACGACGGCGTCCAGGCCCGGCTGGTGGCGCTGGCCATGCACCTGACGATCGCCGCCGAGACCCTGCCCGCGGACGGCCGCCCGATGCTGCTGGCCGCCCGCAACGACGCCCGCGACGCCATCCGCGAGCTGCGCGAGGTCATTCAGGGCATCCACCCGCCGATCCTCGACAACGGCCTCGACGCCGCGGTCGCGACCCTGGCCGCGCGCAGCCCGGTCCCGGTGACCCACCGCGTGGCGCTCGCGACCCGCCCGACGGCGGCGATCGAGACCATCGCGTACTTCACCCTGGCCGAGCTGCTGACCAACGTGGCCAGGCACAGCCGCGCCACCGAGGCCGCCGTCGAGGTGACCGAGCCGGACGCCGGCGCCCTGCGCCTGGTCGTCCGCGACAACGGCGCCGGCGGCGCGCCCCCGGACGGCGGCGCAACCCCGAACGGCGGCACCGGCCTGCGCGGCATCGCCGACCGGGTCGCGGCGGTCGACGGCACCCTCGCCGTCACCAGCCCGCCCGGCGGCCCCACCGTCGTCACGGTCGACCTGCCCCGGCCGCGGTGAGGCCCCGATGCACATCGTGATCGCCGAGGACCTCGCCATCCTGCGCGACGGCCTCGCCCAGCTGCTCACCCTGCGCGGCCACGACGTCGTCGGCGCCGGCGACGCCGCCGAACTGGAGCGCGCCGTCGCCGCCCGCCGCCCGGACGTCGCGGTCATCGACATCCGCATGCCGCCGACCCACACCGACGAGGGCCTGCGGGCCGCCCTCGACCTGCGCCGCCGGCACGAAGGGCTCGGGGTGCTGCTCTTCTCGCAGTACGTCGAGACGCGCTTCGTGAGCCAGCTGCTCGCCGAAGGCTCGGCCGGCATCGGGTACCTGCTCAAGGAGCGCGTAGCCGACGTCGACGACTTCACCGACGCGCTGCACCGCGTGGCGGCCGGCGGCACCGCCCTCGACCCCGAGGTCGTCACCCAGCTCATGGCCCCGCGCCGCCGCGACGCCGGCCTGGCGAGCCTCACCCCGCGCGAGCGCGAGGTGCTGACCCGGATGGCCGAGGGCCGGACGAATGCCGCGATCGCCGCGGCGTTCGTCATCACCGAGCGCGCCGTCGAGAAGCACGTCGCGAACATCTTCGCGAAGCTGGGCCTGCTCGCCTCGGGCACCGACCACCGCCGCGTACTCGCCGTGCTGCGCTACCTGGAGCACCGCTGACCCGCTCAGATCTGCCGGCTCCACAGGACCACGAACACGACCACGAACACGACGACCGCCACGGTGACCGGCACCAGCCACCGGGGCCGCGGCCCGCCGTCGAGCGCGACGCTCAGCCGCCGGTGCAGCGCCGCGATCCCGGCGAGCGCCCCCAGCCCGGCGAGCAGGATCGGGATGCCGACCAGGAAGTGCACGAACCAGGCCCCGGCGCGGCTGGGCCCGCCCCACGAGTTGTCGTACGGCCCGCGGTCCACGATCCCGTACAACACCCCGCGCAGCACGAAGATGACGAGAAATGCGAGCGGCACGAGCGCGACGACCCCGAGCACCAGCCCGGCGGCCACGGGCCCGGCCCGCCGCCGGGCGAGCCCGCGCGGAATGAGCAGCGCGCAGTACATGACGTTGTTCCCGATCATCCGCACAGCAGCAACCATGGCTCAAGCCTGGGCCGCGGGACCGCCCGGCGACATGGTGGTGCCACGAGACCTCAGGGGTACGGAAAACCGAACCCCGCCGCCTCGATGACCGTCTCCAGGGGCGCGTCGGTGTCGACGACGACGTGGCGGTCCGTCCACGGCGCGTACGCGGCGGCCCGCAACTCGACGCGGTCCCAGGTCGGCTCCGGGAGGTGGCGAAAGCCCCGCCGCCGGCCCTCCAGGCGGCGGCGGTGCTCCTCCCGGTCGGAGCACGTGAGCACCACGAACCGCAGCTCGACGGCCGCGCCGCCGGCCGCCCGGCGCCAGGTCTCGCGGGCCGGCTCGCTGTCGTTGACGGCGTCGACGACGACATCGCGGCCCAGCGCCAGGTTCTGCTCGGCCGCCGCCCGGATCACCTCGTAGGCCGCGACCCCGGTCGCCCACCCGGCCGGCAGCCCGGCACCGAGCATCGCGTCCTCGGCGTTGTCGACGGACAGGTGCACGGCACTCAACCGGGCGGCTATACCAGCGGCCACGGCACTCTTGCCGACGCCCGGCAGGCCGGAGACAACGATCAACACACTTCAGCGTACTTGCACGACGGCCCGCGCCCGCTCGGGCGTGACGACCGGCCGAAGCCGCGGATCGGTGAGGAGAACGACCGGCGCGATCCGATGCGGCGAGTCCGAGCGCCAGCCGGGCAGCGCGGCGAGCACGACGGCCCACGCCGCGTCGAGAGCGCCGTCGTCGGCCAGCGCGCGGGCACGCTCCAGCGCGGCCTGGAACGCCGGCGGCTCCGGCAGCACCGGCGGCACGAACCGCTCGGGCGCCGCCAGCTCGTCCTCGGTGAGAATGCCGGCGAAGAGCGCGCGATGGGGGCCGATCGCGGCGTTGCGGAGGTACAGCGGCACCGCCTCGGCGCGCAGCTGCTCCCGGCCGATCTCCTCGACGACGTGCGGCCGGGCGAGGACCTCGTTGCGGATCTCGTGGTGCACGGAGGCCGGGTCGAGGAACCCGTTGAGCATGACGGCCAGGTACGCGCCCGCGCCGGAGCCCTTGACCGCGGCACGGGCGAGGGCGTCCGCCGCGCCGGTGACATCGCCGCGCCGGGCCAGTGCGCGGCCCTCGTCGACCAGCGCCCCGGCGCCGGCCGCGTCGACCGGGCGGCCGTCGCGCCCGCTCAGCTCCTCGAAGGAGGCCCGCTCGGCGTCGACCAGGGCGGCGAAGGACTCGTACCGGTCACCGAGACCGGGATACCAGCTCGCCCAGGTCCAGGCCGCCCACTCGCCGTCCGGCCCGGCATCGCCGGGGTCGAGCAGCCAGTACTGGGCATCGCCGGCCCCGGAGACCAGCAGCGCCCGGTCGCCCAGCGCGGACTCGCCGGACTCCGGGCTGTCCCGGATGGCCTCGTGCAGCCTGGGGTCGGCGTCACGCAGCCAGGCGACATCGTCCGTGGTGCGCATGGTCCACATGAACGGCCCGAGGTTGAGCCAGCCGTCGGAGGCCGCGAGGAACGACCGGTAGCTCGGCGGCAATGAAATACCCAGACGTCGCTCGGTTTGTGCGAGCCGGGCGACGTCCGCGCCGTCGAAGCCCAGCCAGCCGGCGGCGCGCTGGGCGGCGCTGACCTCGCCGAGATCGCCGTCAGCGGCGACCTGGAGCAGGTCGGCGCTGTACCCGGCGAGATACTGCCGCCATTCCTCGACGTCGCGCGCGCTGGTCACCGAACCACGGTAACCGAGGCGCCGAGGGGCTCACCCGATGCCGGCGGTGCGGCAGGCCTCCGAGTACTGGCCCGCACAGGGCGCCCGGCGTGACGAAGCCGTCCTTCACGACCTGCGCGCTGGTGTCGATCTGCCGGCTGATCGCGGTGAGCTCCTCGGCCGCGGCCATCAGCGGGATGAGCCGGTGGTAGCGCACGTTGCGGAAGGCGCCCCACCAGATCTCGAACGGGTTCAGGAGCTGCCGCTGCTGGACGTTGCGGATCGTCGCGCGGTAGGCCGCGACCTCGCTGTCGACGAGCTTCTCGGCCGCGGTGATGTCGTCGCTGAACGCCTTGCTCGCCACCGGCCCGTTGGACAGCGCCAGGTTGGTCAGCACGCGCAGCGCGGCCCGGTCGAGCGCGGCGAGATGGGCGGCCGGGACGAGGTTGAGCCGGTAGAGCTCGGCGGCCCGGTCGTTGACCTGCTTCAGGCTGTAGACGCCGACGCCGAGCACCACCGCCCCGACGAGGCGGCCGACGCGCACGAGCAGCATGAGCTTGCGGGCCATCGGCTGGTCGGCCAGCCACCGTCTCTTCTCGGCTGCCACGCTGCACGCCCCTTTACCGATCACGAAACCGGCCCTCAGATCGGCCGAGAGGGGTCGATGCTGAGAAAAAAGGGTGTTACAGCGCCCGGCGCAGCCACTCCTCGACGCCGGCGACGTGGATCGAGGCCCAGGAGCGGGCCAGGTCCGGCTGGCGGGACGCGATCGCGTCGACGATGGCCTGGTGCTGCTCGCGCGTGCGGGCCGCCGCGCCCTCCTGCGTCAGGCCGCGCCAGATGCGGGCGCGCGTCGTCGGGCCCGACAGGCCGTCGATGAGTGAGCACAGCACGGCGTTGCCCGAGCCCGCGGCGATCAGGCGGTGGAACTCCAGGTCGTTGGCGACGAGCGCCTCGATGGCCGGCTCGGCTCCGAGCGCGTCGAGCACGGCCTGGAGGCGCGCCACGTCGTCGTCGGTCATGCGGGCCGTGGCCAGGGCGGTCGCGGCCGGCTCGAGGATGCGGCGGACCTCCAGGAACTGCAGCACCGTGTCGTCGCGGTGGAAGTCGACCACGAAGCTCAGGGCGTCGAGCAGGAGGTCGGGCTCCAGGCTCGTCACGTAGGTGCCGTCGCCCTGGCGGACGTCGAGCACACGGATCATCGACAGCGCCTTGACGGCCTCGCGCAGCGAGTTGCGGGACAGGCCCAGGCGCTCGGCCAGGTCCGCCTCCTTGGGCAGCCGGTCCCCCGGGCCGAGCTCGCCCGAGGTGATCATGCCCTTGATCTTGTCGATGGCCTCGTCGGTCAGTGCCACAGTTGCCTCCGCGGCGACTGTACTGCGGACAGGCCATATACCTCACGCGCCGTCGCCGCGAACACCTCCGGCGCCGGGACCAGCGCCCGGATGCGCTCCAGGGTCTCGCCGTAGGGCACCGCCAGCGTCGACACCGGCCAGTCCGAGCCCCACATGAGCCGCGCCGGGCCGAAGCGCTCGAGGGCGGTCTCCACATACGGCCGGACGTCGTCGACCTCGGTGAACAGGCCGGAGATCTTGGCGTACACATTCGGCATTTCTGATAAATCAAAAATGTCGGACCGCCACGAGCCGAAGTCGCGCGGCTTGCCGAGATGATCGAGCACGAACCGCACCCCGGGGCAGGCGGCCGCGACCCGGACGGCGGACGGCAGCTGGTCCGCGCGGATCACGAGATCGAAGACGAGGCCGGCCGCGCCGTACGCGGCGAGCCCGGAACGCACGTCCGCGCGCGCCAGATAGTCGGTGTCCTCGGCCTGCACCTGCGCGCGCAGCCCGACCAGGTACTCCGCGCCGGGCAGGTCCCGGTAGGCGGCGAAGCCGGGGGCCGCCGGATCGTCCCAGGCCACCACCCCGGCGATCTCGGGCGTCGCCGCCGCGTGCGCGAACAGCAGCGCGGCCTCGTCGGCGTCGCAGCGGCCGCCCTCCACGAGCACGGTCTGCGTGACCCCGGCCGCGGCGAGCTCGGCCCGCAGGTCGGACGGGGTGTAGGTGCGGCGGATCGGGGCGAGCGCCGGGGCGTCGAGCCAGTCGTAGCCGCCGCCGAGGTGCCACAGGTGGTGGTGCGCGTCGACGATCACAGCAGGCCCCGCTCGCCCAGGGCGGCCCACAGCGCGTCCGCGGGCGGGGCGGCGAACCCCGCGGCGTTGCGGCGCACCTGGCCGGCGTCGTCGGCGCCCACGTCGGGGCCGGGGTAGGCGGGCGCGCCGATCTCGTAGAGCAGCTGCGCGGTCACCGTCTCGACCGTCACGGCCCCGCCGGTGCCCGGGTGC
>NZ_JBEZDS010000011.1:138351-256820 GCF_040648435.1 Dactylosporangium sp. NPDC049140 | reverse complement strand
TGCTCCTCGCGCGCGCTGGGCGCGCTGCCGGTGCCTTTCGCCCCCCGCCCGCGCACGAGGTTCACCTGGGGGCCGCCGCGCCGGGCGCGGGCGCCGACGTGGCCGGGCGCCTGCTCGCGGCCGGGCACCGCGTGCTCGTCACCGACGTCGACGAGCGCAAGCGCCACCTGTTCCCGTCCGCCGGGTGGGTGGCGCCCGGCGAGATCCTCGACGCCGAGGTGGACGTGCTCGTCCCGGCCGCGCTCGGCGGGCTGCTGACCCCGGCGGCGGTGGCCCGGCTGCGCTGCCGGGCGGTCGCGGGGCCGGCCAACAACCAGCTCGACGCGCCCTCGACCGCCGAGCTGTTGCACGCCCGCGGGATCCTCTGGGCCCCCGACCACGTCGTCAGCGCGGGCGGCGTGGTGTACGCGACCGAGGTCGAGCTGCACGGCGCGACCCCGGAGGCGGCGACCGCACGGGTCGAAACGATCGGCGAGACCCTGCGGTCGATTCTGAACCGTGCGGCGGCCGAGGGCACGACCCCGTTGCAGGCGGCGGAGAACCTCGCCCGTTCGCGGTTCACGCGCTCAGGTTGAGGTTCTGGAACGTCGCGGTGCCGTTGAAGGCGTTCACGCCCAGATACCCCGACGCGTACGTGCCGTCGGAGGCGTCGATCACCTTGGTGCCGTTGAGGTACACGGCGATGCTCGGGCCGCGCGCGACCACCTTGAGGTGGTACGTGCGGCCCTCCAGGACCGGGGTCGCGAACACGGCGATGTCCCGCCCCGGGCGCCACAGCTTCACAAGGCCGCCGGTGTCCACGTTGGCGGTGTAGTGCTGGGTGCCGTCGGCGCTCGCGCGGAACGTGAGCGCGGCCGCCACCCCGTTGACGACCCGCACGTCGCCCTCGTACGTGAGGTCGGCGGCCGTGGTGGCGCTGAGCGCGAACGCGTCCGTGCCCGAGTTGCCCCGCAGGCCCGCGCCCGGGACGGTCCACGACCCGCCGGCCGGGTGCCACGGGCCGGCCAGGTTGGTGCGCAGGCCGGTCCCGTTCAGGGTCGGGTTGGCCAGGATCGCGGTGCCGTGGAAGACGTTCAGGCCCAGACGGCCCGAGGTGTACGCGGTGTCGGTGGCGTCGATGACCGGGTTGGCGCCGTGGTCCAGGTAGACGCGGATCCGCGACCCGGCCGCCACGACCTTGAGGTGGTAGTAGCGGCCCGCGACGATCGGGGTCGCGGCGACGGCGATCTCCTTGCCCGGCCGCCACAACTTGACCACGCCGCCGGTGTCCACGTTGGCCGTGTAGTGCTGGGTGCCGTCGGCGCTGGCGCGGAACGTCAGCGCGGCCGCGGTACCGCTGACGACCTTCACGTCGCCCTCGTAGGTGAAGTCGCCGGCGGTGGTGTTGCTGAGGTAGAACGCGTCGCCGGTCGCGGTGGCCTGCTTGCCGCCGGCGGTGTCGGTCCACGCTCCGCCGACGGCGCTCCAGGGGCCGGCGAGGTTGCCGTCCAGTGTGGACTCCCCGGTGCCCCAGGCCTTGCCCAGGCGGTAGAACTGCAGTGACACGAGGTTCACGGCGCCGCCCTCGGCGTACACCTGGATGCCCTGGCTCAGGCCGGCCGAGTTGAAGTTGACGTTGTCACTCACCGAGAGCCGGCCGTCGTTGCCGAACACCTCCAGCTGCCCGCGGTCGACGAGCACGCGCATCCTGACCCGGCCGTTGACGGGGGCCAGCGGGCGGCCGTACAGCGTCGCCGCCGCCCGGTCGTAGCCCACGGCCCGGTCGTAGGTGCCGTCGGCGCGGGTGTGCAGCCGCAGGCCGAACGAGCTCGCGGTCGCGCCGGCGACGTCGAACTCGGCGGTGACCTCGTAGGTGTCGGCGGTCGCGACGGCGAGTGGGCTGCCCGGGCTCACCGCCCGGTTGGAATAGGCCAGGCCACCTGACCTCAGCGTCGAGATCTCGCGGATCGGGGTGCGGGTGAGGCGTACACCCTCGGGAAAGGTCTTGAGCGCCAGCTCCGCCGGGAACGTCTGGTCGCCGGTCCAGGTGCTGCCGTGGTTGCCGGGCTGCCAGCTCATCTGCACGACCCGGCCGTCGGGGACGCCGGTGAAGGTCTGCCCGGCGTAGAAGGTGCCGTCGGCGGTGTTCGTGCCCAGGTCCATGCGCTGCGGGGCGGACCAGTCGGGGCGGAACGCGGTGCCGTCGAAGGCGCCGATGACGTACTCCCCCGAGGCATCCGCCAGCACCCACTTCACGGTGCCGGTGCCGTCGACCGCGAGCGGGAACATGTCCGGGCACTCGAAGAACCAGCCGGCGGCGAAGCGGCTCGCGTAGGTCCAGTCGAGCAGGTTGGCCGACGTGTAGAACGTGGCGCCGTTGCCCCCGCCGTCGTTCCACACCACCATCACCCAGCGGTTCGAGGCGGCGTGCCAGAACACGTGCGGGTCGCGGCTCGTCCCGCTCGGCACGGCGACCTTGCGGCCGCGGTCGAAGGTCTGGAACGTCCGGGCGCCGTCGGTGGAGTAGTGCACGGTGACGCCGTTGGTGCCGGAGAACACCAGGATCGGGTCGTCGTCGCCGGACTTGAGCCCGGTGACGTTTGCGGTGTCGACCACGCCGTTGCCGGACCACAGGTCGCCGGGGTGCACGCCGGGCTCCAGGGCGATCGGGCGCTGGGTCCAGTGGACCATGTCGGTGCTCGTGGCGTGGCCCCAGTGCATGGTGTCCCAGGCCAGGCCGTGCGGGTTGTGCTGGAAGAACAGGTGGTAGGTGCCGCGGTAGTAGACCATGCCGTTCGGGTCGTTCATCCACCCCGCGCGCGGGCTGAAGTGGAACTGGCCGCGGTACGGCTCGTCGTAGGCGGTGGCCGGATAGGGAAACTCGGGATAGTCGGCAACGGTGCCGGCGGAGGCGGTCCCCGGCGGCAGCGCAACGAGCGCGGCGGCGGCGAGCAGCAGCGCGGACAGCAGGCGTCTCATTTCCCGGGTCCCCTTCCTGACAACGTTGTCAAAACCGCGCCAGCGATACCCCAGCCATAAGCCGTGCGCGGGTACGTCAACGTTGTCAGTGTTCGCCTCACCACGACGTTCGTCAATATGTCGCGCCGACGGGCGGTCCCGGGACTGCGCTGCGTAACTTACACGGCCCGGTCCGGACGGCGCGGAAGCGCTTCGACTGGGATTCCGGTTGTCAGCCATCGATGGATCTCCGATGTCCCGGGACCGCCCCCCGGAGGCCGTGATCCACATTTCGACGGTCGGTGATTCGTGGCAGCATTCGCAGCCACGTGGAGCCCTCACATGGGGAGACGGGCGTTCTGGCGAAAGCTGATCTTCCGAGGGCTCCACGGCCGCCACCGGCCCGGAGATCTCCGGAGTGGTTCGCAGCGTAAGTTTCAGGCCCGTTACCAGGCACTTACGAGGTAGACGGCGCCTCCGCGGTCGATCGCCTTGACGCGGTCCCGGGACGGTACGGACGGTTACCCCACCTCGATTCCGACCCGTCAATGTTAGGAGAGTCGATGAGGCGCAAGATCGCCCTCATATCGGCAGCCGCCCTCGTGGCGACCGCCGGCGCCGTCGTGGTCGCCAATCAGGCGTCCGCGGCCGCCGGGTGTTCGGCCAAGTACGCGATCGTCAGCTCGTGGCCGGGCGGGTTCCAGGCCCAGGTCGACGTCACCAACCTCGGTGACTCGGTCACCAGCTGGAACGTCGGCTGGGACTTCGGCAACAGCTCGCAGACGATCACCCAGATCTGGAACGCCAACAAGACCCAGTCGGGCGTGCACGTCAACGCCACGAACGTGAGCTACAACGGCAACGTCGCCACCAACGGCGTGATCTCGTTCGGCTTCACCGGCGCCTGGAGCGGCAGCAACCCGGCCGGCACCAACTTCACCCTCAACGGCACTGCCTGCACGGGCGGCACCACCGGTGGCCCGTCCTCGCAGTCGCCGTCGGCCTCGACCTCGCCGTCGAACCCGACCAACGGCACCCCGAGCGTGACGCTCACCAGCCCGACCAGCGGCTCGACGTTCACCGCGCCGGCCACGATCGGCCTGGCCGCCAGCGCCAGCGTCACCGGCAGCACCATCAGCAAGGTCGACTTCTACAACGGCTCGACCCTGCTGGGCACCGACACCAGCTCGCCGTACACGTTCAGCTGGACCAACGTCGCGGCCGGCAACTACACCCTGACCGCCAAGGCGACCGCCGCCAACGGCAACACCGCCACCACGGCGGGCGCGGCCGTCAGCGTCACCACCGGCGGCGGCAACACCGGCACCCACCTCGACAACGCGTTCGTGGGCGCCAAGTGGTACGTGAACCCCGACTGGTCGGCCAAGGCCGCCGCGGAGTCCGGCGGCAGCCGGATCTCCAACCAGCCGACCGGTGTCTGGCTCGACTCGATCGCCGCCATCACCGCGCCGTCCGGCTCCGGGTACACCACCAGCCTGAGCAAGCACCTCGACAACGCCCTGGCCCAGGGCGCGACGCTGGCGCAGTTCGTGATCTACGACCTGCCCGGCCGTGACTGCGCGGCGCTGGCCTCCAACGGCGAGCTCGGCCCGACCGAGATCGACCGCTACAAGACGGAGTACATCGACCCGATCGCCGCCATCGAGGCGAACCCCAAGTACGCCGGGATTCGCATCGTCAACACGATCGAGATCGACTCGCTGCCGAACCTCGTGACGAACGCGGACGGCCAGGCCGGCGCGACCGCGGCCTGCGCGACGATGAAGGCCAACGGCAACTACGTGACCGGCATCCAGTACGCGCTGGGCAAGCTGCACGCCGCCGGCACGAACATCTACAACTACATCGACGCCGCGCACCACGGCTGGATCGGCTGGGACAGCAACTTCAACCCGTCCGCCCAGCTCTTCGCGAGCACCGCGAAGGGCGCCACCGGCGGCGTTGCCACCGTCGACGGCTTCATCACCAACACGGCGAACTACTCGGCCCTCTCCGAGCCGTGGGTGCAGCCCACGACCACGGTCGGCGGCCAGAACATCCGCCAGTCGAAGTGGGTGGACTGGAACCAGTACACCGATGAGCTCACGTTCGCCCAGGCGTTCCGTACCGCGCTGGTCGGCCAGGGCTTCAACTCCAACATCGGCATGCTGATCGACACCAGCCGCAACGGCTGGGGCGGCTCGGCCCGTCCCACCGCGGCGAGCACGTCGACGGACATCAACACCTACGTCGACGCGTCCCGCATCGACCGGCGCATCCACGCCGGCAACTGGTGCAACCAGAGCGGCGCCGGCCTCGGCGAGCGCCCGCGGGCCACTCCGGCCGCCGGCATCGACGCGTACGTGTGGGTCAAGCCTCCGGGCGAGTCCGACGGCTCCAGCTCGCTGGTTCCGACCGGCCCGAACAACCCGGGCGGCAAGGGCTTCGACCGCATGTGCGACCCGACCTACACCGGTAACGGCCGCAACGGCAACAGCCTGAGCGGCGCGCTGCCCAACGCCCCGGTCTCCGGTGCTTGGTTCTCCGCGCAGTTCCAGCAGCTGATGCAGAACGCCTACCCGGCGCTCTAGGCAGCCCGCACCAACCTGTACCGCCGCACCAAGGAGGGCCCCCGGTCGCCGGGGGCCCTCCGCCGTCCCCGGCCCGGAATGGCATCGACGGACCGGCGCCCGGCGCCGCCGAACGAGTGATCAGGTTGCCCTCCCGATCGTGGATGGCGGCGGTGGCGACCTGGCGTCATCATGGGGGCACCCACAGTGAGGGGATGCCCATGATGCGGTCACCGGTCAGGCGGCGCTTCCATCCGCTCCCGGCCACGGCGCTGCTCCTGTTCGTGGCGGCGGCCGGCCTGACCGCGGCGCTGGCCGGCTCCGACCAGGTCCGGTTGTTCGCGGCCACCCTCGCCGGCGCGGCCATCGGCGCCGCCGGGCCGCTCACCGTGACCCGTGTGCCGCCCCGCCCGCCCGGCTACGTGCCACCGTCGAACCTGCCGCCGCCGCCCACCTTCATCACCGGGCGGGAGGAGACCGTCGCCCGGCTGCGCCGGCACCTCAGCGTCGTACGACGGCGTCGCCGCATCGCGAACCTGCACGGGGTCGCCGGCATCGGCAAGACGGCCCTCGGCGTCTACACCGCTCACCTCATCGCCCCGGACTTCAAGGCCGGTCAGCTCTTCGCCCGGTTCATGCCGGAGACGGCGGTGTCCGACGCGGTGACGGAGGTCCGCCTGCGGTTCATCGCGGCGCTGAGCCCGTCCGGCACGGTCCCGCCGGCCGACGAGCGGCGGGCGGCCGCACAGTTCCGGCGCCTCGCCCGGCAGCTCAGCCGCGACAACCAACTGCTCATCGTCCTCGACGACGTCTACGACGCCGCGCTGGTGCGCCCGCTGCTGCCACGCAGCCGCTGGTGCGCGGTCGTGGTCACCTCCCGGGAACGCATCCCCGGCCTGCCCGGCAGCCGCGCGTTCCGGCTCGACCGCCTGGCCGACGAGCCCGCCCTGCGGATGCTCGGCGCGATCGTGGGCGAACGTGTCGACCGGGAGCCCCGGGCCGCCGCCCATCTCGTGCGCGCCGCCGCGTATCACCCGCTCGCCATCCACCTCGTCGGCCTGGCGCTGGCCAACCGCCCCAACAGCCGCCTCGACCTCGCGTTCTGGCGGATGAACCGCAACGGCAACGAGGGCACCTTCGACAACGCGCTCGATCTGGCGTACTCCATGCTGACCCGCGGCGAGCAGGGGGCACTGACGGCCCTGGGCCTGCTCGACCGCCGCTACTTCGCCCACTGGGAGCTCGGCGCCCTGCTCGACCAGGACGACGCGGGCCGGGACGCGGAGCGGGAGGCGTTCGAGTACTGCCTGCGCCTGACCAGCATGGGCCTGCTCGAGCGCCGCAGCAGCGACGCGGTCGGGGTGCAGCAGTTCCGGCTGCTCGAGCACGTGGAACGCTATGCCCGGCAGCAGGCCCGGACGCAGGCGACCGAGCGGCCGGAGGCGGAGCGGCTGCAGGCGGAGGCCCGGCGGCGCCTCTCGCGAACCCGGCGGGAGCGGCGGACCGAGCGGCAGGTCGACCTGCAGGGGGTCTTCGAGCGCGAGCACACCGTCATGGACGCCGGCAACATCTCCCGGGCGTTCAAGAACGCCCGGGACGCCGTCGCCCTGGCCCGGGACTGCGGCGACGCGCCGGCCGAGGCCGAGGCGACGGTCCTGTGCGCCGAGCTGCATGCCGAGCTCGGCGGGCTGCAGGACGTACGCGACCTGCTGACGCTGCCGCTGCGGGGCGACCACCCGGTGGCCCGCATCCGGGCGCTGCGGCTGCAGGCCAAGCTGCACCGCCGCCAGCGCCAGCTCGACGAGGCCCGGCGGCTGCTCGACGAGGCGGCCGTTCACGTGGCCGCCGACCCCGATCCGCTCGAGGAGATCCGGCTGCTGCGGGAGCGAGCGGTGGTGGAGTCGCTCGGGGACGAGCCCGCCGAGGGCCGCCCGCTCATCGCCGAGGCCCGCCGGCTGGCCCTCGCCGGACACCCGGAACAGCTGCCGGCCATCGCCTACGCCGAGAGCCGCGTCCTGCTCGCCCTCGACCTGCTGGGCGAGGCCGACGGGGTGCTGGCGAACGGCGCCGCGGACGCCGACCGCGGCGGCCAGGAGCTGGCCCGCACCTGGATCGGGTACGAGATGGCCCAGGTGGCCCGGCATCGGGGCGACACCAAGGCCGTGGTGGAGCTGGCCCTGTCGGCCATGGAGCGCTTCGACCAGATGCGGCACCGCTACGGCAGCGCCCACTGCCGGGAGATCATCGGTCGCGTCAAGGCCCGCGACGATCCCGACGACGCCGTCCGGTTCCTGGCCGAGGCGCTCGAGACCTTCCACAACTGCGGCGACGAGTGGGTCGAGGCGAACACCGCCGAGCGGCTCGGCCAGGTCCAGGCCGCGCTCGGCAACCTCGGCGAGGCTGCCGAACTGTGGCGGGCCGCCGAGCGCCTCTACGCCACGATCTGCCACCGCTACTCCTCCGCCCGGGCGCTGGAGCGCCTGGCCCGGGTGCGGAGACGGCTCGCGCGGATCCCCCGGCGGCCGGAGCTGCAGGCCGCGGGCGCAGGTCCGGACGTGGCCCGGTGAACGCGCTGCGGTCGCGTATCGCGGCGGGGTTCGCGATCGCCGTCGGCGTCGGCCTGGTCGGCGAGGGACCGCTCTGGCTGCGGGCCTGCGCGGCGTTCGGCCTGGGGCTCGCCACGGCCCTGACCGGCCTCGGGCACCGGCCGCCCACCGGCCCCGGCGAGGACGTGCCGGCGGCGCCGACGCGCGTGGTCGGCAGCCGGCTGCCCCGCCTGGCGACGTTCCGGGGACGCCGCCGGGAGCTGGCCGAACTCACCAAGCGGTACCACAACCTGCGCGAGCCGGAGGCGTCCAACGGCGCCATCATCCTGGCGATCCACGGTATGCCCGGCGTCGGCAAGTCGGCGCTGGCCCGCGAGCTGGCCCTGGAACTGGCCGGGCACTTCCCCGACGGGCAGCTGTACGCCAACCTCGGCAACGCCGGCAACCTGCGCCCCGAGGCCGAGATCCTGCAGAGCTTCATCACCGCCCTCCGCCCGGACATGCCGGTGCCGACGTCCACAGTGGACCGGGCCGCCCTCTTTCGCTCGCTCACCGCCACCGGCCGGCTGCTCGTCGTGCTCGACGCCGCCCGCGACCACGAGCAGGTGGCCCGGCTGATGCCCGCCGGCGAGGGCTGCGCCGTCATCGTCACCGGACGGCGCAATCTCGGCCCGGCGCTGGGCGTCCGCTCGCTCCCGCTCGGCGTTCCGGGCACCGACGACGCCATCGCCATCCTTCGCGCGGTAAGCGGTACCGCCGCCGAGGACGAGAAGTTCGCGATCGAGATCGTCGACCGGCTCGGCCGGCTGCCGCTGGCGATCCGGGCGTTCGGCGACGTGGTCGTGCACCGGCTCGGTTCCCTGCCTCCGGCCGCGCGACGGCTGCGCGTGATCCGGGCCGACAGCAGCGCCGAGGACGGCCCCCACCTCGCGGTCGTGCGGGAACGGGTGGAGAGCGAGTACGCGCGGCTCGACGGCGACGAGCAGCTCGCCTTCCGCGCGCTGGCGCTTATCGAGTCGCCGAGCTTCGTGCCGTGGGTCCTGGCGCCGCTGCTGAACCTCGACGGCCACGGCCGCCGCCCGGAACAGCAGGCCGCGGAGCGGACGGTCAGCCGGCTGGCCGAGCGGCAACTGCTGGAGCTCGCCGGCTCGGACCCGGTCACCGGGCTCGACCGCTACCGCCTGCACCCGCTGTACCGCGCCTTCGCCGAGTCGCTGCCGGACGACGCCGGCGCGCTCAGTGCGGCGGCCCTCGCCCGCGTCGACGACGCCTACCTCGAGGCGCTCGACCTCATCTTCGCCAAGGCCGAGCCCGGCTACCGCGAGCGGAATCCGTTGCCGGAGCGCCTGCACTGGTTCGGCGACTCGGAGGTGCTCTCGGCCGCCGTGGACGGGCTGCCGGAGCGCTGGGTCCGAGCCGAGTACCGCAACCTGCTGCGCTGCGTCGCCGCCGCGCACGCGCGGGGGCGGTTCGGTCTGTGCTGGCGCCTCGCCGTCCACCTCGGGGCCAGCGTCGCCGACGAGGTTCTGCCGGCGCCGGTGGAGGAGGCGTTCGCGCTGGGCCTCGACGCCGCCGGTCGGGTCGGGGACGAACACGCGGCGATCCGGGTGGAGCTCGCCCGCGGCTGGTTCCTGGGCCGGCTCGGCCGCTACCGGCCCGATCCCGACCGACCCGAGCAGGACCGGCCGGGAGTGGCCGCCGCGTACGAGGGACTGGACCGGGCCGCCGCGCGGGCGAACCGGCTGCCGGACGACGCCACGCAGGCCGGGCCGCGGCTGGAGGCGGAGGCCTTGCACCGGCTCGCGGCGGTCCACCTGCATCACGGCGCGTACCGCGACGCCGCCCACGTGCTGGCCCGGGCGGCCCAGTTGTGCGAGATCGCCGGGGACAAGGACCAGCAGCACCTCGTCGCCATCATGCGCGCCGCGGCCGAGCCCGATCGGCCGCTGCCGGCGCCCACGGAGAACCCGGGCGACGAGGCGGTCTTCTGGCGCGGCTGGGTGCGCGCGGACCGGGCGCTGGCGGAGGGGCGCTGGCGCGACGCGTCGCAGCGGCTGCACCGGCTGCGGGAGCACTTCGCCGATGACGCCTCACGGGTCGCCGTGCTGCTGGGCCGGCTGGCCGAGTGCCGGCTCACGCAGCTGCGCGCCGACCCGGAGACGGAGCCCGAGCGCTCCCGGGAACGGGCGGTGCACCGGGCGGCCGAGGCGCTGTACCGCTTCCAGCGCATCACCGACCTGGCCGGCGCCGCGCGGGCGCGCTGCGCGCTGGTTCGCGCGTTGGTCGCCGCCGACCGGGCGGACGAGGCCGCCCTTCAGTTCGACTTCGCCCGCGAGGAGGTCGGGCGGGTGGAGCCGCTGCTGAGCCACGAATGCTCTCCGCTGCAGGCCGCCCTGGCCTGGGCCGAAGGCGAACTGCTCCGGCGGCACCGGCCCAAGGACGACCCGGCCGGCGAGAACCGGCTGCTGCGGGCGGCCCTGCTGTTCCACGTGCACGGCGACCGGCAGAGCGAGGCGGGCGCGCTGCGCGGCCTGGACCTGGACCTTCTGCCCGACAACGCCTTCGAGCAGGCACAGCCCGGCCGGCCCACGGACGTCTGGATCGAATCGCCGGACGACACGCTGCGGCCCGACCGGCCCTTCACGGTGTGCTACCGGATCGGCCCGCCCGCGCTGACCCGCGATCTGCCACCGGCCGGGGCCCGCCGCATCGAGGTGATCCTGCACGCCGACGGCGGCCGCGCCGTGCCGGCCGTGCACGCCTTGCGGCTCGATCCCTGGGCCGGCCCCCCGGAGCTGCGCTTCGACATCACCCCGGACGGTGATGCCCCGCACCTGCAGGTGCTCGTCTACGACGCCGACGAGGGCGCCCTGCTGCGCCGGACCGTGGTGTCCACGGTCCCGAGGACCGGAGCGGTCGCGACATGACCGATGTGTACCGCCATCACGTCGACTTCAGCGACGAGTACGACGGCGCCGGCCGCCTGCACGACCCGGCCCGGCGCTGCCCGGGCAAGCGGCGCACCCTGCGCATCCGCTACCACCCCTCGCGGCGCGGCGGCTTCGACGTCGAGGCCTCCGGCACCGACCTGGCCGACGACAACGCGGCGGGGCTGTTCGCCCACCTCGACGCCGAGGCCGCCGACATCCACGGCTGGGTCGACAGGCTGCTGGGCGCCTGGTCGGAGTGGCTCGTCGACTGGCCCGACCCGGACAAGGCGCGCTCGTTCCCGTTCGCCGAGAAGGTCGACCATCGCGACCTGGACAGCGAGCTCCTGCGCAAGATGTGGCAGCGCCTCGCCGAGGCCGGCCACAAGCTCTTCCGCCTGCTGTTCCAGGGCGACGAGGCGCTGGAGGAGCTCGGCGCGGCCATCGCGCGGGCTCTGCACGCCGGCGACCAGGTCATCACCGTGTCGTCCGACGAGGTGATCGTGCCGTGGCCGATGCTGTACGTCCCCGAGGACGTCTGGGCCGACCTGCCGGACGACTTCGAGGTCGACCTCGACAGCTTCGTCGGCCACCGGCACCTCGTCGAGCACGCTTTCGCGCTGTACGGCCGGCACCGCAACGACGTCCGCATCACCGGCCGGATCGCGGCGGGCGCGTACTACGACGCGAAACTGCACCGCCCGGCCCACCACACCCTCGGCTCGGCGCTCGAGGCGCTGAACCTGCACACCCGGCTGGAGCGCGGCACATCGGCGGCCCGGCTGAGCCAGCGGCTGCGGCACGACGGCGCCAACGACCACCTGGTCTACTTCTGCTGCCACTGCGTGACTCCCCCCGCGGGCGAGGAGCTGCTGCACTTCGGGGTCGAGGCGGGCGAGCGGGTCTCGGCCAGCGACCTGCGCGCGTGGCTGCGGCGGAGGTTCCAGCACCGCCCGCTGGTGATGATCAACGCTTGCGGGGCCGGGCGGATCGGCCGGCGCTCGCTGCGGCACTTCAGTTCGGCGCTGCTCGAGCGCGGCGCCGGCGCCGTGATCGGGCCGGTCGTGAACATCCCGACCGCGTTCGCCGGGGCGTTCGCGCAGGACTTCTTCGAGCGGGTGCTGCCCGGCCACCGGCCGGTCCAGTTCGCCACGGTCACCCGCGACCTGGTTCGGGGCTTCGCCAAGGAGCAGCACAACCTGCTGGCGCTGACCTACATGCTGTACCAGGGCATCGACGGGCACTTCTGCCGAGAGGAACAGGATGCGGACGCCGCTGCCGCCGGCTGACGACTTCGACGCGTTCGACCGCATCCGCCTCGACGAGCGCGGCACGCTGCTGCACGACGACCGCCCGGTGCCGGTGGGCCGGGCGGGCGCGCTGCTGGAGGCCCTCGTCGACCTGCCGCCGCGTACGACGGACATCTTCGTGTTCGTGCACGGCTGGCAGAACAGCCGCGCGCGGGCCGACGCCGCCTCCCGCCGGCTGTTCTCGGCGATCTGGCAGCTGTACCGCGAGCAGCCCGACCGCTACCCGGCGCTCGAGGACTTCCGGCCGTACTTCTTCTCCGTCCAGTGGCCCTCGCAGAGCCTGCCGACGACGGCGGGGTACCGCCGAATCCGCGACCGCGCGCACGCGATGACCACCGGCGGCTACGCGGCCCACGTCGTCGCCGCGCTGCTCGGCCGCCTCGACCACGTCCGCGCCGCCCCGCGCGGGCCGTCCACGCTGCGCACGGCGGACGGGCAGTACCTGCACTGCGTCGGGCACTCCTTCGGCTGCCGCTTCCTGGGCGAGGCGATCCGCCAGGCCGCCGACCCGCCGGAGCGCGTCCTCGCCTGGCCGTGGGCGTCCGCGCACGACTTCGCCGTCGACAGCTTCCTGGGGCTGCAGATGGCCGCCCGTCCGGACGTCTTCCAGCACCGCTTCCGCACGCTCGTGGACAAGTCGGCCCCGATCGCCGGGCCGGTCGCCCTGACCGTCTCACCCCACGACCGGGCGCTGTCGACCTGGCACCAGCTCCCGGAGGGCGGGCCCGGCCTGGGCGCGGCCGGCGCGCCGGGTGCCCGCACCATCGCGCTGCGCCCGCTCGCCGAGGACTACACCGCCGCCCAGTTCGAGAAGCTCACGAACGTCGACGCCCAGTGGTACTTCCGCCGCGGCCCGCTCACCCTGGGCGCGCACTCGGACATCTGGTACCCCGAGACCGTCCACCTGCTGCTTTCGCTCGCCGCGCTCAGCCGCTGACCGCTCTTCCAGGCCTGGGATCCCCCACGTTTCAGAACGCGCCCACGCGGTACAGAGGGAGCCGTGAACCAATTCGTGGTGGTGGCCAACCGGCTGCCGGTGGACGCGGGCCCCGGCGGGCTGGTCAGCGCCCTCCAGCCCATCGCCCGCAGCTCCGGCGGGGCCTGGGTGGGCTGGACCGGCAACCCCGGCGAGCGGCCCGAGCCGTTCGAGCACGAGGGCGTGCACATCCAACCGGTCGAGCTCTCCGGCGAGGACGTCGACCACTACTACGAGGGGCAGTCCAACTCGACGATCTGGCCGCTGTTCCACGACGCCGTCGAGCCGCCGGTGCACCGGCGGGCATGGCGGGTGGCCTACGAGGCGGTCAACCGGCGCTTCGCCGAGGCGACCGCGTCCGTCGCCGCCGAGGGGGCGACGGTCTGGGTGCACGACTACCAGCTGCTGCTCGTGCCCGCGATGCTGCGCCGGGACCGGCCCGACCTGCGCATCGGGTTCTTCCTGCACATCCCGTTCCCGCCGGTCGAGCTGTTCATGCAGCTGCCGCGGCGCACCGATTTCGTGCGCGGGCTGCTCGGCGCCGACCTGGTCGGCTTCCAGCAGCCGCTGGCCGCGCAGAACTTCCTGCGCCTCACCACGCAGCTGCTCGGCCTGCACCCCGAGGGTGAGCGGGTGGCGTACGAGGGGCGCACGGTCACCGCCCGGGCGTTTCCGATCTCGATCGACGTGGCCGAGATCGAGAAGCTCGCCGCCGATCCCGAGGTCCAGCGGGACGCCGCCCGGCTGCGCAAGGATCTCGGCGGCGACCGCCGGCTACTACTGCTCGGCGTCGACCGCCTCGACTACACCAAGGGCATCGACCAGCGCATCGAGGCCTACGGCGAGCTGCTCGCCGACGGCACCATCAGCAACGACGAGGCCGTCCTGGTGCAGGTCGCCACCCCGAGCCGGATGCGGGTCGCGCAGTACCAGCAGCTGCGCGAGCGGGTCGAGCGCGAGGTGGGCCGGATCAACGGCGAGTTCGGCGACGTCGGCCGGGCGCCGCTGCACTACCTGTTCCAGTCGCGGACCCGGGCCGAGCTCGTCGCCCTGTATCTCGCCGCCGACATCATGCTCGTCACCCCGCTGCGCGACGGGATGAACCTGGTGGCCAAGGAGTACGTGGCCGCGCGCCGGGACGAGGGCGGCGCGCTCGTGCTCAGCGAGTTCACCGGCGCCGCGAGCGAGCTCGACGACGCCTTCCTCGTCAACCCGTACGACGTCGACGACCTCAAGCGCGGCATCGGCGCGGCGATCGCGACCGGCCCGGAGGAGCTGACCGCCCGGATGCGCCGGATGCGCGAGCGCGTGCGCGCGCACGACGTGGACCGCTGGGCCCGGGACTTCCTCGACGTGCTCGGCTGAGGGAACCGCCGCGCGCCCGGCCCCGTCCTAGGGGCATGCGTAGCGCCGCGGTCCTCGTCACTGCCCTCGCCGTGCTCGCCGGCTGCGCCCGTCCGCCGGGCGCCTCGGTGGCGGCGCCGCCCACCGGCGCGCCCGAGATCCACCCCGCGTGGACGTCGTGCGACCAGGTGGCCGACCCGGGCTGGCCCGACTTCGCGGCGCCGCTCGGCTTCCCGCGCCTGCCCGCCGACTTCGCGCCCACCGCGGTCGTGGTGTGCGCGACCGGCCCGCAGCCACGCGCCGACGGGGGCGAGGATATGGTGCGGCTGGAGAAGCACGGAAGCGATGTCGAAGCCCTCAGCCGGGCGCTGCGCCTGCCGGACCTGCCCCGCACCGCCGAGGCGTGCACCGCCGACCTGCCGGGCGTCGTGTGGTTCGCCGTGCTCGACGCGGCCGGGCGATGGCTGCGGCCGGGCATCGCCGGGGACGCGTGCGGCAAGCTGCGGATCGAGGTCCGGGATGCGGTAGAGCATCTGGCGTTGACGACCGTGCACACGACGGTGCTCGGGGAGACGAAGTCCTCGGCCGCGGCGAGCAGCGGGTGCGAGCAGCGCTGGGCCGACATGGTCGGCGCGGTCACCGCGATGCCGGGCGACGCGCCCGCCGACCGCCCGGCCGACGCGCCGCCGGGCCCGATGCGCCTGTGCCTGTACCGTGTGCCGCCGTCCGAACAGGGCAGCGGCAAGCCGGGCGGCGACTTCGAGCGCGGCGGCCCCCTGCCCGACCAGCGCTGGACGGCGTTGCGCGCCGAACTGCTCACGGCCGGCGCCACGCCCGGGCCGTGCACCACCCACGCGAGCCGGTTCGCCCTGTTCCGGGGCCCCGACGGGCGGGGCGGCGAGGTGTACGCCGAGCTCGACGGCTGTCACCGCCTGCTCTTCGACACCCCGTCGGGCAGCACCCTGCGCCAGGGCACCGCCGAGCTCGCCGCGCACATCGACCAGGCCCTGTGAGCCGGGCCGGGGAGGACCCCGGCCCGGCCTCGGGTCAGGCGACGATGTGCAGCGCCGGGTCGAGGGCGAGCGCGGCGAGCTTCTCGTCGTCGAACGGCAGCACGGTAAGCGACGGGGCGGAGTTGCCGGGCAGGAAGTTGCCGGACTTGGACTGCGCGACGAACACGACGGTGCCGTCCGGGTACTGGTACGCCGACCAGTTGGCGATCCGGTCGTCCCGCTCGCCGCCGGTCGCCACCGCGACGCTCTTGCCGCCGCTCGACACGATCCGGCAGCTGGCCGCCGCCGACCAGAACTTGAGGTCGCACGGGGTCGCGCCGGTGCGCAGGCCCGGCTCGTACACCTCCACGATCAGCTGCCCGGCCGCGTCACCCTTGCGGATCTCGGTGGCGACGAGGTAGCTCCACGCGTCCTTCCCGCCGACCTTGTCCTCGAACTGGGCCTGGACGAGGTTGGTCTCGGCGCTCGCGACCGCCGTGTACCCGGCGGGCAGCAGCTCCGACACGTGCTTCGCCAGCGCCACCGCGGCGTCGGCCTTCTTGCCGGCGCGGGCCGTGCGGTCGCTCTGCGGCGAGCCGTCGGGGCCGGTCGGCCACACCGGCTTGGTCTCGCTGCCGTTCGCGCCGCCCGGCACCCCGGGCGCCACGGTGGGCGTGCCGCTGCCGGGGGGCGCGGCCACGCTCGGCGTGCCGGGGCCGGCCGCCTGCTGGGCGCCCGAGCCGGTGGTCGCCACCACCAGCCCGAGGGCCGTGAAGGCTGCGAGCAGACCCGCCCCGGCGGCCCCGGTGGCGAGCATCCGCACTCGCGCCGCGCGGCGGCCGGCCTGCAGAGCGCCATCCGGCGACATGCTCGGCGGCACGGTGCTGTGGTCGAGGGCGTCGCGCAGCGAGGCCCGGAAGTCCTGTTCGTCCATGATTGTTCGCGCTCTTCCTCAGTCGGTGGTGAACGTCGGGCTCAGCTGGGCGCGCAGGGTCTGCAGTCCCCGCGCGGCCTGGCTCTTCACCGTGCCCGCCGAGCATCCGAGCAGCTCGGCGGTCTCGTCGACGGAGAGGTCCTCCCAGTACCGCAGCACCAGCACGGCGCGCTGCCGTGGCGGTACCGAGGTCAGGGCGGCGAGGACCGCGACCCGCTCCTCGGGCCCGGTGTCCACGACGGCCGGCTCCGGCGGCGTGTCGCTCGTGCGCACGCGCCGCCACCAGCCGAGCCGCCGCTCGTCGAGGTACGTCCGCACCAGCGTGCGGCGCACGTACCCGTCGAGCACCTCGTGCCGCGAGACCCGGTGCCAGGCGAGGTACAGCTTCGTGAACGCCGCCTGGGTGAGGTCCTCGGCCCGGTGCCAGTCCCCGCACAGCAGGAACGCCGTGCCGCGCATCGCGTCCGAACGCGCGGCAAAGTACTCGGCGAACGCTGTGTCCCGATCCGTCATGCGCTACTCACGACCGCGGACCCCCGCCAGGTTGCATGCTCCCGGAAAAATCTCCGCCCGACAGGATGACCAGCTGCCGGGTGGCGCGGGTCATCGCCACGTACCGGTCGACCGCGCCCTCCACACCTTCGCTCACGAGCACCACCAGGTCGAACTCGAGGCCCTTCGCCAGCTGCGGCGTCAGCGACCGCACCCGCGCGGTCGCCGGGAACGACGGATCGCCGATGACGCACGCGACGCCCTCGGCGTGCTCGGCCAGCCACGTATCCACGATGGTGCGCAGCACAGTCGTGGGGCCGTGCACCACCGGGGCGCCGTGGCGGATCGACGTGGGCACGTTCGCGTCGGGCAGGGCGGCCCGGATGACCGGCTCGGCCTCGGCCATGATCTCGGCCGGTGTGCGGTAGTTGACGGTCAGCGCGGCCAGCTCGATCCGGTCCAGGCCGACCCGCTCGAGCCGCTCCCGCCACGACTCGGCGAACCCCTGCCGGGCCTGGGCGCGGTCGCCGACGATGGTGAAGCTGCGCGACGGGCAGCGCAGCAGCAGCATCTGCCACTCGGCGTCGGTCAGCTCCTGCGCCTCGTCGACCACGATGTGCGCGAACGGGCCGGCCAGCGCGTCCGGCTCCACCCGTGTCAGCGCCGCGGTGTCGACGAGGGCGTCGTGGAAGTCCTCGACGCGCAGCATCGAGACCAGCCCGGCACCGTACTCGTCGTCGGCGACGGCCGCGATGTCGTCCACGACCCGGTGCATCCGCTCGCGCTCGGCGGCGGCCTCGGCGACCTGGCGGTGCCGGCGCCGCACCGCCTCCGGGTCGCCCAGGCGCTGCCGGGCCGCGTCGAGCAGCGGCAGGTCCGGCACCGTCCACGCCGACGGGTCCGATCGCTGCAGCCGGTGTACCTCCTCGCCGCTCAGCCACGGCGCGCATTTGCGCAGATACGCCGGTACCGTGAACAGGTCCCCCACCAGGTCGGACGCCTCGAGCAGGGGCCACGCGCGGCCGAACGCCGCCGCCAGCTCCCGGTTGCGCCGCAGCTCCCGCGGGTCCACGTCGTGCCGGTCGGCCAGGATCTCCACCAGCTCCGCCCAGACCGGGTCGCGCGCCTCGTTGTGCGCGACGCCGGGCTCGGCCGCCGCGAACGCCTCGGCCCAGACCTCGGGGGTGAGGCGCAGGTCGGCGTCCTCGGCCGGCACGAGCGTCGTCGTCGTGGGCGGCCGCTCGTAGAAGCGCACCGCCGCCTCGATCGCCGCCACCATCCGGGCCGAGGACTTGAGCCGGGCCACCTCCGGGTCCGGCTCGGCCGCGGCCGCGGCGCCCTCGGCGACCAGGTCGCGCAGCGTGCACGTCCGCACGCCCTCCTCGCCGAGGCTCGGCAGCACGTCGGAGACGTAGGCGAGGTACGGCTGGTGCGGCCCGACGAAGAGCACGCCGCCGTGGCGGTGGCCCAGCCGCGGGTCGGAGTGCAGAAGGTACGCGGTGCGGTGCAGCGCGACGACGGTCTTGCCCGTGCCCGGCCCGCCGTCGACGACGAGCGCCCCGGCCGAGCCGGCCCGGATGATGGCGTCCTGGTCGGCCTGGATGGTGCCGAGCACGTCGCGCATGCGGGCCGAGCGGTCGCCGGCGAGGCTGGCGATGAACGCCGACTGGTCGTCGAGGGCGGCGTGGCCCTCGAAGCCGTCCTCGGTGAACACCTCGTCCCAGTAGTCGGTGATCCGGCCGCGGGTCCAGCGGTAGCGGCGGCGACTGGCCAGGCCACTCGGGTTGGCGTGGGTCGCGCCGAAGAACGGCTCCGCGGCCGGGGAGCGCCAGTCGAGCAGCAGCCGGCGCCCGTCGGCGCCGGTGAGGCCGAGACGCCCGACGTACACCGGCTCGGACCCGTCCGCGCCGACCATCCGGCCCAGGCACAGGTCGAGGCGGTAGCGGCGCAGCGTGCGCAGGCGGGCGGTGAGGCGGTACACCTCCTGGTCGCGGTCCATGGCCGCCTGCCCGATCCCGGCGGGCGCCCGGCGCTCCTCGTCGAGGCGCGCGGACAGCTCGGCGGTCACCTGCTCCAGGCGCGCCGCGATGGCCGCGAAATGTTTTTCGTCCCCGGCGATGAGGCCCGGGTCGTCTTTCGCAAGGTTTTCGGAAAGGTCGAAAACACCGGCGGTCACTGATGGCATGTGCGCGGTCCCCCCACGAATTGGTGCAAGGCCGACGATTCTGCGCCGCCACCGGGGTCTTGCCGCAAGCCCCCACCTGCGGTATACGTTGTGAGTGGAGGAGCGCAGGGCGCTCCTCTTTTGCATGCGCTCGCTGTTCCACGCGAAGGCACGGGCTGGGACGCCCTCAGGGGTGCCGCCTGGCTTCACCGCCGGCCCGTCACCACCAACGGCGGCGTCGCGGGCACCCGCTGCCCGAGCGGGGGCGCCGTGGCAGGCGTTCGTGAGCAACGACCCGACCGGCGACCGGAGCACCCCGCCCTGGACGTGACCGGCCTCCGGCCGGCGGGCGCGTCACGCCCGCCAGCCGACGCTCTGGGCCCAGTCGTCGGCGCGGCGGACGATGTCCCAGACGAACGCCCCCTTCGCCGCCACGTAGCCCGCCCGGTCGTCGCGGAACCGTTGCGCGCACGCGCGCTTGACCGCCGCGTACTCGCTCGCGGCGTCCGGGTGCACGCGCAGGAAGTCGCGGAAGAGCAGCGGGAACTGCTGCGAGAAGCTGCCCGCCGCCCGGACGTGGATGTGCGTGCGGCGACGGCCGGGCGGCTCGCGGAAGTACCGCTTGGTGCGCTCGGGATTGTCGGCGCGGTAGCGGTACCCGAGAAGCTCGATCGGCTCCCGGAACGGGTCGACGGGCTCGAGCGCGACCACCGAGACCTGCACGTCGATCACGGGCTTGGCGGCGAGCCCGGGCACCGCGGTGGACCCGATGTGGTCGATCCGCACCGCAACGCCGCCGAGTGCGTGCCGCAGCGCCGCCCCGATCTGCGCGAACTCGTCCGCCCACTCGGCGCGGTACTCGACAATCTCGATCGGCTCGCCCACGCCCGCCATGATCCCACGCGGTCGGGGGATTGCATTCCGTCATTGACTGCCGAAGGGTGAGGCGTTCACCGTCTTCGACTAGGAGTGGCGCCGGCGCGATGAGCGAGACGCACCAGGAGATCACTGCCTCCGACCGGGCCCGCCAGACCGTGCTCGGCAAGGGCGTCCAGCTGGTCGTCCACAACTACAACGAACCCGACGCCCCGCCCTCCGAGCCGCCGCCGGCCCGTGAGCGCCCCGTGTCGAACCTGCCCGCCCAGAACCACGGTTTCGTCGGCCGGGAGGACGCGCTCGGCCGGATGCGCGAGCTGCTCACCACCGGCGGGCGGGTCGTCACCCGCGCGAAGGCGCGCATGGGCGGTGTGGGCAAGACGCAGCTGGCGGTCGAGTACGGGCACCGGTTCGCGGACGAGTACGACGTCGTGTGGCTCATCCCGGCCGAGCAGGGCGAGCTCATCGGCACCTTCCTGGCCCAGGCCGCGCTGGCCGCCGGCCTCATCGGCCCGGACGCGGCGACGTCGGCAGCCGTCGAGGCGACCCACCGCGCCATGCGCGGCGACCAGCGCTGGCTGCTGATCTTCGACAACGCGGAGGCCCCGCAGGCCCTGGAGACGTGGCTCCCGGCCCGCGGCGGCCACGTGATCATCACCTCGCGCGCCCTGGGCTGGGACGAGCTGGCCGCGCCGGTCGACGTCGGCTTCTTCGAACGCTCCGAGTCCACCACCCTGCTGCGGCGGCGCATCGACTCGCTGCGCGAGGAGGACGCCGACCGCCTGGCCGACCGGCTCGGCGACCTGCCCCTGGCGGTGGCCTCGGCGGCGACCTTCATGTCCGACACGGGCATGCCCGTCGACGAGTACCTGCGGCTGCTCGGCACCCACACGAGCCAGCTCCTGGACAGCGGCCACTCCGCGCGCTACTCGACCCCGCTGGCCGCCTCGATCAACCTGGCCGCGGACCGTCTGACCGCCCACAGCGAGGCGGCGGCCCAGCTGCTGAACCTGTGCGCGGTCCTGGGCCCGGAGCCCATCCCGACGTCACTGTTCACCACCGCCGCGACGACGCTGCCACCCCCGCTGCGCGACGCCGCCGGCAACGCGATCGAGTTCTACCAGCTGGTGAAGGCCATCGGCGACCACGGCCTGGCGACCACCGGCAACCAGGGCGTTCAGCTGCACCGCCTGATCCAGGCGATCCTGCGCAACCGCATGGACGACGCGCAGCTCGACGTCCTGCCGGCCCAGGCGGCGGCGCTGCTGGTGGAGGCGACACCGCGGGACGCCGACTCGCCCGACGCCTGGCCGACCTGGGCGACGCTGGCCCCGCACATCATCGCGGCGGACCCGGCCACCACCGGGAACCGCGACCTGCGGACGGTGGGCACGACCCTGGTGCTCTACCTCCTGCGCCGGGCCGAGACCCGTGCCGCGCTGCAGCTCGCCGACCACTTGAGAACGAGCTGGCACGAGCGTTTCGGACCCGACAACGTCCACACCCTGCAGGCGATCACCGAGTACGCCCATGCCCGGCACGCGCTGGGCGAGATCCACGAGGCCCACCCGATCATCGAGGACACGCTGACCCGGCGCCGGCGGCTCCTGGGGGACGAGCACCCCGACACGCTGCGCTCGGCCCAGGACTTCGCCGTCAGTCTCCAGGCCCTCGGGGACTACGCCGCCGCCCGCGACCTGGACCGGGACACCCTGAGCCGCCGCCGCGTCCTGCTGGGCGACGACCACCGCGACACCCTGCACTCGGCCCAGAACCTCGCCCTCAACCTCCAGAACCTGGGCGACGACGCCGCCGCCCGCGACCTGAACCAGGACACCCTCGGCCGGCGCCGCCGGCTGCTGGGCGACGACCACCCCGACACCCTGCGCTCCGCCGGCGCCCTCGCCTACAACCTGCACGCCCTGGGCGAGGTCACCGCCGCGCGCGACCTGCATCGAGACACGCTGAACCGCCGCCGCCGAATCCTGGGCGACGACCACCCCGACACCCTGGACTCCACGCACGGTCTGGCCACCGCCCTGTTCAGCACCGGCAACAGCTTCGCGGCGCGAACGGCCATGGAGGACGTCTGCTCCCGCGCCCGGAGCGTTCTGGGCCCGGACCATCCCCGCACGCGGCTGTTCACCGAGGACCGCATCGCCATGATCAGGGCGATGGGCGGGTCCGTGCCGGCGCAGCGGAAGAAGCCCAAGAAGGGCAGGAAGAAGTAGCGCTCGCCGGCCCGTCCTCCGGCTCGACGGTTGTGTTAAACTGCAAACGTCGTTCGCAGTTTGGCCCGGGAGGAGAGAGGCATGGAGCAGCGGATTGCGGCGCCCGACGGGGCGGACATCGTCGTGCACAGCGTCGGCAGCGGGCCCGGCATCGTCGTGGTGCACGGGGGCGGGGTCACCATCGGGATCTACCGGCGGCTCGCGAACCAGCTCGCCGACCGGTTCGCCGTGCACCTCTACAACCGGCGCGGGCGCGAGGACGCCGGGCCCCGCCGCGAGCCCTATACGTTCGAACAGGACATCGACGACCTCGGGGCCGTGCTCGCGCACACCGGCGCGGGCAACGTCATCGGGCACAGCTCCGGCGGGTTCATCGCGCTCCAGGCGGCGCTCCGGCTGCCGATCGAGCGGCTCGCGCTGTACGATGCCGCCGTCGGGGTCGAGGGGATCTTCCCGGGCGGGTGGCTCGACGACGCGCGGGCGGCGGCCGCGGCCGGGGACATCCCGCGCGCGATGGCGCTCACCAGCGCCGGGATCAACACCCACTCCGCGGCCGCCCGGCTGCCGCTCGCGGTGCAGATCGCGATGTGCCGGGTGTTCCTGCGCACGCCGATCGGCCGGATGATGGGCGGGCTCCTCGCCTCGACGCTCGACGAGTCGCACCAGATCCGGCTCGCCGAGGGGCCCGCCGAGCTCTGGGCCGGCGTCCGGGCCCGGGTGCTGCTCGCGTACGGGGCCGCCGGGCCACAGTACTACGCGCCGCTCAACGCGGCCCTCGCCGCGGCGATCCCGGACGCGCGCGTGCTGCCCATCCCCCGCAGCGGGCACGACGGGCTCAACCGGGCGCCCGGCCGGGTCGTCGAGCCGATCGCCGCCTTCTTCGGCGAAGGCGCCGGTGACGTCGGTGGAGTCAGTGGATCCACGGAAGATCCGGAGGCATCTCGTACGTCACGCTGACGTCGAAGCCGCCGTCCCCCTGCACGGTGAAGATCAGCCCGAACCGGGACGGGCTGCCCTCGGCCATCATCACGGCGCGCAGCGCGAGGAGGGTGTCGCTGAGCTCCTCGGTCCACGGGTCGGCGAACGCCACCCACCCGCTGCTGTCCAGGGGGCCCGTCGCGGAGTGGAACTCCATGCGTGTGCCGGTGTAGTGGTCGTCGACCTCGGCGAGCAGCACCGACCGCACGGCATCGGGCGGGGTCACCTTGCGCACGATGCCGACAATGGTGTCCATACAGGACGTGGCATCGACCATGGTCACAGCATACGGGCCATCGCCGCAGGCCGGCGCGGCGGTCAGCCCGCGAGGGCCGGGTTCGCCGCCAGCAGCGGGCGGCCGTCGGCGAGCACCGTGCGGGCGGCCAGGGCGCGGACCAGGGCCCGCCCGCCGCTCACCGAACCCTCCTCGTCGTTGCCGACCGCGGCCGGGGGCAGCCGCAGGACGACGAGGCGCCCGCCGCCGGTGTCGGTGGCGTCGACGTCGAGCCCGTCGACGTCGACCCGGGCGGCGGAGTCGCGGAGCCAAGTGGCGAGGGAGAACACCGGCAGGCCCCGCCGCCACCGGTTCCAGTCCTGGCGCACGTGCACGATGTCGATCCAGGCGTAGTCGGCCTCCCACACGCGGCCGAGCTCGGCGACGAGCGCGGCCAGCTCGGGCAGCCGCTCCTCCAGCGCCGGGTTCATCAGCGGCTTGGTCCCCACCTGCAGCTCCGCGCGCGTGCCGGGCCGCCCCGGGCCGGGGTCGCGCCACGTCACCCACAGGCGTCCGCGGCCGAGGCTGAGCGCCTCGACGCCGGTGTTGCCGCCCGCCTCGAGCTCCTGGCGCAGGGCTTCGGCGGTGTCGTCATCCGCGTCGGTACCGATGGGAAGCCGATCGCCGCCGGGGCTCATCCGCACGGTGTCGGCCTCACCCGGGAACGCGGCGGACAGCGCGCGCATGGTCGTGATCAGGCGGCCGGACCCCTCGGCCGCCGTGAGTAAGCGGGACGGCCCGTCGGTCCAGATCTCCCAGCGGTACATTGCGCCCTCCGAAGGTCCTCGTGCCCAGTCGTCGCACGGCGGTGCGTCACCAGCGCCTCCGAACGGCCCGTGCCCCATACCCAGCGCGCCGCAGTCACACGCGCCGGTGCTGGGCCGCGTTCGGCCGACAAATGTGCATGTACCGGACGCATCGTTCGAACCCGTACGACAAGCCCGTTGCGCACATGCCGAAATGCACCGCTCGTTCCGGTACGACGCGTTCGCCCCCCGGCGTCGTTCGTTCCCGTACGATCCGGCAACTTACACGCATCCCCGACGGACCCGTCGACCGCCTCGTGTCTGCACTCGACACGGGCGTGATGCTATCGGAACCGGCCCTCTCCCCGTCGTCCCGATTACGAACTGTAGTGAGCCAGCGCCGCCAGGACCGCCTCGGCGTGCGCCTTCAGGACCGGGTCGCCCAGTGCGGCCGTAGCGCGGCCGAGCGGCGTCACGCCGGTGTGGTCGGGGACGCCCGCGCGGGCGCCGTGCCCGATGAGCCACCGGATCTGCTCGAGTGGCTGTCCAAGGTGGACGGTGGGGCGGTCAGGGCCCGGTGCACGGTGTCGTCCAGGGCCGTCTGGCCGTTGATCGCCGGGCGCTCGTTCAGCGCCGCCGCGAAGGCGACCGGCGGCATGTGCGCGGCGATCGCGCGCAGGCACGCGAAGTGGTTCAGCACGGCGGCGCGGATGACCGCGTCCACGGCCATCGGGTGGCGCTCCGGCCGGTCCGGGTCGGCGCCGCGGGCCAGCAGCTCGCCGACCACGCGCAGCCGGGCCGCCGCCGGCGCCGCGTCGGGGTCGGTGCCGGTCACCGCGGCGATGATCGGGGTCTGGCCGAGCGGGCCGCCCTGTCGGTTGAGCCTCGGCGACACCGCGGTGCGCCGGACGCTGCTCGCGCTCGCCTCGGCCGTCATCGCCACCAACCTGTTCCTGGTGGTCGAGATGAACTTCCCGTACTACGACGCCTACCGGGCGGTGGTCGCCGCGCTGTCCTGAGCGTGGCGGTGCAGGTTGCGCATCGCCAGGATCGACGAGCGCACCTCCTGCAGCAGCTCGGTGGTGCTCAGCGGCCGGCCCCAGTCCGCCATCGCGGCGTCGTCGAAGCCGATGGTTTCGATGCCGCAGCCGTACCGCGAGCCGAGCAGCCGGATCGCGTCGCAGTGCTGATGGCGCACGTAGGGCGCGTTGGTCACCAGCAGCACGCGATCCGTCTTCGCCGGCGTCCGCACGATCTCGGCCCAGCCGGTGAGCGTGTCGGCGGTGTTGGCACGCAGCGGCGGCCGGGTCGACGGCGCGGCGAGCACGTGGATGTCGCCGTCCCACTCGCGGTGCCACTCGTTCACGGCCCGGGCCTCGCCCAGGTGCAGGAACTTCCGGAACGCCGCGGCCATCATGTCGGCCTCGGTGTCGACCGGCCCGAGCCCGAGCCGCGCGCCCTCGCGGAACTCGCGGTCGTCGCGCCACCGCTGGCTGCCGAGCCCGGTGAGGGTGGTCGTGGCGAGCCCGTCCGCGAGCAGGCGGGCGGTGTAGTCGGTGCGGCCGAGCGCGACCCGGATGCCGCCGCCGAGCACGAGCACGTGGTCGTAGCGCCGGTGCGCGGGCGCGGGCGGCCCACCCATCCCGAGCGCGTGCATGAGCTCGCGGATCCGCCGGTCCCGGTCCGACTCGAAGTCGATCCGTTCGGTGTCGAAGCGCTCCTTGACGCCGCCGCGGTAGTCCCAGACCGCGCAGAACCCGGCCAGCGCGTCCAGGTCGGCGCTCGGCGTCCCCCCGAACTCGGCGACCAGCTCGGCCAGCGCAGGCGCGGCGGCCCACGCCTCGACGGACGCGGCCACCTCGCGCGGGTCTTGGCCGCCGGGCTCACAGGGCGGCAGAACTAAGGGCTCCATGGTCCCCGCAGCCTACACAGCACGGCTATTGTGGCCCGCGTGCCGGACGAACTCGCGTGGACCGGGCACGGCGACCCGGCTGGACCCCCGGTGGTGTTCCTGCACGGCACCCCGGGCTCCGCGGACGACCACCCACCCGCGTCCGGCGCGCGCCTGATCCGCGTCGAGCGGCCCGGGTACCGCGGCTCGGCCCCGTCCCGCCGCCCGACCCTGCTCGGCGTCGCCGACGGCATCGCCGCCCTGATGGACTCGCTGGGCATCGAGCGCTTCGGCGTGCTCGGCTTCTCCGGCGGCGCCCCCTACGCGGCGGCCTGCGGCGCCCGCTTCCCGCACCGCCTCACGGGCGTGGTGACGGCGAGCTTCACCGGCCCCGACCGCGAGCTGCACACCGTGCACGGCGCGGAACGCCGGCAGGCCTGGGCGCTGCGGCACGTGCCCGGCCGCGGCCGCCGGTTCGTGACCCGCGCCGCCGCCGGCTTCGGCCCGGACGCGTCCGGCGTGGCCGGCGACTGGCTCGCCACCGACATCCGCCCGTGGGGCTTCCGCCTGCGCGAGGTTACCTGCCGCACGCTGATCTGGGCCGGCGCCGACGACCCGGGCCGGGCGGCCCCGGACGCCCCGCTGATCGCCGCGCGCCTGCCCGCCGCCGAGGTCGACATCGCCGCCGCCGGCCACACGCCGGGGCCCGCGCACTGGGCGTCGATGCTGGCCTGGCTGAGCAGCGGACCAACGTTTTCTTAACGGCCGGCGGATAGCGTCCGGCCGGCCGGTGCGCCCGGGGGTCCCGCCCGGGCGCGCCGCGCGGCCCGTGCGGCTACCGGCCGAGGCCGGCGTCGCGGGCGCGGACGATGGCCTCGGCCCGGTCGGCGACGCGCAGCTTGGCGAAGATGCTCGACACGTTGTTGCGCACCGTCTTCTCGCTCAGCGCGAGCCGCTGCGCGATGGCCGGGTTGGACAGGCCGCCGGCGATCAGCTCCAGGATGTCGTGCTCCCGCGCCGACAGGGCCGGGAAGGCCGGGGCCGCCGAGCGCTGGCCGCCCTGGAAGAACGCCGCCATCCGGGCCGCCACGGCCGCGCCGAAGATGACCTCGCCGGCCGCCACGGCGGTGACCGCGCGCAGGATCTGCTCCTCGTCGGCGCCCTTGAGGATGTACCCGCGCGCGCCGGCCCGCATCGCGGCGAAGACGGACGTGTCGTCCTCCAGCATGGTGAGCATGAGCACCGCGGTCTGCGGCCGCGCGGCCAGGATCCGGCGGGTGGCGTCGATGCCGCTGACCTCGGGCATACGGATGTCCATGAGCACCACGTCCGGCTCGGCCGCGGCGCACACCTCGACCGCCTGGCGCCCGTCGGCCGCCTCGCCCGCGTAGGTCAGGCCCGGGCTCTCCTCGACGAGGATCCGCAGCCCGTTGCGGAACACGGGATGGTCGTCGGCGACCACGACACGGATGCTCATGAGGGCTCCAGCGGCAGACAGGCCCGCACGACCGTGCCGTGCGGACCGGCGGCGGTGACGGTGCAGTCGCCGCCGAGCTCGGCGGCCCGTTCGCGCATCGAGGCGATGCCCACCCCGGCGCGGTACCCGTCCGGCAGGCCCACGCCCTCGTCGGCCACCTCCACGGTCAGCGCGCCGTCCAGGGTGATGCGCACGCTCGCCCGCCCGGCGCCGGCGTGCCGGGCCACGTTCGTCATCGCCTCCAGCGCGATGCGGTACGCCGCCACCTCGACCGCGGCCGGCAGCGCGAGCGCGCCCGGCGGCCCCGCCACGTCGAAGTCCCCTAGGCCCAGACCCTGCTCGCGCAGCGCGCCGACCAGGCCGAGCTCGTCGAGCGCGGGGGGCCGTAGCCCGTACACCAGCCGCCGCACCTCGCCCACGGCCAGCTGCACCTGCTCGGTCAGCGCGTCGAGCCGGTCGGCCACCGCGGCCGGGTCGGTGGCGATGTCGCGCCGGGCCCGCCGCAGCCCCAGCACGACGCCGGCCAGTCCCGGGCCGAGACCGTCGTGCAGGTCGCGGCGGATGCGGCGGCGCTCCTCCTCCGTCGCGCTCACCAGGCGCTCCCGCGAGCGGCGCAGGTCCCGGGTCAGCGACACGGCGTGCCCGGCCGCGGCGACCTGGCCCGCGAGGCCGGCCAGCAGCCGCGCCTCGGCCGGCGTGAAGGGCTGGTCCGGCTCGCGGCGGCCCGCGCGCAGCGCTCCGATCGTCTCGCCCGCGAACGTCAGCGGGTACTCGTCGCAGACCGTCGGCGTGCCGCTGTCCACCCGCGCCGGGCCGAGGTCGATCGCCACGTACGGCAGCCGCAGTGCCTCGCGGACCGTCCGGGCCACCCCGGGCAGCACCTCGTCGGCGGCGGCCGCGTCCTCGAGCCGGTGGCCGAGCCGGACCAGCGCCGCGTACGGGTCGTCGCGGTCGCCGTAGCTGATCCGGTTGGCCAGCCGCTGCAGCGCCTCCCGCAGCGGCAGCGCGGCGAGCAGCGTCGCCACCGCCGCGACCGGCCCGCTGAGCACCGGCGCGCCGAGCGCCCGGGCCCCGGCGGCCACGGCCAGGTAGACGGCGAGCACGGCCAGGCTGAGCCCCGTGTACACCAGCGCGCGGTTGACGACCTTGCGCACGTCGTACAACCCGTGGCGCCGGATCGCCAGCCAGGCCGTGACCGCCAGCACCACCAGCCCGGACAGCTCGGCGCCGAGCGCGTCGTTGCTGTCGCCGGTCGCCACGACCGCCACGCCGCAGGCCCACCAGGAGGCCGCGATCAGCCAGGCCGCCGGGGTCAGCAGGCGCAGCGCCGGCGTGCGCGGCCGACGTTGTACCGCCCACGCGTTCAGGGTCGCCAGCGGCGGGACGAGCACGATGCTCGCGCCCAGCGCGTCGGCGACGGCACCGGCCGGGCCGGGCAGCGCGGTGGGGTTGGCCCGCTGCGGGTGGTCGAGCAGGTGCGGCGCGAACAGCTCGTTGAGCAGCTGCGCGGCCAGCACCGCCAGGGCCAGCCAGAGCACCGGCCGCCAGCGTCGCGACGGCAACCGCCCGTCGGGGAACAGCAGCACGCCCAGCACCGGTACCAGGGTCAGGGCGGGGGTCCAGGGCCAGCCGTCGAGCCAGCCGGCCAGCGGGGTGTACCGGGCGTGCGAGTACACGAAGGCGCCGACGGCCAGCGGCACGCTCACCCCGCAGGCGAGCAGGGTCCAGCCGACCGGGTTGCCGGGCTCGCCGCGCACCACCGCCGCCCCGACCAGGGGCACCGACAGGAACAGCAGCACCAGTGCGGCCAGTCCCAGCCCGGCCGGGTCGCGCCGGTAGCCCACCGCGAGCACCGTCGCCACCACCGTCAGCGCGGCGGCGACGGCGACGGCGGTGCGGGCCACGGCGGCGGCGTTCGGTCGCGTCATCTTCCCTTCGATTCTCGCGGCGCCGGCGGTGGCCCGGCTCAGCCGACCGGCTCGGGCAACCGGTCCGACCCGGCGGGCCGCCCGCCCCGGACCGGGCGGTCGCCGCACGCGCTCAGCCGATCGCGCCGACCGGCTCGGCCGCGCGGTCCGACCCGGCGGGCCGCCCGCCCCGGACCAGGCGCACCGCGCACGCGGCGAAGCCGGCCAGCAGCAGTACGAACCCGGCCGCCGCGACGACCCGGACCCCGGTCGCCTGGCCGCCCATCTCGGCCAGCGGCCAGACGCACAGCGCGACCCCGGCCCAGGCCGGCACCGCCCGGGACCGGATCAGCGCGATGCCGAGCAGGATGAAGCCGACCACGTGCCCGACCAGGTAGAGCGCCACGAGCCCGGTCAGCACGCCGCTTGTCGCGTACCCCTCGACCAGCGCGACGGCCCCGTCCCGGTCGGCCTGCCCGGCCGCGACCTGGACCACGATGTCCTGGCCCAGCAGGTACCCGGCCCCGAGCGCGGTGCCGAACGTCAGCGCGGTGCCGGCCGTGGCCAGGCGCGACCGGCCGGCGACCAGCCCGGCGTACAGGACCGCGGGCAGGACGAGCAGGATCGGCAGGTCGAGCACGACGGCGAGGCGCATCGCCCCGGTGTGCGCGGCCGCGGCGGCCACCTGCCCGGCGGCGGAGTCGCCCGGCCCGACCGGGCTGACCAGGAACTGGATGAGCTGGCCGAGCGGGGCCAGCAGCAGGCAGGCGACGCCCGCGCCGCGGTGCCAGAGGGAAGTACGCATCGTCTCGCTCCCTGCGATCGCCCGCCCGGTCGGCGGGGTCGCAGGGAGCGTCCCGCCGCGGGACGTCCCGGAGGTAGTGACGACTGTCCCGCGGCGCCGGGAAACTCGAGCGGCGGTCAGCCCGGCAGCGTGCTGCGCACGACGTCGGCGATCTCGTCGGGCTCGGTCGCGCTGACGCTGCTGGCCGCGCTGGAGGGCGGGAACCTGCTGAGCCACACCATGCGCAGCTCCGGGCCGCTGCGGGCGGCCATGAACGCGGCGCTGGCCTACATCGGCTCCTTCGGGACCCGAGCGGCCTGACGGTCGGCTCAAGCCGGCAGCGGCGCGGCTCCCTTCTCCTTGAGCGACGCCTTCAGGTCGTCGTGCCCCGACGCCGCGGCCACGACGCAGCCGGTGCGGCCGTCGCGCGGGCTGGCGAGCGCGTACGAGCGCAGGTCCCGCCGGGCGGCGAACTCGTCCACCGGCTGCCCCAGATAGGCCGCTGCCGCCTGGCGGCAGCTCGCCTCGTGGTCCCCGCCGTCGACGACCGCGCCCACGTACTCGGCCGAGTGCGGCTCCCCGCAGGTCTTGTACTGCAGCCGGCCCTCGTCGTAGTAGCGGCCGCAGGTGATCGCCAGCGGGCGGTCGCCGGACATCGCCCCGTGCAGGCTGCCGGTGTACTGGGTGGCCGAGTCCTCGGAGTCGCTGACGACGACGAGTGCGCAGGCGAGCGAGGTGAAGTCCTCGCGGACGTACCGCAGCCGCTGCAGCTGCACCCGCGCGTCGGCGAGCGGGCCGCCGAGGAACTCCTCGGCCGATTCGTGGCAGCCCTTCTCGGCGCCGTCGGCGTAGAAGAAGTCGATGATCTCGGCCTCGTGCGGGTCGCGGCACGGGGCGGGCGCGAGCTGGTCGATCTCGACCGTGGTCCCGTAGCAGCCCTTGTCGCCGGACGCGTGGTGGTTCGGGGCGAAGTGGCGGTACAGCGCGAAACCGCAGCAGGAAAGCACCAGCGCGACGGCGACACCGATGACGATCTTCGTCTTCACGCGGGGAACATACACGCCGTATCAGTAGTCCTGCCTTGCGGCGGGACGGTCCCGGTCTGACCGGCTGATGCCGTGCCGGGTTGACGTTTCGCAGCCACCTGCCCGCGTACGCGGGTCTTCTGGTCGGCTCCACGTCCAGCCGCCGGGCCACTCCTGGCGGTGTCGAGTTCAGCCGCGAGCGCGGCTAGGTTCAGGGCGGCGTTGCGGTCCCGGTCGATGACCAGACCGCACGCCTCACAGCACGCGCCGTGGCGGACATGATCCGGGCGGTGCCATTGTCGAGGCGACGGGCGAGTTTGCGGGCGGACTCGTGCAGCTTCAGCCGACCCAGCCGGGGCAGGACCACATGCATCCGGTCCGGCTCGACCCGGATCGCGCCGGTCGTGAACCGCACGCTGGGTGTGGTGCGCCGACGGGACTTGAACCGGGGAAAACCGACCGGCCGTCCGGCGCGCTTGCCGCTGCGGGAGTCGGCCCAGTTCTTCAAGCCGCGCGCGAGGGCGTCCAGGCCGGTGTTGAACGCTTCTTTGGACACCTCGGTCCACCACGGCGCAGCATCGGACTTCGCGGCGTTCCACGCCTTACGCAGCCCGGCAAGCGACCACGACAGCGACCGGCGTCAACAGTTCGTCCGGCACACCGTACGAGCGTTCGGCCGTGCGCTGCTCCATCACCGCCTTGACCTTCGCGAGTGCCCAGTTGTGTGCAACCCGGGCAGCTCCGGTATGCGCCAGCACGTCGCGTTCCTGGCTCGGGGTGAGGTCGAGCGCGAATCGGTACGCCTGGATCGTCTTCACGTCGGGTCCTCGGCTGCCGCTTCGACGGCCCGGCGTGCCCGGCTGGCCGCGGCCTGGCGGCCGTAGAGCCGGGCGCACAACGACGTCAGGATCTCGGTCACGTCGCGGACCAGGTCGTCATCGACCTCGGCCGGATCGACCACGAGCAGGCGACGGCCCTGCGCCGCCAAGGCGGCTTCGACGTACTCGGCGCCGAAGCGGGCGAACCGGTCACGGTGCTCGACCACGATGGTCGACACCGCCGGGTCGCGCAGCAGGGCGAGGAACTTCTTGCGGTGCCCGTTGAGCGCTGACCCGACCTCGGTCACCACCCGATCCACGGCGAGTTTCTGGCCGGTGACCCAGACGGTCACCCGGGCGACCTGCCGGTCCAGGTCCGGCTTCTGGTCTGCCGAGGACACTCGGGCATACACCACGGTCTGTCCGATACCGGTGGTCGCGCCGGTCAGCGGCTCGCCCACCATGATCAGCCTGCCAAGACGGTACGCGGGAACGGGCAGCGTTCCGGACTCGTAACGCCGACGTGCTGTCGCGTACGAGATACCCGTGGCCGCTGCCCATTCCTTCAAGTTCACACTGACAACTATAGTCGACTACTGAGCACTACTGGCGACTGACATGCAAGCAGCCGCAAGCCCCTCAGGCGGCGCGGCGCCGGGCCATCACGGCGAGGATCACGGCCAGCGCCGCGGCCTCGGCGGCGGCGGTCGCGCCCGCGGTGCCGAGCGGGCCCCAGAGCGGTACCGCCACGGCCACCGCCACCGTGAGCAGGCCGGCGACGATGCCGATGGCCTTCGTGGCCCGGCTGTAGTGCCCGTCGCCGATCCAGTTGAACAGCACGGCCCGGGTCACCGCCAGGCACGGCAGGGCCAGCATGAACACGGCCAGCCAGGTGGAGGCCTCGCGCTGGGGCAGCGACAGCACGGTGTCGGTCAGGAACGGGGCCAGGATCGCGACCGCCGCCGCCATCGGCACCGCGCACGCCAGGGCCACCGCGACCGAGAAGCCGGCCGGGTGGGCCGTCTGCTCGATGCCGAGCCGGCTGCGGGCCCGCGCCACCATCGGCACCTGCAGCGCGGACTGCACGACGCCGCCGATGGCCTGATAGGCGGTCACGATCGCGCCGAAGCTGCCCATGACGGCCGGGCTGGCGGCCACGGACAGCACGAGCGTGCCGAAGCGGGCGACGTACAGCTCGCCGAGGGAGTAGCCGAAGAGGTGGCGGCTGGAGCGGTACCCCTCGAAGGCCCGCCGCCACGAGAGCCCGCGCAGCAGATCGGCCCGCAGCGACCCGTGCTTGCCCAGCACCAGCTCGCCGGCGAGCAGCTGGGCCAGCCCGGCGGTGGCCAGGGCGACCGTGAGCGGCACGCCGAACAGGACCATCACCAGCGAGACCGCCTTGCTGGTGCAGATGAGCACGGCGCTGGCCAGGAAGCGCATCCGGCGGTTGAAGTCGGTCTGCTGCAGCGTGGCGAGCCCGTTGCCCAGCGCCACCACGCCGGCCGCGGTGAGGGCGCCGATGCCGTAGCCCCGCGTGGCGTAGAACGCGCCGACCGCCACGGTGCCCAGCAGCAGGCCGGGCACCACGACGATCATCCACTGGCTGCGCACCAGGGCGCGCTGCTCCTCGGTGCCGTTGAGGTACAGCAGCGCCGAGCCGCCGCTGAGGAAGATGAGCACGAAGGCGAGCGCGGACGTCATGACCGTGTACGCGCCGACCTCGGCGGTCTGCCCCAGTTTCGTGCACAGGGCGAGGATCGCCGCGCTCAGCAGGCCGTTCGCGACCACCGCGCCGGCCGCGATCGCCGAGTTGCGCGCGAGTGCGCGAACGCCCGGCCGCGTCTCGGGGACCGGGTCGGCGACCAGCTCTGCCATGGGCCGAACGTAGCAGGCGCGATCACTGCGGATCGGCCGCCTCGCCCGGCGGCTGCATCAGCTCACACAGCAGGGTGAGGTCGATCGCCGGCGAGCCGGACGGCTCGGGGTTGCGCTGGGCCGCGGCCAGGTGCGATGCGACCAGCCGGTGCACGGCCTCGGACTCGCCGGCCTCGATGAGGTCCAGAATCTTCCCGTGTACCGCTCCGGCTTCCTCGCGCTGGCTCAGCGGTACACCCCGGGGCTCGGTCCGGCTCGCCCAGCCCTCCTCGTGGCTGAACCACAGCGCCTCCAGCGCCCCGGCCAGCACGATCAGCGGCGGGTTCCCGCACAGGCCGACCAGGGCCTCGTGGAAGCGGCGCGACACGCCGACCACGGCGGGCAGGTCGCCGATCCGCGCGAGGTACTCCTCGTGCAGCTCCCGCAGGCGCGGTACCACCGTGCGCGCACGGTCCTCCCGGGCCGCGCACAGCGCCGCGCACGCCGGCTCGACGTGACGCAGGGCGACCGCGACATCACCGATCCCGGAGCGCTGGGCGGCGAGCACCAGGCCGAGGTTGTACCCCAGGTTGGCCGGGGACGGCCGATGCACGACGGCACCGCCCAGCCGCCCCCGGCGCACCGTGATGAGGCCCTCCGCCTCCAGGATGCGCATCGCCTCGCGCAGCGTCGGCAGGCTGACCGGGTACCGCCGGATCAGCTCCTCCGACTTGGGCAGCGGGTCGCCGTCGGCGAGCCCGCCGCTGATGATCTGCGCCCGGATGCGGTCGGCGACCTGCTCGGCGAGCCGATGGACGCGTACCCGGGGCTCCACGGCCGTGAGCTTAGTAGGCGTCCGGGTCCTGCTGCACGGCGTCCGGGACCGGGTGCCGGTACAGCACGGAGGCGTTCTCCCACGTCATCTTGCGCACGTCGGCCGCGGGCAGGCCGCCGATCTCCTCCTCGATCGTGCGCTGGGTGTGCGGCCAGGTCGAGTCGCAGTGCGGGTAGTCCTGCTCCAGCAGGATGTGGTCGACGCCGATGACGTCGCGCAGCGCGAACGTCGACGGGTCCTCCACGGCGCAGAAGTAGAAGTTGCGCAGCAGCACCTCGGCCGGGGTGAGGTCGATGCCCTTCCAGGTGCCGTACATCTCGTGGTAGCTCAGCATGTGGTTGAGCCGGTCGACGAGGCCGGGTACCCAGCCGATCCCGCCCTCGGAGAGCACGATCTTGATGTCGGGGAAGCGGACCGGGATGCGGGAGTACAGCCAGTCGACGGCCGAGAACATCGAGTAGCCGAAGAACAGCACGCCGACCACGTCCGGCGGCGCGTCCTCGGCGGTCGACGGCGAGCTGCCCGACGAGCCGATGTGCAGGTTCACCACCGTGCCGGTCTCGGCACAGGCGCGCATGATGGGGTCCCAGTGCCCGGTGTGCAGCGACGGCAGGCCGAGCAGGTGCGGCGCCTCGGTGAACGTCACCGCCTTGAAGCCGCGCTCGGCGTTGCGGTAGATCTCCTGCGCGCCGACCTCGGGGTCGAGGAAGTACGGCAGCTGGCACGGGATCATCCGGTCCGGGTACGCGCCCGACCACGCCTCGATGTTCCAGTCGTTCCAGGCCCGGGTGGCCGCGAGCGCGAGCTCGGCGTCGGGGGTGGACAGCTGCAGGCGCTGCCCGGCGAAGCCCGGCAGGAAGGACGGGAAGCACAGCGAGGCGTACACGCCGGACAGGTCCATGTCCTTGATGCGCTCGTGGATGTCCCACGAGCCGCGGCGCATGTCGTCGAAGCGGCTCGGCTCCATGCTGTACTCGTCGACGGGCCGGCCGACGACGGCGTTGAACCCGACGTTGGGGAACTCGCGGCCGTCGTACATCCAGACGTGGCTGCCGTCCTTCTCGATGACGCGCGGGGTCTGCTCGGCGTACTTGGCCGGCATCCGGCCCTCGAAGGCGTCCGGCGGCTCGACGATGTGGTCGTCGACGGAGATGAAGGTGTACTTGCGCTCCTGGCGCGGCGGGTCGGGCAGGAACGTCACCTTGTTGCGGTCGGCGGTGGTGAAGCTCGTGTTGCGCAGGAGCTCGTCGATCGAGGCCATGTGCTCTCCTAGTCGAGGACGTCGGGTTCGTGGCGGAGGAGCTTGCGGACCGCGCCGGCCCAGTAGTAGTCCGAGCCCCGCTCCAGCAGGGACTTCTTCATGCCGGCGCGCAGCCCGGGGGCGATGGCGAGGGGGTCGCGGCCCAGCAGCATGACGTCGTACGCGAGCTTGCACGCGCGGTCGATGCTCGCGGAGCGGTAGGTCGCCTCCTGGATCGTCGGCGCGGTGACGATGATCCCGTGGCTGGCGAGGATGACGACGGACTTGTCGCCGATCCGGCGCGCCAGGTCGGCCCCGAGCGCGGCGTCGTCGACCTCGCCGGTGTACTCGTGCACGAACGCCAGGTCGCCGTCGAACATCGCCCCGGTCTGGTGCACGATCTCGGGCAGCACGCCGACCGCGGCCAGCACGGTCACGTAGTACGGATGGTTGTGCACGACCACCCGGGCGTCGGGCCGCGCACGGTGCAGCTCGGTGTGGATGTGGAACGCCGGGGTCACGTCCCAGCGCCCTTCCCTGACGGCCCCGTCCCGGTCGACGACGCACAGATCCGAGGCGGACACCTCGTCCCACCACAGGCCCCACGGGTTGATCCACATGTCGCCGGAGTCGTTCTTGACCATCGTGATGTGCCCGGCGATGTTCTCGCTGAAGCCGTCGCGGGCCAGGATGCGGAACGCGCAGGCGAGGGCCTGGGCCTCGGTGAGCTCGACCCCGATGGGCGGGGTGATGCGGGGCGACCAGACGGCGGTGCCGCCGGCCTTCTCGGTCACGGTTGTCACTCGCACCTCCTGAAAATCTTTTAAAAGATTTAGCAGTCGGTACCGGTTGAGGCAAGCAAACGCTTGGTTGTTTTCTGTGCCACTTTCCGCCGGTCTCGCCCTGCGCTCTCGCCGTCGGGCCTCGCCCGGCGCTCTCCCCGGTGGGCCTCGCCCGGTGCTTTCCCCGCCGGGCCTCGCCCGGCGCTCTCCCCGCTGGGCCTCGCCCGGCGCTCTCCCCGCTGGGCCTCACCGTGCGTGCCGACTCCTCCGCCGGGTTGACGGACTTACGCCGCGCGCCCGCTCTTCCGCCACGCCGACGGACTCACACCGTGCGCCCGCTTGAACGCGACGCTGAACGCGAAGGCATCGGCATATCCGGCCTCACGGGCGACCACGGCAACGGTGTCGTCCCCGGCCCGGAGCCGGTCGGCCGCGAGGGCCATGCGCCAGCCGGTGAGGTACGCCAGCGGCGGCTCCCCCACCTGCCGCACGAACCGGGCGGCAAAGGCGGCACGGGACAGCCGCCCCGCCGCGGCGAGCTCGGCGACCGTCCAGCGCCGGGCGGGCTCGGCGTGCATCCGCTGCAGCGCGGCGCCGACCGCGGGATCGGCCAGCGCCGTGTACCACCCCGGCGGGTCCGCCTCCGGCCCGGCACACCAGGCCCGCAACGCCATGACGAGCACGAGGTCGAGCAGCCGGGCCAGCACGGCATCCTGCCCCGGCCCGTCCCGGGCGGTCTCGGCGGCGAGCAGCTCGAGCACCGGCCGGGTGCGAGGCCCGGCCGGGACGACAGCGAGGGCCGGAAGCATGCCCAGGAGCCGATCGCCGACCGCACCGGTCACATGGAACGCCCCGCGCAGCATGGTCGTGGCCCCGGGCGCGTCGTCACCGTACGTGCGCGGAGCGAGCGGCACCCGCTCCGGCGCCACCTCACCCGAGCCGGCCACGAACTTCCGCCCACCCCGGATGACAAATCGCGCGGGTGCGTCCGGCGCAGACGCAACCGTGTACGGCCCGCCAGCCGTGAGCAGCGCAATGTCCCCGGGATCAAGCACGGCCGCAGGACGACCGGCACCCAAGACGCGAACGGCCGCCGGCCCGCCGATGGCGGTGACGACGGTGAGGGGCGGAACGTCCTCGTACGTCATCGACCACGGCGCCCGCTGAATGAGCTGCCGCACGAGCGCGTCGCCGGCCCGGCCCCGGTGCAGCAGATCGCTGAGCACGTCCACGTGAGCCGATGCTAGTCACTCCCGCGCACCAGAGCTGCTGGCGCAGGACTCGACCACGTGCCCGGGTCCCGGCCCAGCCCCGGCTCCGACTCCGGCCCCGGCCCCGGCCACGGCCGCAGCTACGGCCCCGGCCCGGCCCCGGGATTCGGCCACGAGCGCCCGACCGTGACCCTGGCGCTCGACCCGATCACCCGGCCGTGGTCCTGACCCTGGACTCAACTACGGGCGTCGGGCCCTGACCCCGACCACGAGGCCGCGGGAGTCGGCTCCGCTTTCGGAATCAGAAGGTGTACGACCCGAACCGCCCCCACGCCACCACCGCGGCCAGCACCAGCAGCACCCCGCTCGGCACCAACGCCGGAACCTCACCACGCCGCAGATGCATCACCACGGCACCGACCATCACCAGAGATGCGGATGAGCCTGCTCGCGGCCATCTCCGAGGGCTCCCTCCCGCGCCTCTCCCAGGCCATCGGCCGCTTGGAAAAGCGCGGCTGGGTGCGCCGCTCGCCCGACCCGGACGACGGTCGCTACACGCTCGCCATCCTCACGGACGAGGGCCTGGCAAAGGTCGTCGCAACCGCGCCGGGCCACGTCGCCGAGGTGCGCCGCCTGGTCTTCGACCCGCTGACCAAGGCCCAGCCCCGGCAGCTGCACGACATCTGCGGACGCATCATGCGCACCATCGACCCGGACGGCCCATACCCCGGCCCCCGCCCGTACTAGGGCCTTTGACAGCCGCGGCAGCCCAGACTTCCGCCTCGCCAACCCGGCGCCGAGCGGACTCCGCCTTGCTTACCTGACCCCCGACGGACTCCCGCCTTCCTAACCAAACGGCGGGGCAGACTTGCGCCCCGCTAACCAACGCCGGGCGGCGGCAACGAACACAACGTCGCCGACGCGTGAGACATCGCCCACCCTCGTCGCCGACGGCATTGCGCCGTGAAGCATCTGGACGACCGCAAAGGTTTCGGCGACGATCGCCCATGGCCCGTCCACCAACCGAAACGGTTTCCTAAAAGGCATGGAAAACGTTTTGGTTTTCGGCGGTACCGGCAAAACCGGCCGACGCGTCGCCGACGTGCTGCGTTCGCAGGGCCGTGCGGTTCGCACGGCCGCGCGCACCGGCGCCGACGTCCGGGTCGAACTGAGCGCGCCCGGCACCTGGGGGCCCGCGCTGGACGGGGTCGCCGCGGCCTACCTCGTCGAGCCCGACCTGCAATCCGTGCGGCTGCCCGGTTTCGTCGCCGCGGCCACGCAGGCGGGCGTCGAGAGGTTCGTGTTGTTGTCGGCGCCCGGAGCGGTACACGATCGGCATCCGCTCTTCGCCGTCGAAGCCGCCGTGCGCGCATCCGGCGCCGCGTGGACGATCCTGCGGCCGGGCTGGCTCGCGCAGAACTTCACCGAAACCAATTGGCATGGCCACTTGACCACCGGTGAGCTGGCGCTGCCCACGGGCGACGGGCGGACCGCGTTCGTCGACGCCGAGGACATCGCCGAGGTCGCCGCGGCGGCGCTGACGTCCGACCGGCACGACGGCGAGCAGTACGCGCTGACCGGCCCCCGCGCGCTGTCCTTCGGCGAGGCGGTGGACCTGGTCGCCGCCGCCACGGGGCTGCGGGCCCGGCACGTGGACGTGACGCCCGGCGAGTACGTCGAGCGCCAGGTCACCGGAGGTGTGCCGCGCCCGGTCGCCGAGATCCTCGCGGGCGTCTTCACCGCCATCCGCGACGGCCGGGATCAGGGCGTCTCCGATGGAGTGGAGCGCGCCCTGGGCCGGCCGCCGCGACCGTTCGAGGAGTACGTGAGCCGGCTGCGCACGGGATGACAAACGTCGCCGGGATCCTCCCGTGCGCCTGCACAGCCACCCACGGCGGCCGGAACCAAGGCACGGCCAATGCGACCGTCCCAGGGCTACGTGAGCCGGCCGCGCACGGGATGACAAACGTCGCCGGGATCCTCCCGTGCGCCTGCACAGCCACCCTGGGCGGCCGGAACCAAGACACGCCCCGGGCCGGCCACTGCGACCGTTCGAGGACTACGTCAGCCGGTCGCCTGTGGGATGGCCACCGTTGCAGCACGCAGAGGGCCGAACCTCAGGCAGGCCCAGCCGGCCTCCGGCACCGTCCGCCGGTCACCGCCTGCGCGTCGATGGCCGTCAGCCTCCGGTGGAGCGGGAATGTGTTCGTCGCCCCCGGCGCGAGCTCCCCGACCGCGCAGCGCATGGATTCGCCCCGGCGTTACACCCCGCGTTCGGCGAGTTCGGCCAGCTGCGCGGTGACCGTTCCCCAGCCGTCGACGAAGCCGAGCTCCTCGTGGCGCGCCCGGGCGGCGGGGTCGCCGTGCCGGACGACGACGTTGTACTCCGTGCCGTCCGGGTGGTCGCCGAAGGTGATCTCGGCGGTCATCGGCACCGGGGCGGGGACGGCCGGGCGCCATGCACTGTCGAGCGCGTTCGTGAACACGATGCGTTCGAACTCGTCGACGATGATGAAGCACGCGTCGAGGTGCGGGACGAACGAGACGCCGTCCTCGCTGAGGCGGGTGACGAAGCCGCCGCCGGGGCGTACGTCGAGGCGGTCGACGCGCGTCTGCGCCGGCGCCGGCACCCACCACTGCTCGAGGCGGCCGGGCTCGGTCCAGGCGCTCCACACGCTCTTGCGGGGCGCGCGGATGAGGCGGTTCACGGTGAGGTCGAGGTCGGGGTTCACGGCTGGTCCTCCAGGGTCTCGGTGACGAACTGTTCGAGGCGGTCGGTGCGGCCCAGCCAGATCCCGCGCTGCTCGGCGAGCCAGTCGTCGACGAGCGCGAGGCGCTCGCGGTTGAGCGTGCAGGTGCGCACGCGGCCCTCCTTGACGGTGCGGATCAGGCCGGTGCCCTCGAGCATCCGCACGTGCTTCATGAACGACGGCAGCGCCATCGGAAACTCGCGGGCGAGCTCGCCGACGCTGGCCGGCCCGAGCCCGAGCCGCCGGATCACGGCCCGCCGCGTCTGATCGCCGAGCGCGACGAAGACGCCGTCCAGCTGCGCCAAATACTGAGCCATGGGGCTTAGTATTGCGCGCCGCGATAGTTAGCGCAAGAGCTAGGTGTTCTCAGCTCGATCCGCGCAGCGTCAGGGTCGTCGGCAGGCGGCCCGCGTGCGGCAGCGCCGGGTCGAGCAGCCTGCGCACGGCGGACGCGGCCTCGTCCTCCGCCGGCATGTACACCGAGGACAGGTCGGCCATCTCGGCCAGCGCGCTGCCGTCGAAGCTCACCACCGCCACGTCGTCGGGCACCCGCCGCCCGGCCTCGCGCAGCGCCTGCAGCACCCCCATCGCCGACACGTCGCAGGCCGCAAACACCGCGTCCAGCTGCGGGTTGTACGCGAGCAGCTCCTTGGCTGCCGCGTACGCCCGGGCCCGGGTGAAGTCGCCGTCGATCGAGGCGACGGGCTGCCCGGCGCCCGCCATCACGCGCAGGAAGCCGGCCTTGCGCTCCAGGGCGCACGGCGTCGCGGGGCCGAACACTGCCCCGACCCGCCGGCGGCCGGTGGTCACGAGGTGGTCCGCGGCCTGGAACCCGCCGCCGTCGTTGTCGGGCGCCACGTACGGGATCCCGGGCGCGGTCTCACCCAGCGCGATCGTCCGCGCGCGGCGCATCCGGGCCGCGGCGGCGAGCGGCATGTTGATGAGGACCCGGCCGAACGGCGGATCGTCGTCGCTCGCCGGCGGAGCGTCGACCCGCCGTACCTCGAGCGCGATGTTCTGCCCGGCCAAGGCGCGCAGGGCGCCGGTGAGAACGCGGCCATAGTACGGCTTGACGCTCATCGCATTCGGATCGGCATCGACGATCAGGATTTCGATGCGCTCCGTCCGCCCCGCACTGGAGCGCCCCGTCGCGAGCGCCCGCGCGGCCGCGTGCGGCTCGAACCCGAGCTCGGCGGCGACCGCCCGGACCCGTTCCCGCACGGCCTCGGTGGTGCCGGGCAGCCCGTTGAGCGCCCGCGACGCGGTGGCCCGCGACACCCCGGCCGCAATGGCCACGTCGGCGAGCTTGGGACGCTGTTGATCCATGCCTAGAACGTACTTCAGCCGACCCGCGGCGGCGGTACCTCCCGAGCCGGCCAGGTCTTCCGCGGGCGGGCGCTACCTGATCGAGTAGTGGGCGGTGTCCCGGGCGGTGCCTAGTCTCGGCAGTGTGTACGGATACGTGATCGCCGACGTGTTTACCGATACCGCACTCGAGGGAAACCCGCTCGCCGTCGTGCCCGACGCGGCCGGGCTCTCGTCCGAGTGCATGCAGCGCATCGCGCGCGAGATGAACCTCTCCGAGACCACGTTCGTGCTGCCGCCCGCGGCCGGCGGCGATGTGCGCGTGCGCATCTTCACGCCCGTCGGGGAGCTGCCGTTCGCGGGGCATCCGACCTTCGGCACCGCCGCCGTGCTCGCCGCGACCGGGCACCCCGGCGTGCGCGACGGCGGGCTGCGCATGGAGACCGGGATGGGCGTCGTGCCGTTCCGGTTCACCGGGCGCAGCCCCGACCGGCGCGCGCTCACCGCGCGGATGCTCCAGCCGATCCCCGTCTGGGAGCCGTACGCGCGCGCCCGCGAGCTCGAGGCGGCGCTCGGGGTGGAGGCGTCGACGCTGCCGGTCGAGGTGTACCGCAACGGGCCCCGGCACGCGTTCGTCGGGCTCGCGAGCGTCGCGGAGCTCTCCGCGCTGCGGGTCGACCTGCGCGCGCTCGCCGCGCACGAGGACCTCGCGGCCAACTGCTTCGCGCCCACCGACGACCCGATGGTGTGGCGGGCGCGGATGTTCTCGCCGGCCTACGGGGTGGCCGAGGACGCCGGGACCGGGTCGGCCGCCGGCCCCCTCGCGCTGCACCTGGGCCGGCACGGGCTGGTCCCGCTCGGACAGGCGATCACCGTCCGGCAGGGGGTGGAGATGGGCCGCCCGTCCACGATTCGCGCACAGGTATCGATGCTCGGCGACCGCGTCGAGCGGGTCGAGATCGCCGGCAGCGCGGTCGTGGTGGCGGACGGCCGGCTCCACATCTAGATCTTCCCCGTGCCCGCGTTGGCCGTGACGTAGGGACCATGCCGAGGCGGACCCGCGGGGCGCGCTGCCCGAGGTTGCGGTAGAGGTCGTCCAGGAAGACGAGCACCGCACCCACGGTGACACCCCACGAAATTTTCATTGACGCGTCCTCTCGCAAGCGGCCTGGCGGCGCCGCATACCTAAGGGAAAGCGATTTCCCCGGCGCCCGACCATAATCCCGGCGGCGAAGGTCGTCAATGGACAGGCACTGCAACAAACCTGCAAACGTCGCGCCTTGCGGACCGGGAAAACGCTTTCCTAGGATTGGGGTCCTTCGATGACCAGGAGGATCCATGCGTCCAAACAAGCGCACGTGGCTGGCCGCCTCGGCCGCCGTCACGGCGGTCGCGGGCGTGGCGCTCGCCACCCAGGTCGCGTTCGCCGACACGGCGTTCAGCGCGACCTTCGAGGACGGCTCCACCAGCGGCTGGTCGAAGTCCGGCGGCACCTGGAGCGTCGTCACCGACGGCACCAAGGTGCTGCAGCAGTCCAACGCCGGCAGCGAGAACGCCCGCGAGTTCGCCGGCGACAGCGGCTGGACCGACTACACCGTTCAGGCCAGCGTGAAGCCGCTGTCGCTGGGCTCGGGCGGGTTCGCCGGGCTGCTCGCCCGCTCCACCAGCTCCACCACGTTCTACCGGCTCGCGCTGCTGCCCGGCAACACGGTGCAGCTGCAGGCCGTGAACAGCGGCTCGGTGACCGTGCTGGGCAGCGTGTCGCGGACCGTGTCGACCGGCACCTGGTACACCCTGGCCATCGCCGTCAACGGCAGCTCCATCAGCGGCTCGGTCAACGGGACCACGGTCGCCACCGCCAGTAACAGCTCGATCACCAAGGGCCGCATCGGCCTGCAGACCGCCTACTCGAGCGCGAACTTCGACAACGTCACGGTCACCACCGGCGGGACCAGCCCCACCCCGTCGCAGACCACCGGCTCGCCGACCGCCAGCGCGAGCCCCAGCCCGAGCCGCTCCGCGAGCACCTCGCCGAGCCCGTCGACGAGCCAGCCGCCGTCCTCGGCGCTGTACGTCTCCCCCACCGGCAACGCGGGCAACCCCGGCACCCAGGCCAGCCCGACCACGCTCGCCTCGGCGATCACCCGGGTGACGGCCGGCGGGACGATCTACGTGCGGGGCGGCACCTACAGCCTGTCCTCGACGATCACCATCGCGGCCGGCAACAACGGCACCTCGGGCGCGCTGAAGAACATCACGGCGTACCCCGGCGAGACCCCGGTGCTGAACTTCTCGGCGCAGTCCGAGGACCCCGCCAACCGCGGCCTGTCCGTGAACGGCAACTACTGGCACATCACCGGCCTCGTGGTCGAGCGCGCGGGCGACAACGGCATCTCGATCGGCGGCAGCAACAACACCATCGAGCGGGTCGTCACGCAGTTCAACCGGGACAGCGGCCTGCAGATCTCGCGCATCGCCTCCGACACCCCGAAGGCCAACTGGCCGGCCAACAACCTCATCATCAGCAGCGAGTCGCACGACAACGCCGACTCCGACGGTGAGGACGCCGACGGCTTCGCGGCCAAGCTCACCATCGGCACCGGCAACGTCTTCCGCTACGACGTCTCGCACAACAACATCGACGACGGCTGGGACCTGTACACGAAGACCGACACCGGCGCGATCGGGCCGGTCACGATCCAGGACTCGCTGTCGTACAACAACGGCACCCTGAGCAACGGCCAGGTCAACACCAACGGCGACCGCAACGGCTACAAGCTCGGCGGCGAGGACATCGGCGTGAACCACGTCGTGCAGCGCAGCATCGCCTACAAGAACGGTCACCACGGGTTCACCTACAACAGCAACCCGGGCTCGATGACCATCTCGAACAACCTGTCCGTCGACAACGCCGAGCGCAACTTCTCCTTCGACGAGGGCACCTCGACGTTCCGCAACAACACGTCGTGCCGCTACGCCAGCGGCGGGTCGAACGACAAGACGATCGGCAACACGGACAGCTCCAACCAGTTCTGGACCGGCACCAACGGCTCCCGCTGCACCAACTACAGCGGCGCCCTCGCCTGGTCCTTCGCCTCCGACGGTCACCTGGTGGTCACCCTCGGCGGGCGGACCGTGAGCCTGTAACCACGCACGGCTTCCCCGCCTCGCTTACCGTAAGCGAGGCGGGGTAGTCGCGGGCGATGACGGATTGCACGATCGGCGAATACCTCCTCATGCGCTTGCGGGAGGTCGGCATCCGGCACGTGTTCGGCGTGCCCGGCGACTATCAGCTCGAGTTCCTCGACCAGATCGAGGCGGCCGACGGCATCGACTGGGTCGGCAACTGCAACGAGCTCAACGCGGCCTACGCCGCCGACGGCTACGCCCGGCTCAACGGCATCGGGGCGGTCGTCACGACCTTCAGCGTCGGCGAGCTCAGCGCGCTCAACGGCATCGGCGGCGCGTTCGCCGAGCGGGTGCCGGTGGTGTCCATCGTGGGCACCCCGGCCACGTTCGTAATGCGGGAGCGCCAGCTCGTCCACCACACCGCCGGCGACGGCGAGTTCACCCGGGCCCTGCACTGCGCCGCGCAGTACACCGCCGGCCAGGCGAAGCTCGGCCGCGACAACGCCGCCGAGGAGATCGACCGGCTGCTGCGCCTGTGCTGGCTGGAGAAGCGGCCGGTGTACCTCATGCTGCCCTCGGACGTCGCCCAGCAGCGCATCGCCGCCCCGTCGGCGCCGCTGGCCCTGCCGGAGCCGACAAGCGACCGGCCGATGCTGACCCGCTTCGCCGCCGACGTGCGCGAGCGCCTCCGCGGCGCGGCCTCGACGACGATCCTGGTCGGGCCGGAGGTGGACCGGTACCGCCTCGGCCCGCAGCTGCTCGCCCTCGCCGACGCGCTCGGCTGCCCGGTCGCCACGCTGAGCAGCGCCAAGGGCGTCTTCCCGGAGACCCACGACCAGTTCGCCGGCGTCTACGCGGGCGCGCTCAGCCCGCCCGAGGCCCGCATGGCCGTCGAGGACGCGGAGTGCCTCCTCGCGGTCGGGTGCTGGTTCACCGACTCGGTCACCGGCGGCTTCACCCAGCGCATCGACCCGGACCGGACGGTCGAGCTGCACCCGTCGTCGGCGTCGGTCGGCGGCATCCCGTACGCGAACGTCGCCATGAAGGACGGCCTCACCGCGCTCGCCGAGGCGCCGGAGCGGGCGAGCGGCCGTGGCCCGGCCGCGCACCGGCGCATCCCGTCGAGCCCCGAGCCGGTCGCGGGCGCGAGGCTGGCCCAGGAGCGCTTCTGGCCGCAGATAGCCGGGTTCCTGCGCCCCGGCGACGTCGTCGTCGCCGAGCAGGGCACGTCGTACTTCGGCAGCGCCGCCCAGCCCCTGCCGCGCGACTGCGCCTTCGTCGGGCAGCCGCTGTGGGGCTCGATCGGGTACACGCTCCCGGCCCTGCTCGGCACCATGCTCGCCGCCCCGGACCGCCGGCACGTGCTGTTCATCGGCGACGGCTCCTTCCAGCTCACCGCGCAGGAGCTCGCCACCGTGCTGCGCCTCGGGCTCAACCCGGTCATCGTGCTCGTGAACAACGACGGGTACACCGTGGAGCGCTGCATCCTGGGCGAGAACGCCGCGTACAACTCGATCGCGCCGTGGCGGTACGACCGCCTCGTGCAGGCCTTCGACCCGCAGGACCGGGCCGTCACCGTCGCGGTGGGCACCGAGGACGAGCTGGCGATAGCGCTGGACAAGGCCGGGGCGACCCGCGACCGGCCCGTCTTCATCGAGGCGCGGATGGGCCGGATGGACGCGCCGGAGGCCCTCGTGCGCATCGGCAAGGCGTTCGCGGACGCCGACTACCACCACGCGCCGGTGTAACCACCGCAGGTGAGGCGGGTGGCAACCAACCGGCCCACCGTTGACCCATGGAGCAGGTCGCGGTCGCGGATCGGCCGGTACAGCAACGAAAACCGCGCCTCACGCCGCTGGTCGGCCCGGCCGTCGTGGCCGCCGTCGCGTACGTCGACCCGGGCAACGTGGCCACGAACCTGACCGCGGGCGCCACGAGCGGGTACCTGCTGGTGTGGGTCGTCGTCGCGGCGAGCCTCGTCGCGCTGCTGGTGCAGTTCCAGGCCGCGAAGCTGGGCGTGGCGACCGGCCGGAGCCTGCCGGAGCTGTGCCGGGAGCGGCTGCCCCGCTGGGCGAGCCTGCTGCTGTGGGGCCAGGCCGAGCTCGTGGTGCTGGCGACCGACCTGGCCGAGTTCGTCGGGGCGGCGATCGGGCTGCAACTGCTGTTCGGGCTGCCGGTCGCCCCGGCGGCGCTGGTGACCGCGGCGGTGTCCATGGTGCTGCTGGAGCTGCGCCGCCGCGGCCGCCGCCGGTTCGAGCTGCTGACCGCCGCGGCCCTGCTGCTCGTCGGCGCCGGCGTCATCTACGACGTCGTCGCCGTCGGGCACCAGTCCCCGGCGGGCCTCGCGGGCGGCCTGGTGCCGCGCCTGGACGGCGTGCAGAGCGCGCTGCTGGCGATGGGCATCGTCGGGGCGACAGTGATGCCGCACGCGATCTACCTGCACTCCGCGCTCGCGGTACGGCCCGAGTTCCGGGTCGCCGACGCGATCGGCCGGCGGGCGCCCGGGCTGGTGCGCCGCGCGCTGCGGCTGGACTGCGGCGTCGCGCTGGGCGGCGCGGCCGTGGTCAACGTCGCGATGATCGCGCTCGGGGCCGGGCTCGGGGCGCTGACCGCCGGCGGCTGGACGGGCGACATCATCGCCGCGCACGGCGAGATCGCGGCGCGGGCCGGCGGGGCGGCGGCGCTCGCGTTCGCGGTGGCCCTGCTCGCCTCCGGGGTCTCCTCGTCCGGGATCGGCACGCTGGCCGGCGACTTCGTGATGCAGGGCTTTCTCGGGTGGCAGATCCCGAGCCGCGTGCGAAGGCTGCTGACGATGCTCCCGGCGGTCGCCGCGCTGCTGCTGGGGGCGCCGCTGACCACGCTGCTGGTGCTCAGCCAGATCGTGCTCTCGCTCGGGGTACCGGTGGCGCTGTTCCTGCTCGTGCACTTCTGCCGGGACCGCGCGCTCATGGGCGGGCTCGTCAACGCCGCGGCCACGACCCGGGTCGCCGCGAGCGCCGGTTTCGTGGTGGCTGCGGTCGGCCTTTCCCTGCCGGTACTGCTGCTGCTCTGACATCCACTGAGGACTGTCCAATGCCGACACTGCCGCGCCTGCGCGCCCGCATGCTGGCCTTCGCCGTCGCCGCCGGGCTCGCGCTCGGCCTCGGCGTCGCGCCCGTCGCCGTGCTGGCCCTCGTCTTCGCCGCCGCAGCGATCCCCGCTGCGGTCCTGATTTCCGGAGGTGTACCGCAGGCGCGCGCCCTGTGCCGCCTGCGGCCCGCCGCAGCCGAGAAGGAGCGCACATGAACCCTGAACCCATTCCGCAGCCTGAGCGCGGCCTGTCGGGCGGACCCGACACCGGGCCGCGCAACGTCGAGCTGGACCGGCAGAACCCCGACCTGCTCACGCCGCCCGAGACCGACGCGGGCACGCTGCCGAACCTGAAGTTCTCGATGTCGATGGCGCACACCCGCATCGAGGACGGCGGCTGGACCCGCGAGGTGACCCAGCGCGAGCTGCCGATCGCGACCGAGCTCGCGGGCGTCGACATGAAGCTCGACCCGGGCGCGTACCGGGAGCTGCACTGGCACAAGCAGTCCGAGTGGGCGTACGTGCTGGACGGCAGCTGCCGCATCGGCGCGGTCGACCAGGAGGGCCGCAACTTCCTCGAGGACGTGGAGAAGGGCGACCTGTGGTTCTTCCCGCACGGGGTGCCGCACCACATCCAAGCGCTCGACGAGGGCGTCGAGTTCCTGCTGGTCTTCGACGACGGCCAGTTCTCGGAGAACTCGACGTTCATGATCAGCGACTTCTTCGCGCACACGCCGAGGAGCGTCATCGCGAAGAACTTCGGCTGGGTACCGGAGCAGCTGGACCGGCTGCCGGAGCGGGAGAAGTACATCTTCTCCGGGCAGGTCCCGCCGCCGCTGGAGCGCGACCAGGTGGTCAGCCCGACCGGCGACGTGCCGCGCACGTTCAAGCACCGGCTGCTGGCGCAGGAGCCGGAGCACTTCCACGGCGGCCAGGCCCGCGTCGCGGACTCCACGAACTTCGCCGCCGCGGACACGATCAGCGCCGCGCTGGTCGAGATCGACCCGGGCGGCCTGCGCGAGCTGCACTGGCACCCGACCGACGACGAGTGGCAGTACTACATCTCGGGTCACGGCCGGATGGGCGTCTTCGCCAGCTCGGGGCTGAACCGGACCTTCAACTACCGGGCGGGCGACGTCGGCTACGTGCCGTTCGCCTACGGCCACTACATCGAGAACACCGGCCGCGAGCCGCTGGTGTTCCTGGAGATGTTCCGCAACCCGAAGTTCGAGGACATCTCGCTGAGCCAGTGGATGGCCAACACCCCGCCGCAGGTGGCCGCCGACGCGCTGAACCTCCCGCGCCACGTGGTCGAGTCGATCCCGAAGACGAAGGCGCGGATCACGATCTGACGCCCGCTCGCCGGTGCCCCGCCCCCTACGGGCGGGGCCTCGCGTTGCGCAGCCGGATGCCGCTGAAGGCCATGCTGCCGGCGATCACCTCGTCCCAGAAGGGCCAGAGGTTGGGCAGCACGCGCAGCTGGATGCCGGCCGCGGCGTGCACGTCGAGCAGGTTGCCGACCGGCTCCGCGGGGCCGAGCGGCACGACGGGCTCCTCGGCCACGTGGGCATGCGAGCCCGGCCCCTCGCCGAACCGGCGGAACCGCTCGGCGGCGAACCGGTACGCGTACAGCCGCGTGGTGCGCATGGCGTCGAGCCAGCCGAACTCGATGGCGTGCACGCGGTCGCCGCAGCCGGCCCCGGCGATGCGCTCCCGGTCGGCGTCGGTGGTCGTGTCCGTCGCCCAGGCGAGGGCGCGCGGGCACTGCCGCGGGAACCAGTAGTCGGGCGCGCGGGCGGCGTCGACGGCCCAGACGTAGGCCTCGGGCTGCCGGGCGGTCGCGGCCACGTGCGGGACGAACCGCTCGATCGTCGGGTCCTCCGAGAAGTGCAGCACCTGCCCCGGCTCCGGCCGCACGACGGCCCTCAGCCGGCGGCGACGTCGAGGAGGTACCAGTTGCCCTCGACCAGCGCCGCGGAGAGCAGGACACGCCAGCCGGTCCGGGCCTGGGCGGCGATCTCCGGCGGCACCGCGACCGCCCCGATCTGCTCGAACGTGATCTCGCGCCTGCCGATGGCGACGACGGCCCGGTGCTCGTCCTCGACCATCTCCTCGGCGAGCTCGACGAGCTCGGCCGGGTCGGGGGCGTCCGGGTCGTTGGCGACGTGCTCGCCGAGCGCCTCGACGAAGTCCTCGAGCGACGTGCCCGCCTCATCCGGCTCCTGAGCATCGGCCTGCTCCTGAGCCGGCGGGGTCGGCTCCTCGGCCGCCGCGACCGGCTCCTCGGCCGCCCGGACCAGATCCTGGGCCACCGTCAGCTCCGGGTAGTCGCCCGACCACGCCCAGCTGACCTCGTGCTGCCGGGTCGCGGCGCGCAGCCGGTCCCACAGCCCGCCCTCGCCGCCGCCGCGCACGTAGTCGCTGTGCACCCGCACCTCGACCACCGTCGGGCGGGTCAGGCACTCCAGGCCCGCGACGACCGCGGTGAGCGCCATCCGGTCGGCGGGCGCGCCGGGCTCGCCGCCCTGGACCTCGCGCCGGTGCCGCCCGTACGTCAGGACCGCCGCCCAGGCCCCGCCGGCCCCGGCCGCGTGAACAAAGGCCTGCTTGGAAGTGTCATCGACCACCGGCCCATCTTCGCACCCGCCGCCGCGATGACTCCGGTCCCCCGCTGCGGTCAGTACCGGTGAGCACAACTTCTGGAGGACCGGTGGACAGCAGGGAACGGACGAGCGCGGGGCAGCGCTGGGTGCTGGGGCTCAGCGCGCTCGGGGCGGTGATGGTGGCGCTGGACGCGCTGGTGGTCGCGGCCGCGCTGAGCACGATCAGGCGGGACCTCGGCGCCTCGATCGAGCAGCTGGAGTGGACGGTGAACGCGTACAGCCTGAGCTTCGCGATGCTCATGGTGACCGCGGCGGTGGCCGGGGACCGGTGGGGGCGCCGGCGCACCTACGCGGCCGGCCTGGCGCTGTTCTGCGTCGCGTCGGCGGCGTGCGCGCTGGCGCCGTCGATGCCGGCGCTGATCGCGGCCCGGGCGGTGCAGGGCGCCGGGGCGGCGGTCGTGATGCCGCTCGCGATGAGCCTGCTCGGGGTGGCCTTCCCGCCCGAGCGCCGGGGCTGGGCGATCGGGATCTTCAGCGGGCTGACCGGGCTGGCGGTGCTGGGTGGCCCGGTGCTCGGCGGCGTGGTGACCGAGGGCCTGGCCTGGCAGTGGATCTTCTGGATCAACGTGCCGGTCGGGGCGGTGGCGATTCCGCTGGTGTACCGCATGATCCCGGAGAGCCGCGGGGTTGTGCGCCGGCTCGACCCGGCGGGCCTGGTGCTCGTCACCCTGGCCGTGCTCGCGCTCGTCTGGGGCGTCGTGCGCGGCCCGGCGGCCGGCTGGGGCGGTCCCGAGGTGCTCGGCGCGCTCGCGGCCGGGGTACTGCTACTGGCCGCGTTCGCCGCGTGGGAGCGGCGCGCGCCGCAGCCGATGGTGCCGACGGCGTTCTTCCGGGTGCGCTCCTTCACCGCCGGCAACGCCGCGGGGCTGCTGCTGACCGCGGCGCTCTTCGGTGCCGTCTTCTTCAACGCGCAGTACATGCAGAACGTCCTGGGCTCGGGCCCGGCCCGGGCGGGGCTGCAGCTGCTGCCCTGGACGGCGACGCTGTTCCTGGTCGCGCCGCTGGCCGGCCGGCTGGTCGACCGCCTCGGCGAGCGCCCACTGGCCGTGACCGGGCTGGCGCTGCAGGCGGCCGGGATGCTCTGGATCGCCGCGGTCGGCGGCGATGCGAGCTACCCCGAGCTCATCGCGCCGTTCGTGCTCGCCGGGTGCGGGGTGTCGATGGCCATGCCGGCCACTCAGAGCGCGAGCATCGGGGCGCTGCCGCGGGAGGCGGTGGGGATCGCCTCGGGCATCTACAGCATGATGCGCCAGCTCGGTGGCGTGGCCGGCGTCGCCGTGCTGTCCGCGGTCTTCACGGCCTCCGGCGGGTACGATGCGTTCGCTCCCGCATACGGCCGCGCGATGGTCGCGTGCGGGGTACTGTCGCTGCTCGGAGCCGTGGCCGGCCTCGGCATCGCGGCCCGCCCGGCCCTGGTGCGGGAGATGGTTTCGACGTGAACATCGAGGACGAGTTCGGGCGGCGCCGCGGCGAGCTGCTCGCGCACTGTTACCACATGCTCGGCTCGCTGCACGACGCCGAGGACGCCGTGCAGGAGACCTACCTGCGGGCGTGGCGCGGGTTCGCCCGGTTCGAGCGGCGCTCGTCGGTCAAGACGTGGCTGTACCGCATCGCGACCCGGGTCTGCCTCAACGCGCTCGCGCACAGCAGCCGCCGGATGGTGCCCTCGGCCCTCGGGGCGCCCGGCACCGACCCGGACGACCTCGAGCCGCGAATCCCGGAGGCGAGCTGGCTGGAGCCGTTCCCCGACCTCGTCGGGCCCGACCCGGCGCTGGTCGTCGGCGCGCGGCAGTCGCTGCGCCTGGCGATGGTCGCCGCGCTGCAGCACCTGCCGCCCCGGCAGCGGGCGGTGCTGATCCTGCGCGACGTGCTCGTCTGGCCGGCCGCCGACGTGGCGGGGCTGCTGGAGACGAGCCCGGCGGCGGTCAACAGCTCGCTGCAGCGGGCCCGGGCCGAGCTGGCCCGGCTCGCCCCGCACGAGGAGGAGATCGGCGAGCCGGCCGAGCCCACGCGCCGGGCGCTGCTCGACCGGTACGCCGACGCGTTCGAACGCGCCGACCTGGCCGCCCTGGAGGGCCTCCTGACCGCGGACGTGCGATGGGAGATGCCGCCGGTGCCGACCTGGTTCGCCGGCCGGCCCGACGTGCTGCGGCTGCTGCGTGCGAAGCTGCTGCCCGAGCCCGGCGCCCGCGTGCTGGTGCCGACCGGGGCGAACGGGCAGCCGGCGTTCGCGTGGTACGTCCGCGACCCCGACGGCGTCCACCGCGCGCACACGATCCAGGTGCTGACCCTGTCGGGCGCCCGGGTCCGCGCGGTGCTCGCGTTCCACCGGGCCGACCTGTTCGACGCGTTCGGCCTGCCCGGCACGCTCCGCCACCCGCAGCCGGCGGCCGCCCGCCGATGAGGAACGGGGGCGCCGGGCCACCGGCGCCCCCGCGCGGTCATGACGCCTGTGTGCCCACGGCCGCGCCCGGTCATCCGTGCGACGGTGGTCACCGGGTGGATCAGCCGACGGTGTTCACCGGGGACTGCGGGCGCCGGCCGGTGAGCACCCGGACGGCCTCCTCGGCGGCGACGGCCCGCACCGTGCGCAGCGACTGCTCGGAGTAGTACGCGGCGTGCGGGGTGACGATGGCGTTCGGCAGCTGCAGCAGCCGGTTGTCCGGGCGCCAGTCGCGCTGCTTGGCCGGCTCCTCCTCGAGGTCGTCGAGGGCGGCCGCGGCGATGGTGCGGTGCGCCAGGGCGTCGGCGAGGGCGGCGTCCTCGACGATCGGGCCGCGGGCGGTGTTGACGAGTACCGCGGAAGGCTTCATCCGGGCCAGCGTCGCGCGGTCGAACAGGTGGTGGGTGTCGCGGGTCAGCGGGGCCTGGATGACGAGGTAGTCCGACTCCTCGACCAGCGTGTCGAACGAGACCGGGCGCACGCCGGCGGCGCGGACGCGCTCCTCGGCGACGAACGGGTCGTGGCTTCGCAGCTCCACGCCGAAGGGCCGGGCCCGCTCGGCGATCAGCTCGGCGATGGCGCCGAAGCCCAGGATGCCGAAGACCCGCCCGCGCAGCCGCCAGATCGGCTCGCCGGTCTGCCACTGCCACTCGCCGGCCCGGGTGGCGGTGTCGTACTCGTTGATCTTCCGCGCGGCGCACAGCCACAGGGCGATCGCGTGGTCGGCGACCTCCTCGGCGCACCAGTCGTTCGGCGCGTTCGTCACCTGGATGCCGTGCCGGGTGGCCGCGTCGACGTCGACGATGTCGACCCCGGTGCCGTACCGGGCGATCACCCGGACGTCGGGCAGCTGGTCCATGGCGGCCGCGCCGATGTGGGCGTACTGGGTGAGGATGCCCCCGGCGCCGCGGCCGTAGCGGATGACCTCCTCCTCGGACTTGCACTGGCGCACGTCCAGGGCGAATCCGGCCTCCTCGATGATGGCGCGCTCGATGTCCGCATCGCCGAAGTCGGAGTCGGCGATCATGATGGTGCCGCGGTCAGTGTGAGTCACGGGGCAGTCCCTTCGTGTGCACGACGTCGCGGTAGGCGACGGCGAAGTCGAGGCAGCTTCCGGTGTCCATCTGGCCGGTGTGCGCCCGGAACAGCTCCTGCCAGGGCGTCTGGTTTTCCAGCGGCGGCGGCGTGTACGCGCGCCACCGTTCGGCGATCTCGTCGTCGTCGATGTCGGCGTCGAGGCGGTGGGCGGCGACGTCGAGCGTGATGCGGTCGCCGGTGCGCAGGATCGCGAGGTTGCCGCCGACCGCCGCCTCCGGGCTCGCGTTGAGGATCGACGGGGCGTCGGACGTGCCGCTCTGCCGGCCGTCGCCCAGGGTCGGGATCGCGTCGACGCCGCGCAGGATCAGGGCCGTGGGCGGCTGCATGTTCACGACCTCGGCCGAGCCCGGGTAGCCGATCGGCCCGGTGTTGCGTACCACCAGGATGCAGTGCTCGTCGATCTCCAGCGCCGGGTCGTCGATGCGCCGGTGGTAGTCCTCGGGCCCGTCGAAGACCACCGCGCGCCACGTCACCGTGGGCGCGGCCTGCAGCCGGGCCCGCAGGTCCCCGATCAGCACCGACATCTTCATCATCGCCGAGCGGAACAGGTTGCCGTGCAGCACGAGGAAGCCGCCGCGGGGCGCGAACGCGTCGTCGTAGGTCGCGATGACGTCGGGGTCGCCGCTGGTCGCGTCGCGCACGTTGGCACCGATCGTGCGGCCGTTCACGGTCATCGCGCCGGCGTGCAGGCGGCCGGCGTCGAGCAGCGCCCGCATCACCGCCGGCACGCCGCCGGCGCGGTGGAAGTCCTCGCCGAGGTACTCCCCGGCCGGGGCGCAGTTGGCCAGGATCGGCACGTCGCCGCCGACGCGCTCCCAGTCGTCGTTGGTCAGCTCCACGCCGGTGTGGCGGGCGATCGCGACGAGGTGGATCGGGCAGTTGGTGGAGCCGGCGATCGCGGCGGTGGTGACGATCGCGTTCTCGAACGCCTCCCGGGTCATGATGGCGCGCGGGGTGAGGTCGGAGCCGACCAGCTCCACGGCGCGCCGGCCGGTGTCGTAGGCGATCTGGCCGCGCTCGCGGTACGGGGCCGGGATCGCGGCGCAGCCGGGCAGCGACATCCCGAGCGCCTCGGCGATGCTGTTCATCGACAGGGCGGTACCCATGGTGTTGCAGTGCCCGGCGCTCGGCGCCGAGCGCGCCACCCGGTCCATGAACTCGGCGTAGTCGATCTCCCCGGCGGCCAGCAGGCGCCGCGACTGCCAGATGATCAGCCCGGACCCGGCGCGCCGCCCATCGACGTACCCGTTGAGCATGGGGCCGCCGGAGAGCACGATCGCGGGGATGTTGACTGTCGCGGCCGCCATGAGGCACGCCGGCGTCGTCTTGTCGCAGCCCGTGGTCAGCACGACGCCGTCCAGCGGGTAGCCGTACAACACCTCGACCAGGCCGAGGTAGGCGAGGTTGCGGTCCAGGGCGGCGGTGGGGCGCTTGCCGGTCTCCTGCAGCGGGTGTACCGGGAACTCGAGCGGAATGCCGCCGGCGTCACGGATCCCGTCGCGTACCCGTTCGGCCAGCCCGATGTGGTGCCGGTTGCACGGCACCAGGTCGTTGCCGGTCTGCGCGATGCCGATGACGGGCCGGCCGGACTGCAGCTCCGCCGGGGTCAGGCCGAAGTTGAGGTAGCGCTCCAGGTACAGGGCCGTCATGTCGGGGTTCGCCGGGTTGTCCCACCACTGCCGGCTACGCAACGGCGGCGCGGTCATCGCGGGGCCGGGCCTTCCGAGCCGGCCGGGTACTCCTCCAGCGGCACCAGGTCCTTCGCCCAGGCCTCCAGTACCGGCGTGACCACGCGCCAGGACTCCTCGGCCTCGTCCGCGCGGATCGACAGCGCCGTGTCACCCTTGAGCACGTTGAGCAGCAGCCGGCCGTACGGCGGCAGCGCGCCCGGCGCCGGCGTGGCGGCGAGGGTGAGCGGCACGAGCCCGTCGGCATGGGTCGAGGTGCCGGTCAGGTGCAGCGAGACCGTCTCCGGCTCGAGGCCGAAGCGCAGCACGTTGGGCTCGGCCGTGACGCCCTCGCCGAACGGCAGGTGCGGCACGGCCCGGAAGTGGACCGCGATCTCGTGCCGGTTGACCCGCACCGCCTTGGCCGTCCGCAGCCGGAAGACCGTGCCGCGCCAGCGCCAGTTGTCGACCTCGAGCAGCAGCTCCGCGAACGTCTCGGTGTGGTGCGCCGGGTCGACGCCCGGCTCGTCGACGTAGGCGGGCACGCACGCGCCGGCGCTGTAGCGGGCCCGGCGGGTGCGGCGGGCGGCGTCGTCGAGGGTCAGCGGCCGGATCGAGCGCAGGACGTCGACCTTGCGGTCGCGCAGGTCCCGCTCGCCCAGGCTGATCGGCGGCTCCATCGCGACCAGGCACAGCAGCTGCAGCAGGTGGTTCTGCAGCATGTCCTTGAGCGCGCCGACGCCGTCGTAGTACCCCGCCCGGCCCTCCAGCGCCAGCGACTCGTCCCAGATGATGTCGATGCGCTCGATGTGCGAGCTGCTCCAGATCGGCTCCAGCACCCGGTTGGCCAGCCGGACCCCGAGCAGGTTGAGCACCGTCGCCATCGCCACGAAGTGGTCGACCCGGTAGATGCTGCGCTCCTCGTACAGCTCCGACAGCAGCCGGTTGAGCTCGACCGCGTCGTGCAGGCTCTCGCCGAACGGCTTCTCCAGCACGATGGTGCTGCCCTTGGCGGTGCCGGCCGCGTGCAGCGCCGACGCCGTGGCCGGGAAGATCGACGGCGGGAGCGCCAGGTAGGCCGCGACCGGCTCGTCACGCGGGATCGCGGCGGCGAGGGCGTCCGCGTCGGTGACGTCGGCGCGACGGTACCGGGCGGCCGTCGCCACCGCCCGCCGCTGCTCGGCCGGGACGCCGGGCGCGTGCCGGTCGAGCTGCTCGGCGGCCCAGGTGCGGAACGTCTCGTCGGTCCAGTCCTCCCGCCCGACGCCGGTGAGCCCGAACCCCTCGTCGAGGTGCCCGGCGGTGCGCAGCGCGCCGAGGGCGGGCAGCAGGTACCGCGCCGTGAGGTCGCCGGTGGCGCCCAGGATCACCAGTTGCTGGATCATCTCGCCAGTCCTTCCTTCGCTCGTGCGAGGTTGACGCCACTGGCGATCACGCCGATGTGGCTGAACGCCTGCGGGAAGTTCCCGACGAGCTCCCCCGTCGCCGGGTCGACCTGCTCGGACAGCAGGCCGAGCGGGCTCGCCCGGCCGCACAGCGAGGTGTAGAGCGCCTCGGCCTCCTCGAGGCGCCCCTGGCCGGTCAGGTTGTCCACGAGCCAGAAGCTGCAGAGCAGGAACGCGCCCTCGTCGCCGGCGATGCCGTCCGGGGACTCGTCGTGGCGGTAGCGGTACAGCAGCCCGTCGCCGGCGCCGAGCCGCTCGGTGACGGCCCGGGTCGTCGCCACCATCCGCGGATGGTCGGCCGCGATGACGTGCCGCAGCGGCAGGGCCAGGAGGCTGGCGTCGACCCCGCCGTCCCCGCCGAGGTGCTCGGAGATCGTCTGCGCCCCCTCGTCCCACGCGTCCTCGACGATCGCGCGGCGGATCTCGGCGGCCTCGTCCCACCACCGCGGCGCCGGGCCGGGCAGCCCCAGCCGGTCCGCCATCGTGGCCGCGCGGTCGAGGGCCACCTGGCACAGGGCGGCCGAGTAGGTGAAGACCTGACCCTCGTTGCGCACTTCCCAGATGCCCTGGTCGGGCTGGCGCCACGTCCGGGCGGCCGCGTCCGCCAGCCCGGAGAGCCCGGCCCACAGTCCCGGGTCGACCTCGCCGCCGGCCCGCGACCACTGGTCGGCGCAGTCCAGGATCTCCCCGTAGACGTCGTGCTGGCGCTGGTCGGCGGCGCCGTTGCCCCAGCGGACCGGGGCCGAGCCACGGTACCCGCCGAGCGCCGCGTCGATCCGCTCGTCCGGGACCGGGCCGCCGGCGAGCGTGTACATGATCCGCGGGCGGCGGCTCTGCTCGAAGGCGTCGAGGACCCAGCCGAGGAACGCGTCGGCCTCGCCGCGGAAGCCGATGCGCCGCAGGGCGAAGACGGCGAAGGCGGCGTCGCGGATCCAGGCGTAGCGGTAGTCCCAGTTGCGCACCCCGCCGACCGGCGCCGGCAGCGAGGAGGTCGGCGCGGCCGCGACCGAGCCGTTGACCCAGTGGTCGCACAGCTTGAGCGTGACCGCGGCCCGGCGGACCATCGCCTCCTGGGGTCCGTCGTACCCGAAGCCGGTCATCCAGCGCCGCCAGGCCGCGGCCGTCTGCTCGAGGCTGGCCGCGGCGTCGAGCCGGTGGTGGCGGTGGATCCGGCCCCACGACAGCACCAGCTCCAGCCGGTCGCCCTGGGCGAGGTCGTAGCGGTTGGTGAGCCCGCCGTCGAGCGGATGGCTGGAGCGCAGGTGCAGCCGCACCCCGGGCCGCCGCGCCGCCTGGATCTCCAGCCCGCCCAGCGCGGCCCGGGCCGCGCCGCCCCCGCGCGGCTGCACGTCGACCCGCAGCTCCACGGCGCCGTCGAGCACCTCGACGAGCCGGACGAGCTCGCCCCGGTCGGCCGGGGTGTCCTCGGTGAGGTCGGCGCCCGAGCGCAGCGCCAGCGCGTCGGTGATGCGCACGAGCCCGCCGGCGGTGCGCAGCTCCGTCTCGAGCACGCCGGAGTCGGGGCGGTACCGCTGCCGTCCCTCGACGACGCCGTCGGGCGCCACGGCGAACCGCCCGCCGCCGGCGTGGTCGAGCAGGCCGGAGAACAGCGGATCGGCGTCGAACGCCGGCACGCACAGCCAGTGCACGTTGCCGTCGAGGCCGACGAGGGCGGCCGTCGCCCCGTCCCCGATCAGCCCGAGATCCTCCAGCGGCGGGAATCCGTCGCGCAGGCGCAGCGGACGAAAGGACGGTTCGAGATCCAGCATCCCGCTGCCTCCACGGTACGACGACCGGGCGTGCCTACCCGGCCCCGCGGACGCCTAACGCGACGGCCGCCCCGGCGTGCCGGCGGGCGGCCGTGACCACCTGGGCCGCACCCGCGAGGGTGAGCACCGCGACCGCGCCGAACGCGACAAGGGTCGCCGCGTCGGGGTGCAGCACCGACTGCCCGCGCGCGGCCTGCCAGCTCAGGATCGTGAACACGCCGGCATAGCCGAACCCGGCGGCCCCGACCAGCCGGGCCCGGACCCGCTCCGCGCGCAGCCACGCCCGCCGGGTCGCGAGCACGTTCAGGACCGCGGCGACCGCCAGGAGCACCTGGATCGCGTGCAGACCGGCGAAGTGCGGCACGCGCAGGTCGCCGCCGGTCGTGCTCCAGTTCGTCAGGAACATGCCGTGCCCGTCCGGATCGCCGACGCCGTGCGCGCCGACCAGCGACACCGCGTGCCCGTTCGCGTCGATCTCCGTACGCGGCGCCGGACCGGCGGAGCCGCTCAGCCACAGCGCCACGACCATACCGGCGAACGCGAGCCCGAGCCCGGCGCGCAGGGCCCGCTCGAGGGCCCGGTCGCCGGTCCGCTGGATCAGCAGCAGGATCGCGATCACCAGCGTGGCGAGCAGCAACGGCATGATGCCGAAGGAGAACACGGTCTGCACGGTCCGGGCCACGTCATCGGTGTCCCGGTTGAAGTGGCTGAACGTCCCGTGCGCGGCGGCCCAGGTCACCGCCCCGACGTCGAGCACCCCGGCGACCGCGAACACGGTCCCGACCCACCATCCGGCGCGCCGGCCCCGGGTCAGCCGGGTGAGCAGCCATGCCAGCGTCAGGCTGTAGACGCCCATGGCCACGCCGAACTTCATCGGCTTGGCCCACACGGGCTCGCCGAGCAGCCGCCGGTCGTCGGCGAACAGCCCCACCGCGGAGACGACCGCCAACCCGAACATGAGCAGTGCGTGGCCCACCAGCGGCCGGTGCCAGGCCCGCACCGCTCGGCCGAACCTCGTGAGGACGTTCATCGGGCGCTCCAGACCGCGATGCCGAATAGATGCCCTCAGCGTCGGCGTTCCGCCCGCCGGTGACCATCCGACCACCCCCCGGACGCGACCGGGGGCTATCCCCCGTGGAAGAACGCGCGGATGTCCGCGGCGAGCAGGTCCGGCACCTCCATGGCGGCGAAGTGGCCGCCGCGCTCGAGCTCCGTCCAGTGCCTGATGTCGTACAGCCGCTCGGCCAGCGGCCGCACCGACTGGGTGATGTCGTGCGGGAGCACCGCCACGCCGACCGGCACCGGGCACGGCTCGATCCGCCGCGGCGTCTCGCGGGCCAGCCGCGCCGCGGACGCGGCGGTGCCGGTCAGCCAGTACAGCGAGACGTCGGTGAGCATCCGCTCGTCGCTGATCGGCGCGGCCGGGTCCGTCCACTGCGCGAAGCGCTCGGCGATCCAGACCAGCTGACCCACGGGCGAGTCGGTCAGCGCGTAGCCGATCGTCTGCGGGGTGAGGGCCTGCAGCGCCTGGTACGGCGGGCGGTTCGCCATCAGGTGCCGGATCTTGTCCAGCCGGGCCTCGTCGGCCGCGGACAGCTCGAGGCCGGCGGCCGGGTCGGGCCGTGTCGGCAGGTAGTTGACGTGCACCCCGGTGACCCGCTCGGGGGCGACCGCACCGAGCGCCAGGGAGATGCCTGCGCCGAAGTCGCCGCCCTGCGCGCCGTAGCGCTCGTAGCCCAGCCGGTGCATCAGTTCGGCCCAGGCGTGCGCGACCCGGACGATGTCCCAGCCGCGCTCGTGGGTCGGCCCGGAGAAGCCGAAGCCCGGGATGGACGGGATGACGAGGTGGAAGTCGCGCGCGAGCGGCTCGATCAGGTCGAGGAACTCCAGGAACGAACCGGGCCAGCCGTGGGTCAGGATCAGGGGCAGCGCGTCCGGGTCGGCCGACCGGACGTGGACGAAGTGGATGTTCTGCCCGTCGATCTCGGTGGTGAAGTGCGGAAGCCGGTTGAGCTCGGCCTCGTGCTCGCGCCAGGCGTACCCGGTGCGCCAGTACTCGGCCAGCTCCCGCAGCCGCGCCAGCGGGAAGCCATAGTCCCACCCGGCGCCGGCGACCTCGTTGGGCCAGCGGGTCCGGGCGAGGCGGTCGGCCAGGTCGTCGAGGTCGGCCTGCGGAACGGCGATACGGAACGGGGAGATCATTTGGACTCCTAACGTTTGCGTCACTAACGTTTATACACCGAACGGTGCCGCGAGCGGTTCGTTAGGCTTGTCACATGCAACAGCCGGCCGAGACGACGCCCGCACGGTGGGAGGGCCTGCCCAGCTGGCTGCTCACCCAGACCGCCGCCCATGCGCACCGCCTGGTGGGCGACGGTTTCTCGGCCGCCGACGCCAGGGGGTACCACTACCGCGTGCTGGCCACGCTCGCCGACCTCGGCCCGGCCAGCCAGGCCGATCTGGGCCGCCGCAGCGGCATCCACCTCAGCGACATGGTGGCGACCGTCAACGAGCTCGCCGACCGCGACCTGGTGGAGCGGGCCCCGGACCCCGCCGACCGGCGGCGCAACATCGTCTCGCTGACCACGGCGGGGCGGCGGCAGTTGCGACGGCTGGAGCAGCGGCTGGCCGAGGTGCAGGACGAGCTACTGGCGCCCCTGCCGCCCGCGGACCGGCGGCGGCTCACCGAGCTGCTGGCAACGCTGCTGGAGCACCACAATCAGCGCCACCCCTGAGGGAGCTACTCGGCGGCGTAGCGGCGGCTGAGGCGGCGGTACGGCCGGGAGCGCATCGCGATCGCGGTGGCGACGATGCCGACCACGCCGGTGAGGACGAACACGAGCGCGATGCCGCGGTCGGCACCGGTGCCGAACCAGTCGCCGATCGCGCGCGCGCCGAGCCCGTCGGTCATGAACGGGATGAACACGAACTGCGCCACCGGGGCGATCAGGAACGCGGTCAGCGGCGACGCCGACTGCTCGACGCTCTGCGCGAACCCGAACACCCGCCCCTGCCGCTCGTACGGGACCACCTTCTGCAGGATCGTCTGCTCCGCGGCCTCGGCGTACGGGACCAGGAGCATGTAGACGTACATCCCGGCGGCGAGCAGCACGATCGAGGAGCGCAGCGGGAAGAGCAGCGTCACCGTCCACAGCACGAGGTTCACCGCGAGCAGCAGCCAGACCGGGTTGCGGCCGAGGCCGGTGCGCGCGATGAGCAGGCCGCCCACGATCAGGCCGGTGCTGAGCGCGCCCCACAGCAGGCCCCACGCCTGCACCGAGACGAGCGACAGACCGTACGCGTCCATGAGCGCCATGAACACGCCGCCGAGGAAGTTGTTGAACGCGGAGAAGACGATGAGCGCGCCGAGGCCGGGCACCTGGGCCACGATGCGCAGCGTGCCGCGCAGGTCGACGCGGCCGCGCCCCTCGCTCGCCCCGGCGGCGGCCGCCCGCTCGTCGATCCGCACCGCGGCGAGGTGCGCGAGCGCCAGCGTGAGCACGCCGACCGCGAGGACGAGCACCCACGTCATGCCGCCGGCCGCGACGAGCACGCCGCTGATGACCGACGTGACGAGGAACGTGACCCCGGAGGTGGTACCGACGAGCCCGTTGGCCCGGTCGCGGCTGTCCTCCTCGACGAGCACGGTGACGAGCGTCGGCAGCGCGATGGTGCGGATGTTGCCGGCGATGACCCCGAGCATGAGCAGCACGATGAGCACCCAGAGGCGGCCGCCGGCCGGGTCCCGGAACGCGCCTGCGGGCGCCGTCTCGTGCACGGCGAGCGCCAGAACGTACAACAGCAGCGAGACGCCCGCGGAGACCTGCATCATCGCCTTCTTGCCCCGGTGGTCGACGAGGCTGCCGAACCAGATCCCGGTGGCGGCGGTCAGCACCAGGAAGATCCCGGAGACGACCCCGGTCGCGAAGACCGAGCGGGTCTCGAGGAACACGTAGAACGTGATCGCGAACCACACCGTGAAGTTGATCACCGACACGAGCAGGGTGCTCACGAGCAGGTGGAAGAAGGCCGGCCGGTCTCCGCGGATGGTCATCCCCCGACCGTATGACCTGAACCCGGGTTGATGTCCAGCGATTGCGGCCCGCCGCGCCTTCTCCGCCGCCGCGCCGGTACGGTCGCGGGATGGACGATCTCGAGCTCGCGGAGGAGCTACGCGTCTCGATCGGGGACTTCGTGCGGCGGGTGCGCGTGCACGACCGGATGCCGCCGGGCCAGGCGGCCGCGCTCGGGCACCTCGACCGGGGCGGGCCGCTCACCATCGCCGAGCTGGCGCGGCGCGAACAGGTCAAGCACCAGTCGATGACGCGCACCGTGAACCTGCTCGAGGGGCTCGGCCGGGTCGCGCTGCGGGCCGACGACCGCGACGCCCGGCAGCTGCTCGTGGCCATCACCGCGGCCGGACGCGCCGCGCTCGGCGAGGAGCGCGGGCAGCGGGCCGCCGCGATCGCCCGGGCCATGCACGACGACCTGGACGAGTCGGAGCGCGAGGTGCTGCGGCGGTTGCCGGCCATCATCCGCAAGCTGGAGCCATGACATTGCTTACAGTTCAGCTGTACAGCATTGCTGTATATTCGACGTCATGCGATTGACGAAGTACGCCCACGCCTGCGTCGCCCTGCACAAGGACGGGCGCACGATCGTGCTCGACCCGGGAACGTTCACGCCCGAGGCCCGGCCGGTCGTCGCCACCGCGGACGCCGTGCTCATCACCCACGAGCACTTCGACCACGTCGACGAGGAGCTGCTGCGGGCGCACCCCGACCTGCCCGTGTACGGCCCGGCGGCGGTCCGGGCGAAGCTCGGCGAGCGCGTCACGGTCATCGCACCCGGCGACGAGCTGGACGTGGCCGGCTTCACCGTGAGCGGCCACGGCGGCCGGCACGCCCCGATCCACGCCGACATCCCCCGGGTCGACAACGTCGGGCTGCTGGTCGACGGCACGGTCTACCACCCGGGCGACTCGTACCACGCGCCGGCCGCGCCCGTGCGCGTGCTCCTGCTGCCGACGAGCGGCCCGTGGACGAAGCTGGGCGAGGCCGCCGACTTCGTGCGCGCGGTCAAGCCGGAGCGGGTACTGCAGATCCACGAGCTGATGCTGAGCGACCTCGGCCAGGCCTCGACCGCGAACATCCTCGGCGAGCACGGCCTCACCGGCGTGCCGATCGAGCGCCTGAGCCCCGGCGAGAGCACAGCGGTCATCTGAACGTCGTGCGGTAGGCCTGCGGCGTCACACCGGTCGCGCGCTTGAACTGGGCGCGGAAGTTCGTCGGCGACGCGAAGCCGGCCAGGTGGGCGATGCGCTCCACCCCGTGCTCGGTCGTCTCCAGCAGCTCCTGCGCCCGCCGCACGCGCGCCGCGGCCAGCCACTGCATCGGGCTGCGCCCGGTCTCCTCGTGGAAGCGGCGGTTCAGCGTGCGCACGCTCAGCCCGGCGTGCGCGGCAATCCCGGCCAGGCTCAGGTCCCGGTGCGCGTGCTCCTCCAGCCAGGCGAGCACCGGGCCGATCCCGACGCCGTCCGGCGGGGCGGACGGGCGGGCGATGTACTGCGCCTGGCCCCCGTCCCGGTGCAGCGGCGCGACCGCGAGCCGGGACGCGTGCGCGGCGGCCGCGGCGCCGTGATCCCGGCGCACCAGGTGCAGGCACATGTCGACGCCGGCGGTCGCCCCGGCCGAGGTGATGAACTGTCCACTGTCGACGTAGAGCACGTCGGGGTCGAGGTCGACGGCCGGGTACCGGCGGCGGAACTCCCCGGCGGCGGCCCAGTGCGTGGTGGCGCGCCGGCCGTCGAGGAGCCCGGCCTCGGCCAGGGTGAACGCCCCGACGCAGATGGACGCGATCCGGATCCCGGCCGCCGCGGCCGACCGCAGCGCGTCGAGGGTCACGCGGTCGAGCGGCTCGTCGACGTTGCGCCCGGGCACGACGATCGTGCCGGCCCGCGCGAGCGCGTCGAGCCCGTGCGGCACCTCGAGCCGCAGCGGGCCCGCGGCCACCGAGGGGGTGGCCGCGCAGACCTCGACTCGGTACCCGGGCACCCGCCCGAGCGTCTCGATCGGCGTCGCGAGGTCGAACGCGATCGTGTCGGGCAGCGCAAGCACCATCACCGTGTGCACGAGACCCCCTGGCAGGAAACAGCCGGACAACGGCAATCCTGCCACTGGGCGCGCGCGTCGCGCACGGCGAGCATCGTTCGTGTGCTGATGCAGATCGTGTTGTTCGACGGGTTCGACCCGCTCGACGTCGTCGCCCCGTTCGAGGTCCTCGCCGAGGGCGCCGCCCGGGCCGGCCAGCCCGACGAAGTCCGGCTGGTCGCCGTGGGCGGGCCGCGGGAGGTGGTCGGCGGCACCCGGGGGCTGGCCCTGCGCGCGGCGGCCGCCCTCGACCCCGACGCCCCCGGGTACGTCGTCGTCCCCGGCGCCTCCGGCCGGTTGGACGAGATCCCGGCGCTGCTCGCCGGGGTCGCGCGGTCACCGGTGATACCGGCGGTCCGGGCCGCCCTGGCCAACCCGGACGTGACGGTGGCGACCGTGTGCGGCGGCTCCCTCATCCTGGCGATGGCGGGGTTGCTGGACGGCCGGCCCGCGGTCACCAACGCGCAGGGCATGGACGCGCTCGCGGCGACCGGCGCCCGGCCCGTCCGCGCCCGCGTGGTCGACGACGGCGACCTGGTCACCGCGGCCGGGGTCACCTCCGGGCTGGACCTGGGCCTGCACCTCGTCGAGCGCGAGTACGGGCCGCCGGTCGCGCTGGCCGTCGAGGAGATGTTCCAGTACGAGCGCCGAGGGATCGTCTGGCGCTGATCTAACAGATGTTGCGTCGATACTTGCGTCGCTAGCGTTTGAGGGGTATCACTCGGGGAAACCTTTCCATCATCGAAAGATTTTCTCGAGAGGGTACGCGATGCGGATTGCGACGGCGATCACCGGCCGGCTCGGTGCGATCATCGTCCTGCTGGTCGCGGCGGGCCTGACGGCGCTGGCGTTCGTCACCTCGCCCGAGCAGCCGGCCGCCCGGGCCACCGACGGGCTCCCCGCCGGCAAGCAGTCGACGCGCGTCACCGAGCTCGAGGACCGCTTCCCCAGCGGCCGCACCCAGACCGCGCTGGTGGTCTTCGAGCGGGCGGGCGGGCCGCTGACCGAGGACGACCGCAAGGCCGTCGACCGGGCCCGCGAGGCCGTGCACGCCCAGGCGCCCGCGGCACCGTCCGGCGACAAGCAGGCGCTGCTCGTCGCCGTGCCGCTGAAGGCGGGCGGCATCGAGCAGGTCGCCGACGAGGTGGAGCAGCTGCGGGCCACGGTGGCCGCCGTGCAACGACCCGAGGGCCTCACCGTCCTCGTCACCGGCGGCCCCGCGTTCGCCCGGGACATCTCGGCCGCGTTCGAGGGCGCCGACTTCACGCTGCTGGCCGCGACCGCGATCGTCGTGGCGGTGCTGCTGCTCGTGACGTACCGCAGCCCGATCCTCTGGCTCGTCCCCCTGGCGGTGATCGGCACCGCCGACCAGGTCGTCGCGAAGCTGCTGCCCTGGGTCGCGAAGGTCGCCGGCCAGCCCACCGAGGGACAGGTCAGCGGCATCGTGTCCGTGCTGGTCTTCGGGGCCGGCACGGACTACGCGCTGCTGCTGATCGCACGGTACCGCGAGGAGCTGCGCCGCACCGAGAGCCGCCGCGGGGCGATGGCGGCCGCCCTGCGCGGGGCCGCCCCGGCCGTCGTCGGCAGCGCCACCACCGTGGTCCTCGCCCTGCTCACCCTGCTCTTCGCCGTGCTGACCACCAACCGCACCCTCGGCGCGGCCGCCGCGCTCGGCGTCGTCGTCGCGCTCGCCTTCGGCCTCGTGGTGCTCCCGGCCGCCCTGGTCTGCCTGCCTCGCGGCGTGTTCTGGCCGTTCGTGCCGCACGTCGGCTCGGACGAGCCGGCCCACTCGGGGCTGTGGGCCCGGGTCGCGGCCGGGGTCCAGCGCCGCCCGCGCATCGTGCTCGCCGCCGCCGTGCTGCTCCTCGCCGGCCTGGCCGCGGGGCTCGCCGGCACGAAGATCGGGCTGTCGCAGACCGAGCAGTTCCGCACCCAGGTCGAGTCCGTCACGGGCGCCGAGACCCTGGCCCGGCACTACCCGGCCGGCGCCGCCCAGCCGGTCACGGTCATCGTGAACGCTCCCAGCGCCGACCGGGCCGTCGCCGTCGCGCACGGCGTCGCGGGCGTGGCGAAGGTCGGCGAGCCGGAGCGCTCCGACGACGGCACCCTGGTCACCTTCGACGTCGACCTGACCAGCGGCTCCGGCACCGCCGCGGCGGACCGCACGGTCAAGGACCTGCGCACGGGCCTGGCCGGCCTCCCGGGCGCGCTCGTGGGCGGGGACCCCGCGGCGGACCTCGACGAGCGCGACGCCAACCTTCGCGATGATTTCGTGGTGGTACCGCTGGTGCTCGCGGTCGTCCTGCTGGTCCTCGTGCTCCTGCTGCGCTCGCTGGTCGCCCCGCTGCTGCTGCTGTTCACGGTCGTCGTGAGCTTCGCGGCGAGCCTCGGCGCCGCCAGCCTCGTGCTGCGCCATCTCCTGGACATCCCGGCGCTCGGCACCGCCGTGCCGCTGCTGGCGTTCCTGTTCCTGGTCGCGCTGGGCGTCGACTACAACATCTTCCTGGCCACCCGGGCCCGGGAGGAGGCGGCGCACCTCGGCACCCGGGAGGGCATGGTCCGGGCCCTGGCCACGACCGGCGGCGTGATCACGTCGGCGGGCATCCTGCTGGCCGCGGTGTTCGCGGTGCTCGGCGTGCTCCCGGTCATCGTGCTCACCCAGATCGGCGTCATCGTCGGCATCGGCGTGGTCGTCGACACGCTGATCGTGCGCACGATCGTGGTGCCGGCCCTGGCCCTCCTGCTGGGCGACGCGTTCTGGTGGCCGGCCAAGGCCGCGGCACCTCAGTCGGTGGAGAGCCGGGACCAGATCTCGGTGTCATAGCGCACGCCCTGGTACAGGTACGGCTCCCGGATGACGCCGTCGAGGCGCATCCCGAGACGCTTCGCCACCGCGGAGCTGGCGGTGTTGTCGGTGCGACACTTCCACTCGACGCGGTGCAGGCCCCGGGTCTTCAGTGCCCAGTCGATGAGGACCCGGGCCGCCGCGGTGACCAGGCCCCGCCCCTGCCCGGCGGGCTCGAGCCACACGCCGATCTCGCAGTTGCCGGACTCGGCGCTGAAGTTCACGTACATCGTGCCGCCGACCAGGGTCCCGTCGAGCCAGATGCCGAACAGCCGCCCGGCGTCGCGGGCCTGCAGGTCGGCGTACCGCTGGAGGGTGGCCCGGGTCGAGTCGAGGTCGGTGCTGACCGAAGCCCAGGGAATCCACGGGTCGACGACGGCGCGGGCCCGGTCCATGTGCGCGAGGAACTCCGCGGCTTGCCAGGGCTCGAGCGGGCGCAGTTCGGCCCCGCCCTCGATTGAGACGCTGAACATGATCCTCACCGTACGCGGAGCCACTCCCCGAGTCGACGGCGCGCCCGTGCGCGGCACCGCCGCACGCCGGCCTCGACTCACGGCGAGCCGGCCACCGCCATGCCCAGCCACGGCATCGCCGCACAGTTCGCACGGCCGCAACAGTTCGCACGGCCGCACCGCTGCACGGCCGCACAATTCGCACGGTCGCACGGTCGATACGGCTGCACAGGCCGCACGGTCGCACAGCTGCACAGGTCGCTCGGCTGCACAACTGCACGGTTCGCACAGCGCACATCGCACAGCGCACATCGCACAGCGCACATCGCGCAGCGCACATCGCACAGCGCACGGGTCGGACCGGCTCAGGCGTCGACGGTCACCGTTACGGTGTGCCAGCCCGTGGCGCCGTCGGGGAATGGAGTGGCCCGCTGCTCGGGCTGGACCGCTCCGGTACGGTCGGTCGCCCGCACCCGCAGCGTGTGCGACCCCGGGGGCGCCGCCCAGGTCATCCGCCACTGCACCCATGTGTAGTCCGACGGCACCGGCAGCAGCTCCGCCCGGCGCCACGGCTCCTCGTCGACCTGCACCTCGACCTCGGCGATCCCGCGCCCCTGGGCCCAGGCGACCCCGGCCACCGGGTACCGGCCCGGCCCGCAAACGCCCGAACGACTCCGGCCGGTCGATCCGCGAGGCCGTCTTGACCGGCCCGCGGGGCGCCCAGCCGCGCGCGACCCAGTACGCGTCGACGGCCGCGAACGTGGTCAGCTCGATGCTGGTGAGCCACTTGCACGCCCCCGCGTACCCGTAAACGCCCGGGGTCAGCATCCGCACCGGGAAACCGTGCTCCAGCGGCAACGGCTCCCCGTTCATGCCCAGGCACAGGAGCACATCGGGGGTTTCGAGCACCGTGCGTACCGGTGTGCCGATACTCATCCCGTCGACCGACCGTGCAACCACCTGGTCGGCCGCAGGGTCGATCCCGGCCTCGCGCAGCAGCGGCGCGAGCGGCACCCCGAGCCAGCGGGCGGTGCCGATGTACGGGCCGCCGACCTCGTTCGAAACACAGTTGAGCGTGATGTGCCGTTCGACGAGGGCCCGCTGCAACAGTTCCGCAAAGGTGTACGTACGCGGCCGCTCGACCTGGCCATGGATTCGCAGCCGCCAGCCACCGAGGTCGACCCGCGGCACGGTCAGTGCGGTGTCGACCCGATAGAAGTCCCGATTCGCGCTCACAAACCCCGGCTCCGTCCCCATCGGCAATGCCGGCGCCGGGTCAGCCGGCGCGGGCAACCGCACAGCATCCCGATCCCGGGCCGCAGCACCGCCCCGGACCCGCCGCGTGACGACCACTCCCCCACCGGCGACGACGGTTACGGCCGACACCGCCGCGACCGCCTGCAGAAACGCCCGCCGGTCGAACCCCACCGGCGCCACCTCCGACTCCGACTGCGGCCCCAACCCTGGCCCCGGCCCCGGCTCGGGCTCGAGCTCCAACCTTGACGTTGGCGCCGGCTCCGGCCGCGGCCCCGAATCCCGCCCCAACTCCAGCCGCGGCCCCGAATCCCGCCCCGACTCCGGCCGCGGCCCCGAATCTGGCACCAACCCCGTCGGCGGCCCCGAATCCTGCACCCACCTCGCTGGCGTCCCCGAATCTGGCACCAACCCCAACTGCGGCTCTGACGCTGATGTCGGCTGCACCTCTGGCGCCGACGTCGACTGCCGCGCTGGCACCGATTTCGGCTCTGGCGTTGGCTTTCGAATCAGTTTCTGAAGGCCGACAACCTTTCGCGCCGGCTTTCGAAGGAGTTTTTGGGTCAGCGTCCGCGGGCCGAAAGCTTTTCCTATCGTTTTCGGCGTTGGGTTTCGGTGCAGCGACCACAGGGCGATCGCGGTGACGACGCCGCCCACCAAGGACGGCAGCGCCGCCAGCGGGCCGGTGGTCGGGCGGCTCACGGCGGCGGCCGCCCCGGCGATCGCGAACAGCGCCGCGCCGGCCGTTCCGAACCAGCGGCGGCGGGCCGCCAGCACGCCGACCGCCACGGCGACGGCGACGAGCGCCAACGCGATGCCGCTCAACAGGACCGGCTTGTCGGCGGTGCCGAAGGTGCGCACCGCGAACTCCTTGACCGGCGTCGGGGCCGCGTCGACGAGTACGCCGCCGACCGCGACCGCCGGGCCGGTCGCGGGGTCGGTCAGGGAGGCAACCAGCTCGGCGACGGCGATCCCGGCCGCCGCGGCGAGCAGGCCCGAGAGGCCGGCCCGGCGACGAGTGACCACTGTGGACATCAGCTCTTGGGCATGAGGACGGTGTCGATGAGGTACACGGTGGCGTTGGCGGTCTGGACATTGCCGCACACGACCATCGCGTTGCCGTTGACCGTGAAGCTGGTGCCGGAGCCGGACACGGTCAGCTCGCCGCCCTGCAGGGTCTTGTGCGTGCCGGCGAGGTCCGACGGGCTGAGCTTGCCGGGCACGACGTGGTAGGTGAGCACCGACTTCAGCGTGGCCGGGTCCGCGAGGACCTTGTCGAGGTCGGCCTTCGCGATCTTGCCGAACGCGTCGTTGGTCGGGGCGAAGACGGTGACGTCCTTGGCATTGTTGAGCGAGTCCACGAGGCCCGCGAACTTGACCGCGCCGACCAATGTGGACAGCAGCGGGTTGCCGGAGGCGGCCGAGGCGACCGGGACCTTCGCCATCGCGTCGAAGCTGCCCGGGTTGGCGGGGTCGGACGGCACCGCCGCACAGCCCGCACCGAACTGCGCGCCCATCATCGGGGCGGCGCTGGACGGGGCGGCGCCCGTCGTCATCGTTGCACCGGTGGTCATCGTCGAGGCGGGGGCCGCCGTGTCGTCCGAGCTGTCGCCGCACGCGGCGAGCGACAGGACGAGGGCGGAGGCGGCGGCCACGGCGGCGAGCTTGGTACGAAACATCAGTAATCCCCTTGAATCGGTACGTTCATTGATGATTCGCGGCCGAAGTCGTCCCGGACGGGCCGAAGATCCGCCGAAGATTCCACCGCTGCACCGCCCGGGTGAACCGAGAGCGCTCTCACCATGTATCAGCAGCTCAAAGCAACAGCGGAGAGCGCTCTCTGCAAACCGGTCATTGACACTCGTCGCATTTCGCGCGCATGCTTCGCAAGGACCCCATCCGAAGCCGCCACTTCGACACCCCACGGAGTCCACTCCATGCGCCTGAGAAAAGGCCGGCCCATCGCGGTCGGCGCCCTCGCCGTTGCCGTCGTCGCGACCGCACTGACCTTCCTCGCCCTGCCGAACGCCGAGGCCGCCACGCTCGGCTCCGGCAGCTACGCCACCACCAACCCGGCCGGCACCACCGGCCCGACCGGCTGCGGCAGCATCGCCACCAACCCCCGCCAGTACGTCACGGCCAACGCCCCCGCCGGCGCCGTGCCCACCAACGACTGGTGGTCCTCGCTGCTGTTCAAGCGCACGGACTGCAACTACGCCCTGCCGCTGGAGGCCCACCCGATGGCCTTCAAGCCCGCCGCCGACGGACTGGGCGTGTCGTACACCACCGACGCCGCCATCTCCGGGACGGCGACCGGCGTCGGTGAGTACCACTTCCCGTACACCACCGAGTTCACCCTGGGCGTGACCGGCCTCAACGCGCCGAACACCCTGGTGGACGGCTGGACCGACTGGACCGTCACCCCCTCGTGGTCCGACGGCGCCCGCACGCTGAAGACGACTATCGGTCACGGGCTGCCGTTCGTGTACGCCCGGACCTCCGGCGGCAACGCCCAGCTCACCTTCGGCGGCGCGCCCGCCGTGTGGTCCAACAGCGGCGCGCGCGTCGGGTTCACCGTGCGCGGCCACGACTACATGGCGTACGCCCCCACCGGCGCGACGTGGACCGTCAGCGGCTCGGCCATCACCTCGACCCTGGCCGGCAAGGACTACTACTCCGTCGCGCTGCTGCCGACCACCACGTCGACACCGGCGGCGGACCGTACCGCGCTGGCGAACACGTACGGCCAGTACGCGCACAACCACGTCACCGGCACCCGCGTCGCCTGGAGCTACGACCAGGCGGGCAGCGCCGTGAACGCCACGTACACCGTCACCACCACCGCCCGTGAAGGCACGGGCTCCGGCACGGTGCTGGCCCTCTACCCGCACCAGTGGAAGAGCCTCGCCGCGGGCAGCCCCATCGCGCAGACCTATGTCTCCGCGCGCGGGCCGATGAAGGTGCTCACCGGACTGGGAGCGTTCACGACGACGACGCGCTACCAAGGTGTACTGCCGGAGATTCCCGCCGTCGCCGACTCCTCCGGCGCCGATCTGTCCACAGTGGGCGGCTACCTCGACCAGGTGGCCACCGGCGACCCGCTCGCCGGGTTCGGCGACGACACCTACTGGACCGGCAAGGGCCTCGGCCGCGCCGCCCGGGCCGCCGAGCTGGCCGACCAGCTCGGCCGCACGGCCCAGCGCGACGCCCTGCTCGGCGCGATCCGCACGCGCCTGACGGACTGGTTCACCGCGGGCTCGGGCGAGGCCGGGCGGCTGTTCGTGTACAACCAGGCCTGGGGCACGCTGATCGGCTACCCGGCCTCGTACGGCTCGGACCAGGAGCTCAACGACCACCACTTCCACTACGGCTACTACATCGCCGCGGCCGCGACCCTGGCCAAGTTCGACAAGGCGTGGGCGGCGACGAGCGCGTACGGCGGGATGGTGAACCTGCTCATCCGCGACGCCAACAACCCGGACCGGGCCGACACCATGTTCCCGTTCCTGCGCGACTTCGACATCTACGCCGGGCACGACTGGGCCTCCGGGCACGCCTCCTTCGGGGCCGGCAACAACCAGGAGTCGTCCTCGGAGGGCATGAACTTCGCCAACGCGCTCATCCAGTGGGGCATCGCGACCGGGAACACCGCCGTGCGCGACGCCGGGCTGTACATCTACACGACCCAGGCCCAGGCGATCCAGGAGTACTGGTTCGACTCGGCGAACCAGAACTTCCCGGCGACCTTCGCCCACAACACGGTCGGGATGGTCTGGGGCGACGGCGGGGCGTACGCCACCTGGTTCAGCGCCGAGCCGGAGATGATCCAGGGCATCAACATGCTGCCGGTGACCGGCGGCTCCCTGTACCTGGGGTACAAGCCGGCGTACATCGCGACGAACTACAACGAGATGACGACGAACAACGGCGGTCCGCCCACGGTGTGGCAGGACGTGCTGTGGTCGTTCCAGGCGCTGGGCAACGGCGACCAGGCGCTGGCGAACCTGCGGGCGAACTCCGGGTACACCCCGGAAGAAGGCGAGAGCAGGGCCCACACCTTCCACTGGATCCGCAACCTCGCCGCCCTGGGCACGGTAGACACGTCGGTGACCGCGAACACGCCGTTGTACGCGGTGTTCACGAAGAACGGCCAGCGCACGTACGCCGCGACGAACCTGACGACGGGAGCGCTCACGGTCACGTTCTCCGACGGCCACACGCTGACCGTCGGGGCCGGGAAGACGGCGACGAACGGGGCGTACACCTGGAGCGGCGGGAACGGCACCAGCAACCCGCCCTCGTCCCCGCCGCCGACGTCGACCTCCCCGTCGCCGTCGCCGTCGGTCTCCAGCTCGCCGCCGCCGGCGGGCTCGAACAAGTTCTTCCTGCGCTCCGGGCCCGCGCTCAGCACCACCGCCGGCAGTGCCGCCACGACGCAGACGGTCACCGCCGCGAACGGGAACTGGGACGGTAACCCGCACAATCCCGTGACGTACACGGCCTGCGGCATCACCGGAGGAACGAACGGCACGGCGACCCAGTTCACGTTCCACGTCGACGCCGGCGGCACGGTCGGGCAGGGGATCCAGGCCCGCGTCTCGTACGACTTCACCGGCGGCGGCAGCTACGGCCGGGTCGAGACGTACCGGTACTTCGCCACCGACCCGGTCGCGGGCACGGAGCAGTACACCCAGGCCGTGGGCCTCTCCTCGGCGACCGGCACGCTGTCGGCGATGAACCACGGCTGTGTGCGGCTCGAGCTGTGGAACGCCATCGGCAACGCGGACACGACGGTGCGGGTCGACGCCAGCGCCGCCAACGGCAACCAGTCGGCGCTCACCATCCCGTACACGGTGGCCTGACCACGCGCGGCCGGGTCAGTCGTCCAGGGTGACGGTGACGCTGACCCGGCCCCGCTCGTCGCGGCGGGACACGGCGTGGCCCGGCCGGTCCTCGCCGTCCAGGTGCAGGCTGATCGGGCCGCCGGCGCCCAGGAAGTTGCGCCACCACGCCTTGGCGTCCGGGAACTGCACACCGATGAGCACGGTGTCGCCGGTACGCCGGTACGCCACCGGCGTGCTGAAGGTGTTCCCGGAACGGCGACCCGTGTACGTGACGACGGTCAGGCGGCGCCGTACGACACGGCCGAGGCGGGGCGAGTCCCGCAGCCGCAGCACACAGGCGTTGACGCGGCGCACGGCGCCCCGAGGCAGCTCCACGGTGTCGTCCTCTCGGTCGGATTCGCTTGCGCGGCAACGGTACCGCCGAAGTGGAGCCCCCTGTCCAGTTGCCGCTAAAGTGAGCAACATGGGTCACGGGGCTTCTCAGTTGCGGTCCGACGCACGGCAGAACCGGGACCGGATCGTCGAGGTCGCCGGCACCCTCTTCGCCGAGCGCGGGATCGACGTCCCGATGGCGGCCGTCGCACGGCACGCGGGCGTCGGGGTGGCAACCCTCTACCGGCGGTTCCCGACCCGGGAGGCGCTGGTCACCGAGGTGTTCGCCGACCAGTTCGCCGCGTGCGAGGCCGTGCTCGACGACGCGCTCGCCGACCCGGACCCATGGCACGGTTTCCGCACGGTCGTAGAGCGGGTGTGCGCCATGCAGGCCGCCGACCGGGGGTTCGCCGCCGCCGCGCTCGCCGCGTTCCCGGGCGTGTTCGACCTGGAACGCGAGAAGGCCCGGGGCGTGGCGGCGTTCGCCGAGCTGGCCGGCCGGGCCCAGGCCGCCGGGCGGCTGCGTGCGGACTTCGTACCGGATGATCTGCTGCTCATCCTGCAGGCCAACTGCGGGGTCACGGACTCGGGGCGCCTCGTGGCGTACCTGCTGGACGGGTTCGCCGCCCGATGAAAGAGGGTTCCTTGCGCATTCGCGAGTTCGGCTGGGCCGACTACGACGCCGTCGTCTCCGTGTGGCGCACGGCCGGCAGCGACCCACTGCCCCGGGCCGAGCTGGAGGCGAAGCTGGAACGCGACCCGGAACTGTTCCTGGTCGCGTCCGACGGGACGATCGCCGGGGTCATCCTGGGGACGTACGACGGGCGGCGCGGCTTCATCCTGCGCCTGGCGGTCGACCCGGCCCGCCGCCGGGAGGGGATCGCGACCCGGCTCGTCGCCGAGCTCGAGCGCCGGCTGAAGGCGCTCGGCTGCCCGCGGATCAACCTGTTCGTGCTGCCGGACAATGCGGCCGGGCTCGCCTTCTGGCGGTACCACGGATATCTTCCGGCCCCTGACGTGGTGTGCACCAAGCCGCTGTAGCGCAGGAGTGCGGTGACCGCCGCGACCGGCGGTCACCGCACCTTGGGCCCGGGAGGATCAGGCGTAGGTCTCGAACTCGGCGACCTGGGGTGTCCCCGAAGCGCCGGTGATCCTGAACGTGACCTTCTTCAGCGACGTCGACGTGAAGCTGATGACGCCCGCGCCGCTGCCGGACTTCAGCACGGCGCCGTTGTCGGCGTTGATGACCTGCCAGGATCCGATGGTGCCGGCGGCGCCGGACGCCTCACGGATGTTGATCTTGGAAATCGACTTGGCGGAGCTCCACTTGACCGAGATGTCGCCGGTCGAGCCCGACGGCGACCAGTAGGTGCTGAGGCTGCCGTCGATGACGTTGCCGTAGCTTGTCCCGCCGCCCTTGCTGGAGCCGTCCGCGCCGGCCCCGATGCTGAGGTTGGTGCCCGACGGCTGCGACTGCGACGGCGTCGGCGTCGGGGTCGCGCTCCGCGTCGGGCTGGCGGTGACGGTCGGCCCGCCCGTGGTGGCGGTCGGAGTCGTCACCGTGCAGGAGCCGTTGGACACCTGCAGGCCCTTGTTGGCTCCGGCGGTCTGCGTGACGACGGTCGGCACGCAGCTGGCGGCGTCGAGGCTGTACGAGTACGGGATGCTGACGCTCGTGTTGGACTGCACGTTCGGACCGGCCGGGTGGTTCTCGGTGCCCGGGCTGGTCCACGTCACGTTGTCGAAGATGTTGCCGGCGACCTGCCAGCCGCCCATCAGGTCGGTGTAGAACGTGCCCAGGACGTCGGCGGAGTCCTTGAAGTAGTTGTTCTCGACCTTGGCCTTGCCGCCGTCGCGCGGGTTGATGCCCGACTTGTTCAGGCTGACGTAGTAGTTGTTGTAGATGTGCGCGGTGGCGGCGCGCAGCAGCGGCGTGCGGGAGTCGATGTTCTGGTACAGGTTGTGGTGGAACGTCACCGGGCCGTTGCCCGTGTCGCTGTCGCTCGACCCGATGAGGCCGCCCCGGCCGGAGTTGCGCAGCGTGTTGTACGAGACGGTCACGTAGTTCGTGCCGGCCTTCATGTCGATGAGCGAGTCGTAGCCCTGGTCCTCACCGCCCGACGCCAGCAGCGAGTTGTGGTCCACCCAGACGTTGTGGACGCTGCTCTCCATGCCGATGGCGTCGCCGCCGTTCGACGTGGGCGAGCCCGACTTCTTCACGTTCTGCACGGTCACGTTCTGGATGATGATGTTGCTGGACTCGCGGATGTGGATGCCGATCTGGTCGAAGACGGCGCCGCCGCCGACCCCGACGATCGTCACGTTGCTGATCTGCTTGAGCTCGATGACCCCGGCGGCGGTGTTGCAGCTGTCGCCGGAAACCTTGGCGGTGTTTCCGACGGTGATGGTGCCCTCGACCTGGATGGTGATCGGGGTGCTGCTCGACGCCCGGTTGCACAGGGCGGTGTGGATCGCGGTGCCCGTGGTGGCCCGGACCGTCTGCCCGCCGGCGCCGCCCGTGGTGCCGCCGTTCTGGGTCGCGTACCCGGTGACACCGCCGGTCGCCGCCGACGCCTGCGGTACCACGAGTGCCACGCCGATCGCAGTGGCGGCGCCTGCCGCACCGACCGCCAGAAGCCGCAACGCGACTGGTCGTCTCATCCTCGTTCACCTTCGTCTCGCTCGAGAGGGGTGTCGCTGTTTCCCGCGGCCGCTAGGAAAGCGCATTCCTCATCAAACTGACGCTCGGTCGAACGGAAGTCAATGGATCGGCGTTTGCAGGATTGTTGCAGCCGTCGATGCCTCGGGCCCGCATCAGCCGTTGCGGTGGTGCTTCTTCACGAACGTGAAGCCGGGGGCCAGCGGCTCGTCCGGGAACTGCCCGTTGTCGATCGCCTGGCGGTGCAGGGCCAGAGCGCGCGGGGACGGCCGGGTGCCGGGCTGCAACTTTCGGATGAACCCGGCGACCCAGTGCTCGTGCCGGTTGGAGGGGTCGTGCTCGGCGGGCTCGTCGGGCCGCGCCGCGGGCTCGATCAGCGGCGCGTAGAACAGCATCGGTACCGCCTCGGCCCCGTCGCCGGGCGGGAACGACGGCCGCCCGCCGGCGTCGAGGCTGCCGGCGACGCGGGTGACGTACCCCTCGCGGATGAGCTGCTCGACGGCGTTGCGGAGCAGAAACGTCCCGCGGGCGCCCTTGCCGAGCCCGGCGCGCCTGACGAGATCGCCCTCCGGGAACACGGCACTGCCGTCGTCGAACACCCGGCCGTACTTGCGCACCGCGTCGAGCACCTTGCCCCGGTTCGAGTTCGCCGGGCGGAACTCGTGGGTGACGGTCAAGGGGTCGTACTCGTGGAAGTACGCGACGCCGTCGACCTTCAAGGGCTCATCCAGCGGTACCGTGCGCAGCACGATCTGCCGGCGCGCCGGCTGCCACGTGACGGCGACGAGCACGCCCACGTGGACGTCCTCGGGCCACGCGACCCCGACCCGGCCGTCCTCCTCGACCTCGGCGTCGAACACCTGGCGCGTCGGGGTCGTGCCGTGGGCGCGGTGGTCGAGCAGCACGGTCGCGGCGTCGGCGCACTCGGGCGGAACGGGGCAGGCGGCGCCGTCGAGGTCGGCGCGGCGCAGCGCGTACCTGGGGCTGGCCGTCTTCACGCTGCGAATTTACCTGGCCGGGGGGATCGACATGTCGGGCGCTTCGCGCCGCGACATGTCGGATTTATACCCCGTCCGGGGATTTATCGGTGCGGAGGCCGGCATGATCGCACCCCCGACCCGACGGCGGGGCTATTGACGGGCACCGTGGGGCGGAGGCGGCGGGCCCTCGTGGTGCGGAGACGGCGGCGGGCCCCCACGCGGAGGCGGCGGCGGTCCCCCATGGTGCGGAGGCGGCGGAGGCGGCGGTTCGGCACCCGGCGGCGGAGGCGGCGGCGGAGTGGTGATCAGCGGCTGCTCCGGCCAGACGAGCAGGACCGGACACGGCGCATGGTCCACGACGAATCGGGTGTGGCGCCCCAGGCTGCGCGGACCCACCCGGGTACGGTCGCCGTCCCGCGCGACCACCAGCAGATCGGCGCCGAGGTCGTTACAGGCGGCGACAACCTCGTGCTCGGTACGGCCGCGGCGGATCTCGATCTCGACCGGGCGGCCCAGGCGCTCGGCGGCCGCGGCGAGCAGATCCCGTTCGGCGGCCTCGGCGGCGGCCTCCATCGCCGGCCCCGGGTCGCGGTGCCCCCGCCCGAGCAGGCCGCTCCAGGCCCCGCTCACCTCGCCGGCCGCGGCCGGGTCGACGACGTGCAGCAGCGTGATGCGCGCGCCGGTAGGGGCGTGGCGCGCGGCGGCCGTGGCGGCGGCGGCCCAGGTGCCCTCGGCGAGCCAGACGAGCACGTTCATGCCCTGAGGTTCGCAGATGATCCAGTGAGCCCGCCACCGCTGGAGGAATTTACCGAATACCCCGACAGGGTATAAATCGGATATGTCGTGGCGCGAAGCGCCCGACATATCCGCTCAAACGCCCGCGATCCGCAAGCCCGCCCAGAGCGCCGCCACCGCCGCCACCAGCGCCGCCGGCACCGTCAGCAAGCCCAGGCGCAGGAACTGGGACGCCGACGGCGCCGCGTCCCGCGCGTGCAGGATCTGGCGCCAGAGGAGGGTCGCCAGCGAGCCCACGTACGTCAGGTTCGGGCCCACGTCCACCCCGATCAGCACGGCCAGGAGCAGGCCCGGGTTGTGCTGGACGGCCGGCAGCAGCACGAGGGTCGCCGGGAGGTTGTTCAGCACGTTCGCCAGCAGCGCGGCCAGCCCCGCCACGGCCAGCAGGCCCAGGAACGACGCGCCGCCCGGGGTCAGCGTGTCGACCAGCGCCCCCAGGCCGTGCTCGCGCACCGCCAGGACCACGACGCCCAGGCCGAAGACGAACGCGCAGAACGCCGGGTTCGCGGCCCGGATCGCGGCCGGCAGGGCGAGCTTGCGGGCGCGGACGAGCGGGACCGCCAAGGCCGCCGCGCCCGCCACCGCGGCGAAGGCGGGGTGCACGCCCAGCGGCTGGCCCGCGGCGAAGCCGGCCAGGGTCAGCGCCAGGACGACCAGGGCGTACCGCGGGGCCCCGACCGGCTCGGCGGCGGGCGGGTCCGAGGCCACCGCCAGGTCGGCGGCGAAGAAGCGGCGCAGGATGAGGTACTCGACGCCGACCACCGCGAGCCACGGCGCGGCCATGAGCCCGGCGAAGGTGGCGAAGCCCAGGCCGCTCGCGGCGAAGGCGAGCAGGTTCGTGAGGTTCGAGACGGGCAGGAGCAGCGACGCCGAGTTGGCCAGGTGGGTGCAGGCGTAGACGTGCGGCTCGGGGCGGGCCCGGATGCGCAGCGCGGCGGTGAAGACCACCGGGGTCAGCAGGACCACCGTCGCGTCGAGGCTGAGGGCCGCCGTGACCAGGGCGGCCGCGGCGAAGACGGCGCCGAGGAGGCGTTTCGGGCGGCCGCGGGAGTGGCGGGCGGCCCGGTCGCCGATGTACGCGAAGACGCCGTGCGCCTCCGCGAGGTACGACAGCAGCAGAACGGCGGCGAGGAAGCCCACGGTGGGGCCCAGCTCGCGCACCTCGCCCGCGGCGTCACCCCACGGGATGAGGCCGAACAGCACGGCCAGGGCCGCCGCCGGGACCGCCGCCACGGCCTCGGGCAGGCCGAACGGCCGCGCCACCGCGAAGGCGAGGACCGCGACCAGCAGCAGCACCGCGACGACCAGCACGGCGGCAGCTTACGTGCAAGATCGGGCCACCGCAGCGCGGGTCGCGACCGAACAGAAGGCGAGCGACACGAGCAGCCCGGGGTGGTCGGTCGCCTGCTGGAGGTCCAGCGGCGTGGTGGCGGTCAGCACGTGGTCGGCGGTGGCGATCACGTACTGTACCGAGCCGTCGTCGGCGCGGACGTACGCGTCGCCGGGCACGCAGCCCTGGGCGCGGTCCGGCAGGTTGAAGTCGCCGGCGGTCACGGTGGGCTCGTACCCGGCGCTGGTGTGCATCGCCGGGATCGCGCTGCCGAAGAGGTACCGGCACTGCGCGAACGCGACCGCGGGCACGGTGTTGGCCAGGTGCGTCGTGCACGCCTGGTACGCCCCGCGCGCGTGCACGCAGACCCAGGCGCGCTCCTCGGGGTCGTTGGTGTCCTGGTCCGGGTACAGCCCGCCGTCGACCACTGTCGCGCGGCGCGGGCCGGCGATGCGGGCGAGGAGCCCGATGCCGTACTCCTCCCCGTTCACGCACGCGAACGGCCCGCCGGTGCGCCGGTCCCCCGCCGGCTCGAACGCGCGCACGATCGTGTCGCCCGGGAACACCCACGCGAGCACCGCGCCCAGCGCCTCGACGTCCCCGGCGCAGATCTCGTTGAGCGTGACCACGTCGGGGCGGTGGGCGCGCATGACGGCCGCGGCGACGTCGATCGCCCGGCTCGTGTAGCACGACGCGAACCCGCTGTGGCACAGGTTGAGCTGCAGCACCCGCAGCGGCGGCCGGGACGCCTCCCCGGGCGCGGGCGCGGCGCCCAGCACGCCGGCCGCGACGCAGGCGAGCAGGGCCGCCACGCGTCGCAGAACGCGCCCCCTCATGCCGGGCAGCATATCGACCGGGTTACGGTCGCGTCATGCCCTCGCCCGCCGCCACGCTGCTGGTCTTCGGTCGCGGGGTCGTCGCGGCCGGCGGTGGGTGGGCGCTCACCGCCGACAGCCTCGCCCGCGTGGGCGCCGCCGCCGAGCACGTGGCCCGGGCCGGCGCGCCCGCACGGATCGTGTTCACGGGCGGCTGGGCCGGCGTGTCCGAGGGCGCGCCGGAGCCGCCCGCGGGCCGCCGCGAGGGCGACGACGGCAGCGGCCCCGCGGCGGCCGCGGTGCTGGACGCGGCCCGCGCGCTCGGCGCGACCGTGCTGCACCACCCGGCCAACCGCGGCAAGGGCGCCGCGCTCAAGACCGGCCTCGCGCACATCGCGGGGCGTGGCCGGGCCGCGGCGTGGTGTGCGCCGACGCCCCTGGGAGAGTCGGCCCGGGTGTACCGCCCGCTACTGGCCGGCCTGTTCGGCGCCGACGCTCGCGAACGCTAGATCCAGCACGTCGGCGAACCGGCCGGTTCCCCCGTCCGCGATCCACCCCGCGTACGCCACATCCAGGCACGACAGCGCGGCGAACACGAGGGCCTGCGCAGGCACGTCGCCGCCCGGACCGGGGCCGAGCCGCTCCCGCATGATCGGCGTCAGGATCCGCGACCACATCAGGTGCTTCTCCAGGTGCCGGGCACGCAGCGAGGCGGAGCCGTTCACCACCCGCATGACCCGCAGGGTGCGCTCCGCGTTGGTGTCGGACAGCTCCGCGATCGGCTGCAAGGCCGCGCGCATCGCCCGCCACGGCGACTCCCCGGCCGGCCGGGCGGCCAGGGTCGCGGCGACCAGGTGCCCGGCCGCGGTGGCGTCGCCGAGGACGGCGTCCTCCTTCGCCGGGAAGTACCGGTGGAAGCTGCGCCCCGAGATCCCCGCCGCGGCGGCCACGTCCTCCACGCTCGTCGCGTCGAAGCCGCGCTCGTCGAACAGCTCCAGGGCGCGCTCGGCGAGCGCCGCCCGCACCGCTTCCCGCGTCTGTTCCCGCAAACCCACGTGATCAGCGTAACCCGCCAAACTTGTCAGCCACTGACAGATTCGTCGTAGGCTGACAATCGTAGGCAGGAACACGAGAAAGGCACGAACATGCGACAGCGCACCCTAGGGCGGCAGGGGCTGACCGTCTCCGAGATCGGGTACGGCGCGATGGGCATCCACCTCGCCTACGGACCGGGCGACGAGCAGGAGGGCATCGCCACCATCCGGCGCGCCCACGAGCTCGGCGTGACGTTCTTCGACACCGCCGAGCTGTACGGGTGGGGCGAGAACGAGAAGACCGTCGGCCGCGCGGTCAGGGACTTCCGCGACGAGATCGTGATCGCGACCAAGTTCGGCTTCACCCGCGACTTCGGCTACGACAGCCGGCCGGAGCACATCCGCGAGGTGGTCGACAACAGCCTGCGGTACCTCGGCGTGGACCAGATCGACGTCCTGTACCAGCACCGGGTCGACCCGAACGTGCCGATCGAGGACGTGGCCGGGACGGTCAAGGAGTTCGTCGACGCGGGCAAGGTCAAGTACTTCGGGCTGAGCGAGGCCGGCGCGCAGACGATCCGCCGGGCGCACGCGGTGCTGCCGGTGTCGGTACTGCAGACCGAGTACTCCCTCTTCGAGCGCGACGCCGAGCAGCTGTTCCCGACGCTGGACGAGCTCGGCATCGGCTTCGTCGCCTACTCGCCGCTGGGCCGCGGGTTCCTCACCGGCAGCGCGAAGCCGGCGGACGAGTACGACGCGAGCGACATGCGCCGGACGGACCCGCGCTGGCAGCCGGGCAACTACGAGCGCAACCTGGCGGCGGTGCAGCGCCTCACCGAGCTGGCGGAGGGCAAGGGCGCGACGGTCTCCCAGCTGGCCCTGGCCTGGCTGCTGACCCGCGGCGAGCAGGTCGTGCCGATTCCGGGCACCCGCAGCCTGGCCCGGGTCGAGGAGAACACGACCGCCGCCGGCCTGGAGCTGAGCCCGGAGGACCTCGCCGCGATCGACGAGATCCTCCCGACGGGTGGCTTCGGCGCCCGGTACGCGGGCGGCCGCACCCCGACCTGGGTCTAGGGGCTAAATGTCAACGGCCCATGCGCACCCGGATCGCCGTGCCCGCGGGGCCGGTCGACAGCTCCACGAGGTCGCACATCTGGTGGGTCAGCAGCAGTCCCCGGCCGCGCTCGCCCGTCGGATACCGGCCTCAGACCGCCAGGCGGGAACGGGGCATCGACGGCTGCGGTCGCGCCAGCGGTCGAGCGCGGGCAGCAGGCGCCGGCCCGAGCGCGGCGGCGCTCTGGTTTACGCCAGCACGAGCGCGGCCTCGCGCAGCAGGCGCCGGGTCAGCACGATCCGGTCGGCGTCGTCGAGGCCGGGCAGGTCGCCCACGCGGTGCGGGCGGCCGTCCAGGGCGGTGCGAAGAGCGGCGGCGCAGGAGTCGGTGCAGGGACCACTCCCCCTCGGTGGTGGCCGCGTGCACCCAGCCGCGGGGCAGGTAGAGCGCGTCGCCGGGGGTCAGGACCGCGTCGATCGCCGGCCGGGCCCCGGCGGCCGCGGCCACCTCGTCCGCGACGCCGCCCCACGCCTGGCGCGGCACCGGCGCCTCGAGCACGGGTTCGTGCACGAGCCACCGCTTGCGGCCGCTGACCTGCAGCACGAACACGCCGTGGGTGTCGTAGTGCGGGTCGAAGCCGCGGCTCTGCGGCGGCGTGAGGTACGCGTTGATCTGCACCGGCGTGCCGAGCTCCTGGCGCAGGGTGGCCGCGAACGCCACGAGCGGCGGCGACATGCGGTGCAGGCCCTGCAGCACCAGGGTGGCCCCGTCGGCGAGCAGCGCGAGGACCTTCTCGTCGTGCACCTGGTCGCCGATCTCGGCGCCGGCGCCGCCCCCGCCGGTGTAGCGGGCGGCCGGGATGACGTGCCCGTCCTTGGCCATCCGCACGAACGGCGTGCGCAGCGCCCGGCCGCCGAGCAGCTCGTCGACGCCGTCGAGGGTCAGCAGGTCGAGGTAGTCGCTCAGGCCGGGCGAGAGCAGCGGGGCCCGGTCCCAGTACCGCTCGGCGAACTCCTGTCTCGCCACCGAGACGCACCGCGGCAGGCCCTGGCGGCTTTCGTCGATCGCCATCCGCGGCTCTCCTCCTGGGCTCATCCGGACGGGGTGACCTCGGGGGTACCCACGTCCGGACATCCCAACCGGATTCGCGCTCAGCCCTCGATCGACGCGGCCGCCCGGCGCAGGCGGCCCGCGGTGCGCGCGGCGCCGAGCGCGACCATGGTGTCGTCCAGCGGCGGCGAGACCGGCTTGCCGACCAGCGCGAGCCGGGCGGTCATGAACGAGCGGCGGCGGTTGAGGCCGGACTCGGCCACGACCCGGTCGAGGGTGGCGGTGATCTGGTCCTTGTCGAACGGGTCGAGCACCTCGAGGTTCTTCGCGAACGTCTCCAGGATCGCCCGGGCGTCGCCGGCCGGCAGCCCATGCTTGGCCAGGTCGGCGGCCTGGACGGCGACGGTGTCGGCGGCGAGCCAGTCCAGCTGCTCGGGCAGCTCGGCAAGCTTCTTGGTGCGCTCCCGCAGCGGTACCACGAGCGGGCGGATGTCCTCGGGGCCCAGGCCCTCGGGCAGGAACGGCGCGGCGACGCGCAGGTAGGCCTCGTCGTCGAGGGTGCGCAGGTAATGCCCGTTGAGCCAGTTCAGCTTGTCGATGTCGAAGACCGGGCCGACCGGGTTGACGCGGGCGAAGTCGAACGACTCGACCATCTCGTCGAACGTGAAGACCTCCTGCCCGTCGGGCATCGAGTAGCCCATGAGCGCCAGGAAGTTGAGGAGGGCCTCGGGCAGGTACCCCTCCTCCTGGAACCACTTCAGGCGCGCCGCGGGGTTCTTGCGCTTGCTGATCTTCGAGCGGTCGATGTTGCGCAGCAGCGGCATGTGCGCGTAGGTGGGCGGGGTCCAGCCGAGCCAGCCGTACAGCAGCAGGTGCTTGGCGGTCGAGCTGATCCACTCCTCGCCGCGGATCACGTGCGTGACGCCCATCGCGTTGTCGTCCACGACGACGGCGAGGTGGTACGTCGGGAAGCCGTCGGCCTTCAGGATGACCTGGTCGTCCGGGTCGGGCGGAGTGATCTTGCCGCGGATCAGGTCCGCGAACGAGATCTTGGCTTCGCGGGGCACGAGCATGCGGATGACCGGCACCTCGGTGAAGCCGGGCAGCTCGGCGCGCTCCTCGCGGGTCTTGCCGTAGCACATCCGGTCGTACCCGGTGGGGATCTTCAGCTGCTGCTGGCGCGTGCGCATCTGGGTGAGCCGCTCCGAGGAGCACCAGCACAGGTAGGCGTGCCCGTCGGCGAGCAGGCGCTCGGCGACCTCGCGGTAGACGGGCAGCCGCTCACTCTGCCGGTACTGCTTCGCGGGCCCGCCCACGTCCGGCCCCTCGTCCCAGGTGAGCCCGAGCCAGTGCAGGGTGTCGAAGACCTGCTCCTCGCTGCCCTCCACGTAACGCGTGCGGTCGGTGTCCTCGATGCGGAGGATGAACTCACCGCCGTGCTTGCGCGCGAACGCCAGGTTGAACAGGGCGACGTACGCGGTCCCGACGTGCGGGTCGCCGGTCGGCGACGGGGCGATGCGGGTGCGTACGGGGGCCTCGGAAGTGCTCACTTACCGAATTTAGCCTACGCACCGTTCTCGCCGGACTCCAGGAGGTCGTACTCGAACCAGATGCGGTGGGTGCCGTCGTCGTCGACCCCCAGGCCCCCGGTGCCGGTGATGCCGGCCAGCTCGCCGGTGCCGCTCGCGGCGACGATGGTGAAGTACTCCCCGGTGCGGTCGCTGCCACTCGTCGATGCGCTGTGCACGAAGTTGAACGCGCCGCGGCGGCCGCCGACCGAGCCCTCGAAGGACTCCATCGCCACGTACGTCCCGGCGCCGGACGCCTGGTCGAACGCGGCGGTGAACAGCGTGGCCGCGCGGCCCTCGATCTCGCCCGCGAACGCCTTCTCCATCCACGCGATCCCGACCGGCAGTGCCGTCTCGATCTCCGGCTCGGGCGTGACGGACGTGGGGACGAAGCTCTTCACGGTGAAGGTGCCATCGGCTCGCATGCCCGGAGCCTATCGCCGCGCCCTAGGATCGTCCGGGTGAGCGGACGTTCGTACATGCTGGCGGCCCGGATGCCGATGTCACGCGAGGCGTTCGAGACGTGGCTGGACGAGCCGGCCCCGGGCCCCGAGGCGATCGGCGGCGCCACCCCCGACGGCTGGGACCCGCCCGCCGCGCCGGCGACCGCACGGCAACGGCTGACCGCCCGCGCCGCCGACGGTTTCACGCTGGCCCGCCACCGCGAGGGGATGCTGGAGCTGTACCTGTACGACTACCACGAGGACTGGGACGCCACCCAGACCGAGCTGCTGCTGCTCGCCGCGGCCGGCCGGCGCGCCGAGGCCGAGTCGGCGATCCTGTTCTGGGGCGGCAGCCTGTACCCCGATCTCCCCCTCGGCGGCGACGAGCCCATCGCCGGCCTGCTCGCCGGGCCGGACGGGGCGCGCTTCACCGACCGGTACCGGCTCTCCGCCGTGCTGGACCACCTGCGCCCGGTCGAGGCCGCGTTCCTGGCCGCCGCGGGCACCGACGGCGAGGACGCGACGTGGAACCCGGCCGGCGTGCTCGACCCGGCCCTGGAGCCGTCCGGCTGACCGCGCGCACTCGACGGCGAACGCGAGCATCGGTCACGCCGGGGCGTTGCGGGCGGCCAGGGCATGGAACAGGCGCTTGGGCTCCCAGTGCCCGTCGTCGTAGGTGCGCACCACGGCGTACGAGGCCATGTCGAGGTCGCGCACGGGGTCCGCGCGGTGCGGCAGGGCGGGCACGCCGAACGTGAACACGAACGCGCCCGCGGCCCCCTCCGCGTCGAGGATCCGCAGCAGGTCCATGACCTCGGCCGCCTGCAGCTCCTCGTCGCGCACGAACGCCCCGGCGAGCCGGTCGCGGTCGTCGCGGTCGACGATGGCCCAGGCGAGCCCGCCCTTCAGCTCGGCGCCGCGGTACGTGCAGCAGCCCACCTCGGTCGCCACGACCGGCTTCCCGTGCGCCAGATGCCGCCGGAACCGCTCCCCGAAGTCGGTACGGTTCCGCCGCCCCCGATAGGTGTCGACGCACACGACGTCGAACGGCGCCCAGTCGACGCGCTCGATGGGCGCGGAGGCGTACGAGACCCGCCCGCCGAACACGTCGCGAACCTCGCGCGAAAGCCTGCCCAGGAACGCGTTCAGCGGCCGGTTGTGCGCCCCGAGGAGCCGCATGCGCAGCATCTGCTGAGGCCGGAGCCGCTCGAAGAGCGTGTCACCCTTGAGGATGCCGCGCATGAACAGCGTGAGCTCGCACCCCGCGAGGAACACGATCCGCCCGGGGTCGAGCTCCTGCGCGGCGGCCGCGAGGGCCCGGGCGTTGGCGAGCGTGCCGTCACCGTCGGCGTCGTGCAGCTGCGGCGAGAGCCAGACCTCGAGGCCGAGCTCGAGCGCCATCCCGGTGGTGGCCAGGAGCCGGTCGCGATCGGTCCCGGAGACCCGGACCGCGTCGCAGTGCAGCTCATCGCGAATGACCGCGAGGTCGCGCCGCGTCTCCCCGTCGTCGAACACAGGCCGCGAGTGGAACGGCCCGGTCACCGTCCCGACGTCGTAGTTGATACCCCGAATCCCCATACCGTCAACCCTAGTTGACAAGCGGGGGTGCTGTCAACGACGGTTGACACGGCCGCGAGGCGTGTGGGAGAGCGCCGTCTGCGCGATGATCTCGGCCAGGAGGCCCGGTTCGACGCCCTTCCACTCGTCCGGCAGCCGGGTCTCGACCGTGTCCAGGGCGTGCGCCTCCGGCGCGTCATCCTTGGAGGTGCCCCGGCCGGCGAAGTACCGGGCCAGCGCCCAGGCCACGAAATCGTCGGCGTAGATCAGCGGGTCGCGGAGCTGCGGCATGTCGTCGCGAACGACGGAGTTGCGCATCCAGAGCGCGAAAACGGCGAGGTCCTGCGGGTCGGACGAGTGCCGGGCGACCCACTGCACGAGATTCTCGGCGCCCTCGAGCCCAACCGGCAGCTCGGCGATCTCGACGCGGCGGCGGATCACGGAAAGTGCGGTGCGGACGTCCTCGTCCGGCACGTCGCCGACCGGATCGGGCAGCAACCAGTCGGCGCGGTGCGGCCGGCCGGAGTCCCACACGAGGTCCGGCAGCACCGCCGTCACGACCGTGTCGAGCCACGCGTCGCCCGGGTCCGGGTAGTGGATGTCCTCGGTCAGCGCCAGGCCGTACCGCAGCGTCCGCTCCAGCCGGCGATCGCCGAGCAGTCGGGCGTGGGCGACATCGACCGGGAGCTCGGGCTGTTCGAAGAGGGCGCACACCCCGTCGTCGCGGGCGCAGAGGACCGAGATCGTCGCCAGCCAGGCGCCGGCATCGAGCGCCGCCTTCCACAGCGTCACGGTGCTGTTCCAGGACGGGAAGGCGACGGCCGCGCCCGGCGGGTCGGCGAGCGTGGTGCGCAGCAGGACCAGGTTCGCCGAGTAGGCGGCCATCTCCCGGACGTGGTCGACCGCAACGGGCCGGTAGTCGGCGTAGCGTACGCCGGAGCCGCGCCGCCGGTACCGCGCGAACAGCAGGTCCAGCAGCTGCGGCGTCCAGGCGCGCTCCCGGGCCGGCAGGCCCGCGAACAGGTCCCGCACGAAGTGCAGGATCGGCTTGCGTACCGCGAGCGACTCGTGGCTGAGCAGGGCGAACAGCAGGGCGTCGTCGGGCTCCCGGCGGCCGTAGCTGCCGGCGAACGTCTGCTCCGCGGTCTCCGCGAGGAGGTTCACGACCCGCCGGGCCACGAGGTACTCGCCGAAGGTCGCGTGCAGGAACTCGTAGGCGCGCCGCTGCTCGTCCCGCGCCTGCGCCTCGGCCACGTGGACGAAGAAGAACTCGCCGAGCAGGCGCCGGCCCGGCAGCGTGTCGTTGGGGACCTCGCGCTCGGCCAGGCCCAGGCTCACCAGGTCGGCGGCCAGCTCCGCCCCCGTGACGTGCTGCCGCCCGCGGTTGAACATCGCCAGCGCGGCGACGGACAGGCGGTCGAGCTGTGCGCGGACGGCCGCCTCGAGCTCGTGTGGCGCCGGGGGCGCGGCCCGGTTGCCGATCTCGCGGCGGGCGAACACGTCCAGGAGGCGGCGGTACAGCTCGGTCCGGGAGACGCCGGCCTCGAGCTCCGGAGCCTGCGGATCGGCGGCGTAGAGCGCGAGCATGAGCAGCAACAGCGGCTGCCGGGCGAGCTCCGGACGGTCGAGCGCCGACGCGAGGCCGAGCGCCCGCACGCCGCCGGAGGCGACGCCCTCGGCGTTCGCGCGCGCCCACGCGTCGAGCCAGTAGCCGACCTGCTCGTCGTCGAAGTCCTCCAGTTTGATCACCACGGTGTCGGCCGGGATGTCGACGCGGTCGGCCACGACGGTCCGCGAGGTGACCACCACGGCGACCGGGGCGCCCAGGTTGGCCTCGGTCTCCTGGAAGGCGATGACGTCCTCCAGGTATCCGGTCCGGTCGTCCGGCGTGGCCTGCAGCAGCTCGTCCAGCCCGTCGAGCAGCACCACCAGCACGGAGCCCCGGCTCTGCTCGACCAGCGGCCGCCAGTGCACCGCGTCGTTCGTCGCCGCGGCCAGGGCCTCCTGGATCTGCGCGAGGACGCGGCCGTGGGCGTTGACCGACCGCAGCGGCACCCGCACGACCGTGTACGCGTTCGGCGGCAGCCGCGCGGCGAGGACCTTGGTGAGCAGCGACTTGCCCGCGCCCGGGTGCCCGAGCAGCAGCAGCGGCCGCCGGGTGGCCTCGGCGGACACGAAGTAGGAGGCGAGGCAGAGATCCAGCTCCGGCCGCGGCGGCAGGTGCGCCCACCACTGCTCGTCGGCCGGGCGCGACTGTCCGCGGACGAATCGGCAGATCCGGTACCGCGGATTGAGGTGGATGTCGCGGACCAGGGGGAAGCGCACACCCCCGGAGCCGGCGCCGGGCTGGGCCCGGAAGACGGGCTGGTCGAGCACGACCCGGTTGATCCGCCGCAGCCGGGCGACCAGGTCCGGCCACCCCTCGATCGCGGCGCTCATCAGGGTGAGGAGCCGCTCGAAGCGGGCGAACGCCTCGGTCTGGCCGGCGAACGCCTCGTCGGCCGCGGTCCGCAGGTCACGGACGGCCTGCCGGGTGGCGGCGTGTTCGTCGAGGCTGGCCCACACCTGGAACTCAGGAACGCGGGCGGCGAGCTCGAGGTAGCGCGACACGTACCGGGCGCCCGCCGCCGCGGCGATGTCCTTGTCGATCACGGCCGCGGCGGCCGGCCCGCCGGACAGTCCCGTGAGGAAGCTCCGCACCGCCTCGCCCAGCTCGCCGTACCAGGCCGCGACGGCCTGCCGGTTCTCCCAGAACCCGGTGGCGGCGCTCGGCGCGGGCACGGTCATGGCCAGGGTTCGCTCGAGAGTGGCCCCGCCGCCCGCGGCCCGGCCGCCGGACGCGAGGCTCTTCATCTCCGCGTCCAGCACGCGGAAGCCGCCCAGCCCGGCCTCGTCCAGGCGTTCGTGCAGGACCTCGAAGTACGATGCGGCCACGATCGTCGTGTGCGCCGCCGCGATCAGCTCGGCGCGCTCGTAGAGCGCGGTCGCGGCCAGGCGCCCCGCGAGCTTGTCGATGCCGCCCCGCAGCAGGGCCATGACCTCGTTCTTCTGGTCCACCGAGGCCCACAGGCCGCCGAGGACCGCCGCCCCGAACAGCGGCGCTCCCCAGGCCGCGCCGGCCACCCCGGCGGCGACGACCGCGCCGCCGAGCAGCACGTCCAGGCGCTTGAGCCAGGGCGGGTCGTCACGGCCGAGGATCTGCAGGGCTCCACGGAAGGTCATCGGCGGCTCTCGGCGCACGAGCCCAACCTAGCCAACGACGGGCATGGAACGGCTGGGTCGTTCGGGCATGTTTCAGGCGTTGTGGTGCATGGCGTGGGCCACGCTGCGGCGGCGGGTCCGCACCGCCACGTCGATCAGGGTCGCCAGGATGATGAGCGCGACGAAGGACTTCGCGGTCTCGTCCGCCGGGGTCGCGGCGAAGACCGGGCCGGCGCCGATGACCCACGTCAGGACCGCGCACAGCACCAGGTTGTAGGCGAGGTCGGCGGTCGCCAGCGGTGCGCGCCAGCGGCCCAGGAGCGCGAGCACGACCTGGATCGCGATGCCCGCGAGCATCAGGGTCAGGACGATCGGGCCGCGGTACCGCAGAAACGCCCCGTCATAGGCGAGCGCGTCGTACGCCGCCTGGGCCGCACGCCCGCCCGTCGCCAGGCGGAGTGCGGCCGGCGGGTCGAGCAGGATCAGGGTGCCGAGCGCGAAGAAGGCGACGCCGGCCAGGCGGGCCGGGCGGTTCACGCGGTCGGTCGGCAGCGGGCGCGGGCGCCACTGGGCGGGGCGGCGGCGGCGCAACCAGGCCGCGGCCGCGAAGCCCGCGAAGAGCAGGCCCAGCCAGGCGAAGACGACCGGCCAGGCGGCGTCGGACGCGGCGCGGAAGTCGCGCACGGGCTTGATGAGCTCGCCCAGGAACGCGCCGAGCTGGATGACGGCGGCGCCGCCCGCGGCGAGGGTCAGGAACCGGCGGGTGTCCACCGGGTCGATGAGGGCGACCGGCGTACCGTAGCGCGCCGCCACGTCCGCCGGGTGGCCGAAGCGCCGCAGCAGCTCCGTGACGTCGTCCGCGCCGGCGGCCTCCTCGGCCAGCAGGTCGCGCAGCTCGCGGGCGACGTCGTGGCGCTGCCGGCGCGGCAGGAGCACGACCACGTCCGCGACGTAGCGCTCGATCAGGTCTTCGGTGGTCATGGCGCCGCTCCAGTCTCCAGCAGTTGCCCCATCGCTTCGTTGAGCCCGCGCCAGGTCGAGGTGAGCCGCTCGTACAGCGTCAGGCCCTCGGCGCTGAGCCGGTAGTACCGCCGCGGTTTGCCCTCCGCGGTCTGCCACTCGCTGCTCAGCACGCCCTGCGCCTCGAGCCGGCGCAGCAGCGGGTAGAGCGTGCCCTCCTCGATCGGCAGGCCCTGGTCGAGCAGCGACTGCCGCAGCTCGTACCCGTAGCGCAGCGAGCGCAGCTGGGAGAGCACGGCGAGCACGAGGACGCCCCGGCGCAGCTCCTGCTCGAGCTTGTCGTGGACGTCCGGGTTTACCATGTGCCACACAGTACCATGCGCCGCACAGCAAAAACACAATTGTCGGGCCTGCGACGATGACGTTGTGGACGTACAACGACTCGGACCGGACGACTGGGAACTCTGGCGCGACGTCCGGCTCGCCGCCCTCGCCGACTCGCCGGAGGCGTTCTCCTCGACGCTCGAGCGCGAGCAGGCCTACGGCGAGTCGCGCTGGCGCGAGTGGCTGGAGCCGGCCAAGGGGCTGAAGGCCGTGGCCCGCGAGGAGCAGAGCGTCGCCGGGACCGCCGGCGTGTGGGTGCCCGAGGACCGCGACGGCGCCGGTGAGCTCTTCGGCATGTGGGTCCACCCGTCGTGGCGGGGGCGCGGGGTCGGGGACCGGCTCGTGGCCGAGGCGCTCGCGTGGGTACAGCAGCGGGACCTCAAGGCCCTTGACCTCTGGGTCGTCGGCGCGAACGCGGCCGCGGAGCGCCTCTACACGCGCCACGGCTTCCGGCGGACCGGGGAGTCGCAGCCCTACCCGCCCGATCCCTCGATCACCGAGTACGTCATGCGGCGAGAGCCGTAGCCAGCATCAGCCCCACGGCGGCGGCGCCCAGGCCGGCCACGACCGAGGCGAGCACGTTCATCGCCGCGTAGAAGCGGGCCCCGGTCCGGGCCAGCTTCAGCGTCTCGTAGCTGAACGTGGAGTACGTGGTCAGGGCGCCGCAGAAGCCGGTGCCGAGCAGCGCCGTGACGGCCGCGCTCGCGGGCAGGCCCAAGATCAGGCCCAGCAGCATCGACCCGAACACGTTGACGGTGAGCGTGCCCCACGGGAACGCGGAGTCGTGGCGGGACTGGACGAAGCGGTCGGTGAGGTACCGCATCGGCGCCCCGACCGCCGCCCCGAGCGCGATCAGCAGGACGGTCACCGCGCCCGCCGCACGACGGCCTCGGCCAGCGCGCTGCCGGCCCACACCGCCAGGATGGCGCCGACGAGGGTCGCCGCCAGATAGCCCAGCGCCGCCCAGGGCGAGCCGGCCGACGCGGTCTGATGGATGTCCACGGCATAGGTCGAGAAGGTGGTGTACCCCCCGAGCACTCCGACCCCGGCGAACGGGCGCAGCAGGCGGCGCTCGGTGGCCACCTCCGTGACGATGACCATCAGCACGCCGATCAGCAGGCAGCCGGTGACGTTGATGACCAGCGTCGACCACGGGAACCCGCCGCGGGCGTGCGGCCAGGCCTGCGCGACGCCGTAGCGGGCGAGGGCCCCGCACACGCCGCCGGCCGAGATGGCGCCCAGCACCGGCCACGGGCTCGGCCGCAGCTCGGCCCGCTGGGCCGGCACATGGAGATCGACATCGGGGTCCACGGTGTTCCTCCCTACCAGGGCGTGGCGCAGCTCCGCTGGCAGGGACCGTTGGCGTCGTCGCGGTTCATCCCGGGCGTCCCGGGATCGGCGGGCCCCACCGCCGTGGGCTCACTCTAGCGCAGGCCGGCCGAGCGCCGCCCGGGCGTTGAACCGCACGTTCTCGTCGTCGTCCCCCTCGGCCGCGGCGGCGAGGACCGCGCGGACCTCGGCGTCCCCGGCGTACGACTCCAGGGCCATGGCCGCGTGCTGCCGGACGAGCTCGTCCTCGTCGTCGCGCAGGGCCGCGGCGAGCGCCCGCCCGGCCGCGGCGGGGTCGGCGGGCGGCCACAGTCGCAGCACCGTCATCGCCTCGATGCGCGCCAGGTCGTACGCGTCCGGGTCGGCCACCAGCGCGACGAGAAACGGCACCACGCGTGGGTCGCCGAGGTACTCCTCCAGGTAGCTGCCCTCCGGCGCGGTCCGGAACGCCTCGAGCCGCTGTTGCACGTCGTCCATGGCGGCCATCATGCCGCCTGAGCGTCGCGATCACAGCCAGCGGTTCTCGCGCAGATACCAGAACCAAGCGGACACACTCGAAACGTCCCGGGACCGCTCCACAGTGGACGCGGGCGGGGCCTGCGGGGCCGGTCAGCGGCGCACGCGGGACGGGGACGGGCCGCACAGGGCCGCGCGGGTGCCGGTGGCCTCCAGGATGCGGGCGGGCAGGCCGGTCGGGTCGAGGACACGGAAGCCGCAGCCGCGCTCGGCGGCCAGGTCACGGGCGTCGAGCAGGGCGCGCAGGATCGCCGGGTGGATCAGGGTGGCCCGGCCGATGTCGACCTCGACGGCGTCGGGACCGCCCGCGATCGCGGCCTGCAGGGCGGCGGCCAGCTGGGGGCGGTTCAGGCGCTCCAGGCGCCCGCCGGCGACCACGAGCACGGTGCGTGACGCTTGGCGGTTGCGCACCGTGATCCAGCCGGTCCGATCGTCGTCCATGACCATCGTCGCCCCCGTCTCGTCGTTGCGCCGGGTGTGTTCCAGCCTCTCGGGGAACTCCGAAGGGGCACTACCGCGAGAAGCGAACGATCAATGTCACCACTTAGCTCGTGAGCGAATGTGCGTTTTCGAAACAACAGCGCGCTGAGCGGGTAACGTCGCGGGATCGGAGGTGGTCCGTGGCGCCCAACCATGATGAGCCCGGCCTGATGGAGATTCACACCCGCGACCGGGACGTGATCGCTGACGCATTGCACCATATCGTCACCCATCGGGCCCGGATCACGTTCGGTGACCCGGCCGACGTGGACCTGTCGATGCGCGCGCGGGAGCACGGCGAGCTCAGCGGGGTCCGGCTGCGGCTCGGCGGGGTCGGCTACGCGGCGGCGTCGGAGCCGGTCGGGTACCTGCTGGCGGCCGTCGTCGAGGGCGGCGAGATCGCTGTGCGAGTCCGCGGGCGGGACTTCACGCTGGGCCCGGACGACGGCATGCTGTTCCCGATGGGGCACCCGTTTCTCGGCGAATACGGCCGCTCGACGATGGGCGCGGTGGGCCTCCCGCTGGCCTACGTGGCCGGGCTGGCCGAGGCCGAGTCCGGGCCGCCCGCGGCCGACCTGCGGTTCGAGGGGGCGTTGCCGGTGTCGGAGGCGATGCGGCGGCACTGGGCGGCCACCGGCATGTTCCTGTCCCGCCAGCTGACCGCGCCCGGCGTCGACCTGCCGCCGCTGATCGCCGGGCAGCTGCGGCGCCTCGGCGCGCTGAGCCTGCTCAGCGTCTTCCCGAACACGACGATGACCGCCGCGCGCACCCCCGCCGACGGGCGCGTCGCCCCGGCGGTGGTCCGCCGCGCGGTCGAGTTCATGCAGACCAACCCGGACCGGCCGCTCACCGTCGCCGACATCGCCGCCGAGGCGGGGGTCGGGTCGCGGGGGCTGCAGGTCGCGTTGCGGCGGCGCCTCGGCCTCACGCCGATGGAGCACCTGCGCCGCGTCCGCCTCGGGCGCGTACACCGCGACCTGCGGGCGGCCTTCCCCGGCGGCGGCGTCACGGTGCGCGAGACCGCGCGCCGCCGGGGCTTCGCCAACCCGGGGCGCTTCGCCGCGGACTACCGGGCCGTCTACGGCCGGCCCCCCAGCCGGACCCTGCGAGTGTGAGCATGACGACGCTGTTCGAGACGACCGACGTCGAGGCCGCCCACCAGATGCTCGTGGCGACCTACGGCGCGATGCGCGTCACCGTCACCGGTGAGCGGCACCGCGCGCGGGTGGCGCGGCGCACGGTGGGGCCGATCGAGCTGCACCACAACACGTTCACGATGCGCTTCCACGTGGACGCCGACCCGAGCCACCGGGTCACGATGGGCCGCGTGCTCGGCGGCTCGTTCTCGTATCGCGGGGGCGCCGACCAGTCCGACAACGAGACCGGCGACATCTTCCTGATCGCGCACCCGGACTCGCCGTACCAGTCGATGAACGTGGACGTCGACCTGGAGTTCGCGGTCATCGACCCGGCGCTGCTGGCCCTGGTCGCCGACACCGACGCCGGCCGCGGCGCGGAGCCGTTCCGGTTCACCGGCACCCACCCGGTCTCGGCCCAGGCCATGCGGCTGTGGAGCACCACCTACGACTTCGTGCGCGACAACATCGCCGGCACCCCCGCCGCCCACAAGCCGCTGCTGGCCGGCAACGCCACCCGGCTGCTGCTGGCCACCGCGCTGGCCACGTTCCCGAGCAACGTGAGCCACGACCCGACGGTCGGGGACCGTCGCGACGCCCACCCGGCGACCCTGCGCCGCGCGGTCGCGTTCATCGACGACAACGCGCACCGCGACATCAGCCCGGCCGACGTGGCCGGGGCCTCGCACGTCACGATCCGCACGCTGCAGCTCGCGTTCCGCCGGCACCTGGACACGACCCCCGGCGCGTACCTGCGCCGCGCCCGCCTGGAGCGCGCCCACCGCGACCTGCTCGACGGGGACCCGGCGTCGACGACCGTCGGCGCGGTCGCGGCCCGTTGGGGCTTCGCCAGTCACAGCCGGTTCACCGCGCACTACCACGCCGTGTACGGCCAGCTCCCCTCGGACACGCTGCGCGACCTGTGACCGGGACCGTCACTCGTAGATCGCCAGCGTCCAGGTGCACTCGTCGGCGGTGACGACCATGAGGGTGCGCGGCCCCGCGCTGCCGCCCTGCTCGAACACCCCGCGCTCGGCGGTGCCGCTCTTCGACACGATGTCCCGGCCGCCGAGCTGGTCGTCGGCGATCGCGAAGTGCTGCGGCGTGGGACAGGCGAACCCCCACGCGAGGTTCCACGGGGTCTTCAGCGACGGGGTGTCGAGGTTGTCGTTGCCGTGGCCTTCCTTGTGCCACACCGGCGTCGGCGTGCCCGCGCCCGCGCCGGCGCCCTGGGTGACGAAGTCGAGCTGGAACTTGCAGCGGCCCTCGCTGACCACGTCGATCGGGTAGTGGTTGCGGCCCTCGGGCCCGGCGCCCCAGATGTGGATGAGCCCCTGGCCGGTCGGCGTGGTGCCCTCGACCGGGTTGCGGTCGTTCTGGTCGTGCCCGTCGAGGTACCCGTTGTCGCCGTTGGTGCCGACCTCGATGCGGAACACGACGTTGTTGAACACGTCGGCCGGCGACTTCTGGCAGTCCCAGTACTTGAACCGCACCCCGTTGCCGGCGTTGCCGGGCTCGTAGTCGGGCGAGTTGTCGCCGTACCCGAAGCGGCCCGAGACGTCGGGCTCGGTGACCGCCACCGTCTTGAGGATCTGCTCGCCGAGCCCGGACGCGGGCCCGGTGCTCGCCGCGACGGCCGTGGTGGTCGGCGGCGGCCCGGCCGGCACCGTCGTCGGCGGCGTGGCGGCCGGGGGCTCGGACGAGCCGCCGCATCCGCCCGCGAACAGGACTACCGCCAGGAACACCGCGACACTGGGTACACGCACGCCAAGATATTTGCATCAAGGCAAGCAGAAAACCTCGGCGGAACGGCTGCCGTGGTTCGTACGATGCGGCGGTGGTGATTCGCGAGAAGGCCGAGTCCGACGCCGCCGCGTGCCTGGAGCTGCTGCTCGAGGTACACCGGAAGGACCACTATCCGCTGCACATCACGGCCGGGCAGGTCCCCGAGTTCCTCGAGTCCGGGCACGAGGCGGCCGCGTGGGTCGCCGAGGAGGACGGCCGCATCGTCGGGCACGTGGCGCTGCACACCCCGCCGGCGGACCCGACGCTCGAGCTGGCCGGCGCGCGGACGGGCCTCCCGCTGGACGGCCTGGCCCTGCTGGCGCGCCTGTTCGTGGCCCCGTCGGCGCGCCGCACCGGCCTCGGCCGCACGCTGCTGCGCCACGCGGCGGCGCAGGCCCCGGCCCTGGGCCGCCGCGCGGTGCTGGATGTCGGGCAGACGCTGGCCTCGGCGGTCGCCCTCTACGAGGCCGAGGGCTGGTCCCGCGTCGGCGAGCTGCACCTGCCCCTCGACGAGGAGACGATGCTGGATCTTTGGGTGTACGTGAGCCCGCCGGCCGGCGCTCAGTAGCCGATCGCCGCCGCGGTGACTTCAACCCCTCGTCAGCCATTGAACACGCTCAGCCACAGTCCGGTCACACCGGTGAGGCGCCCGGTGTCCAGGGTGTAGTGCCGCTCGCGGCCGACGGCGGTGACCACGACCAGGCCGGCCGCCTCCAGCTCGCGCAGGTGGCGGGTCACGGTCGGCCAGGCGTGCGAGAAGCGCCCGGCGAGCTGCCCGGAGGTCATCGCACCGCCGCGGGCGTGCAGGACCTGCAGCACGTGCCGCCGCGTCGGGTGGGCGAGCGCATGGAACACCGCGTCGATGTCGGCCAGCTCGCGCTCGCCCCGGCTGAGGCCGCCAGCGCTCAGTGCGCGACCTCCAGCGGGTGTACCGCGAGATGGGTGCGCACCGGGGCCGCGCCGCCGGGCGCCCACATGGTGGCCATCCGCTCCCAGATCTCGCTGATGGCCGGGTGGGTGTGCGCCTGCTGGGCCGCGCTCTCGCTCGACCACTCGAAGATCTCGACGACCGGCACGCCACCGTCGTCACCGGCCGCCCCGGCGTAGTACTGCGGCGGGGTGGCGGTCACGAGCTCCAGCTCGCGCAGGATCGGCCAGTGCCGGCCGAGCAGGTCGCGGAAGTCGCCGAGGGCGTCGGAGCGCACCCGGTACGTGCTGATGACGGTGAGGTCCATCGCCGAAGCTTAGCAGAATTGCTAAGTAGTGCGGACCTCCGACAGGTCGGTGCTGCGGCGCAGGAAGAGCAGGCCGACACCGGTCGTGGCCAGCACCGACAGCAGCGCCACGCCGCCGTCACGGCCGAGCTCGCGCCACGGGATCGCGACGGCGCGCACGACCTCCGGGCGGCGGGTCTCCGTCCAGTGCTGCGGGTCGGTCGCGGGGTTGCCGCCCAGGCACACGTCCTCGGCCGCGCTGCAGCTCAGCACCGCGTCACCGCCGGCGCGCGCCTCGGTGCCGAACGAGCGCGCCAGGCTCAGCCCCACCACGAGCGCGAGGAGCACGGCCGGGATCGCGGGGAGCAGCGTCTGCCACAGGATCGCCCGGCCGAGGGTGCCGCGGGGCACGCCGGTGGCGACGAGCGAGGCGTACTCCCGGCGCCGCGAGACGATGCCCTCGGCGACGATCACGAGCAGCGCGGCCGCGGTCAGCGCGATGCCGGTGAGCACGGCCGCGTCCACGAGGTCCATGGTGCGCAGGTAGAACGGGTCGGGCGGGCCGAAGTCGTCGCCCGGGTACGCGAGCCGGAAGGCGGCGAGCTGCGCGTCCTGCTGCGCCGCGAACTGGGCCCGGATCCCGGCGGCGCCCGCGCCGAAGAGCACGCAGATCAGCAGGACCGCGAGGGTACGGCTGCCGCTCCACGGGTCGGCGACCAGGCGGGCGGATGCGAGTACCGTCGACGGACGCCGGGCCCAGCGGGCCATCAGCCGGCCGCTCCACCAGGTCAGCCACCCGGTGCCGAGCACGACCCCGAGCCCGGCCGAGCCGACGCCGGCGATCAGCAGCAGCGCGACGAGCCAGCCCGGCGGGTACGGGATGTGCAGGTGCCGGTGCAGCTTCGCCCACGACGCGACAAGCCCGAGCAGCAGCACGCCGGCCAGGATGAACCCGCCCGCCCAGGGCCGCGGCCCGCGCGTGCGGCGTACACGGCGCACGACCCCGAACGGGCTCACCGTCACCCGGCGCATGACCACCGCGGCGGCCAGCGCGGCGAGCACCGGGATCCCGGCGACGGCGACGACCACGAACCAGGCGGCCGGCCACACGTCGGTCGGCAGCGGCAGCCGCCCGTCGGGCCCGGGCCGGTGCAGCAGGCGGTGCCCGGCCGCGAACACGCCGAGCCCGGCGAGCGACCCGAGCAGCGCCGCGAACCCGGTCTCGGCACTGGAGATCGCGACGGTCTGCGCGGGCGTGGCGCCGGCCATCCGGAACGCGGCGAGGCGGCGGTCGCGCGCGGGCGCGCCGAGCCGCGTGCACTGCCCGGCGAGCGCGAACACCGGGATCGTCATGAGCAGCAGGGTCAGCGTGGTCCCGGGGCGCAGGCCGGGCTCGCGCAGCAGGGCGTTGCTGTACTGGTTCGCCCACTCGTCGGAGCCGGTGCCGCGGAACGAGAACCGGCCGATGGCCACGACGTTGGCCGCGGTGAGCACGGCGAGCGTGGCGAGGGCGGAGGTGAGCGCGGTGAGCACGACGCGCACGGTGTCGGTGCGCGACCCGGCCAGCCCGAGGCGCAGCAGCGTGCCCGGCCTCATCTTCCTGCCCACTGCGTTGATCGCGGCCGGTTCGCGTCCCGACTGCGTGCCGTTCCCCGGCCGTGCCGTCCCAGCCTCACCGTTCGCCGCGGCCGGTTCGCGGCCCGGCTCTGGGCCGGTCACCGGCCGTGCCGTCCGGTCGGCACCGCGATACCCAGGCCGCTCGCGTCGAGCTCACCGTCGCGCAGGACGATCTCGCGGTCGGCGTACCCGGCGACCCGCGCCTCGTGCGTGACCAGCACGACGGTGGTGTGCTGCTCGTGCGCGACCCGGACGAGCTGACCCAGCACCTGCTCACCGGTGAGCGTGTCGAGCGCCCCGTCGGCTCGTCGGCGAAGACCACCCGCGGCTCCGTGACGAGCGCCCGTGCCATCGCACACCGCTGCTGCTGCCCGCCGGACATCTCCCCCGGCCGGCTGTCGGCCACCTCGGCCACCCCGACCCGCTCGAGCCACCCGAGCGCCGCGGTCCGCGCCTCCCGTCGCCCGGCCCCGGCGAGCAGCAGCGGCAGGGCGACGTTCTGCGCCGCGGTCAGGTCGGCGACGAGCTGCCCGAACTGGAACAACACCCCGAACTCGGTGCGCCGCAGCCGCGAACGGGCCGCCTCGCTCATCGTGTCGATGCGGTGGCCGCGGTACGTCACCTCGCCCGAGTCGGGCCGCATGATCCCGGCGAGACAGTGCAGCAGCGTGGACTTCCCACAGCCGCTGGCCCCGGTCACGGCCAGGATCTCCCCCTCGGCGACCCCGAGCGTGACGCCGCGCAGGGCGGGCGTCGCCCCGTACGAGCGCACCACCGCCCGCGCCTGCAGGATGTCGGTCATGTGGGTACCCCCGGGTGCAGTTCGGCGACCCGGGCCAGCGTGGTGCGCAGCCAGACCAGGTCCGCATCGAGATGAGCGATGGCGTAGTCGGCCGCGATGACGTCCCCGAAGCCGGCGCCGGGATCGGTCTTCACGGCCGTGAGCTCGCGCAGGCGATCGGCGTGGGCCTTGCGCTGCGCGGCGAGGTAGGCGACGGCCCGCTGCGTGTCGGGCCACATGAGCGCGACCATCACCTTCGTGAGCAGCGCGGCCCCGACGTGCGGCGCGGGCGGCTCGACGGTGGCGACCCAGCGCTCCAGTTCGTCCCGGCCGGCGTCGGTGATGACGAACGCGGTCCGATCGGGCCCACCGGCACGGTCCTGCCCGGCCTGGGTGACGAGCCCGTCGCGCTCGAGCCGCCCGAGCGTGGCGTACACCTGCCCGAAGCCGAGCGGCTTGGCCTTGGGCAGCGTGCGGTCATAGGCGTGCTTGAGGTCGTACCCGTGCCGCGCCCCACCACCGAGCAGCCCCAGCAACACGTAAGACGCGGACACGCCCTAACTATTCATTGAATGAATAGTGGTGTCAACACGCCCTGGAGCCGGTCGGGTTTCCTCAGGCGGACGCCTTCCTCTTGGCCACGTCGTACGCCAGGTGCAAGAAGTCCGACCCGGCAACCGCGGCCGCGATCCCCATCCCGAACCGGGTCAGCCGGGGCGCGAACACCAGCCCCGTCGCCAGCCCTCCGGCAACCCAGACGCCGGCACAGAATGGACAGGTCACCAGTTCACCGACGGCATGCCGGGCCCCGTGCCCGCGCGGGCTCTCGTTGAGCTCGGCCTCCCCCGCCGCCTCCTGGAACTCGGTGAACGGCGCCCGGATAGGGCTCGTTATCGCATCCTTGGTGAGCAGCCGCGAGATCTTGTGCGTAGCCACGGCGAGCAACGCCACGTCGCCGACGGCGGGCCGCTCGGGCAGCTCCCGCCCGGTGAGCCGCGCCACCCCGGCCACGGCCCCGGCGACGGTCGCGAAGACCCCGAGCACCGTCGCGTACCCCTTGAGCGGCCGCTCATCGCCCGCCTTGCGCATATAGCGCCGAGCCGTCCGGGAATCGATGTCCACCATGCCCTGTCCGCTACCCGGTAGGCCGATCGGGAAACACCGCGCGCGCGAGAGCCCTCAGCGCCCGGCGAGATAGCCCTCGACGAGCCGCCGCGGCGCACAGGACAGCCAACCGTCCACAAGGGATTCCTCAAGACGCCGCAGTTGTACCTCGGGCAGGGCAACGAGCACCGCCGCGTACCCGTTGAAGTGCGGAATCGTGAAGAACCCGGGACGCTCCTCGGCGAGCACCGCTTCCTTCTCCCCGAGATCAGCGACCCTGATCGCAACGATCGGCCCCACCGGTGGCCGCTCGTCACCGAAGCGCTTGATGTCGGCCTTGCTGAACGACCGCTCCCAAGCGAACACCTTCCCGCCAACCGCCCACCGCCGGTTGCCGTCGCGCTCTTCCTCGACCACCTCGGGCAGCCGCCCCGCGAGCACCGATACCTCGTCAAGGGTCACCATGCAGTCCAACGTACCGGCCAAGAGGCCTGACCACTGGAGCGCGCGGCCCATTCGGTCGTCCAGGTGTCCCCGACGGAGCCGGTCGCCGGTTTCGTCTTTCGTCTTTCGTCTGGAGAACGGCGGCCCGCTCTGCAAGGCTCGCGGAGTGACCCGTTCCCGGAAGCGACAGCTCGAACTGGACTGGCCGGCCGGCCCGGTGCGCGGCCTCGATCACGCCGACGCGCGGTTCGAGGGTGCCGACCTGACGGAATCGGACATCGCCGACTGCACGTTTCGTCACTGCGAGTTCGTCAACGTTCGTTTCAACTGCGCAGTTCTGCACGAAGTTGCACTCCTCGACTGCACGTTCACCGGCTGCAACTTCTTCGACGCGCAACTGAGCGAGTGCCGCCTGGCCGGCAGCGCATTCGACCGGTGCTCCTTCAGCGGCACCGTCGTCACCGGCGGCGACTGGACCGAGGTCAACCTGGCCCGGGCGGACCTGTCGCTGGCCGAGTTCACCGGCGTGCGCCTGCACCGGGCCGACCTGAGCGCCGCCCGCGGCCGGGGCGCGGTCCTAACCACCGTCGACTTCGCGGGCGCGACGGTCGCGCAGGCGGACTTCACCGGCGCCGACCTGCGCGGCAGCGTACTGACCGCGTTCGACCCGCGCGTGGCCGAACTGCGCGATGCCGTCATCACCGCCGAACAGGCCGTCGACATCGCAATCGCCGCAGGCGTCCAGATTCGTCTGTAAAAGAGCCTGCGCAAACGAACAGAACCTGCGCAAACGAACACTGCCGGCGAACGAACAGAGCAGGCGGCAAACGAACAGTGCCAGCGCAACGAACTGAACGAGCGCAAACGAACAGTGCCAGCGCAACGAACTGAACGAGCGCAAACGAACAGTGCCAGCGCAACGAACTGAACGAGCGCAAACGAACAGTACGACCGCAGACGAACAGAGCGAGCGCCACGAACTGAACGAGCACAAACGAACAAGGCCAGCGCGAAGAACAGAGCACGCGCAAACGAACAAGACGAGCACGACGAACAGGGCGTCCGCCAACGAACGGTGCAGCGCGACCCAACAGAGCACGCGCAAACGAACAAGACCTGCGCAGACGAACACTGCAGCGCGACCCAACAGAGCATCTGCAAACGAACAAGGTCGGCGCAACGAACGGTGCCCGCGCGACAGAAACGGCCAGCACGACGCACACGCCGGCCGCCTGCGCTCACCGAGCGCGGTCGCCCAGGCCCGCCTCGGTCAGAATTTTGCGACGGCGGCGACCGGACAGCAGATCGACGTACACGACGCCGTCCAAATGGTCGCATTCATGCTGCAAGCACCGCGCCAGGTAGCCGGAGCCCGTCACCGACACCGACCGCCCCTCCACGTCCACGCCCGTCACGGTGGCGACCGACGCGCGCCGCAGCTCGGTGTGCGGTCCCGGCACCGACAGGCAGCCCTCCGTGTCCTTCGTCGTGGCGCCGCGGCGCGAGAAGGGCTCCAGCACGGGGTTCACGATGTGCCCGGCGTGGCGCTCGCCGTCCGCATCCGGGCAGTCGTACACGAACACGCGCAGCGACACGCCGATCTGATTCGCGGCCAGGCCCACCCCGTCGGCCACCTTCATCGAGGCGCGCATGTCGTCGACGAGCCGAGCCAGGTCCGGGCCGAAGTCGGTCACCTCGACGCAGGGCCGGTGCAGCACCGGCTCGCCGTACAGCGTGATCGACCGCGCCCTGCCCTTCGCCATCGGACCAAGCTACAGCAGCTCAGGACCCGAACGTGCGGCGCAACTCGCGCTTGAGGACCTTGTGGCTCGGGCCCAGCGGGAGGGTCTCGACGAAGCGGATCTGGCGCGGGTACTTGTGCCGGCCCAAACGCTCCTTCGACCACTCCACGAGCTCGTCCTCGGTCAGCGGTACCGCCGGATCCCGGACGACCACCGCGCAGATCTCCTCGCCGTGCACCGGGTGCGCCACCCCGATCACCGCGACCTGCATGATCCCCGGGTGCCGGGCCAGCGCCTCCTCGACCTCCCGCGGGTACACGTTGAAGCCACCCCGGATCACGAGGTCCTTCTTGCGGTCGACGATCGTGATGAAGCCTTCGGCGTCCTTCGTGCCCAGGTCGCCGGAGCGGAACCAGCCGTCCACGATCGCGGCGGCGGTCTCGGCGGGGCGGTCGAGGTACCCGGCGAAGACGTTGTGCCCGCGAATGACGATCTCGCCCAGCTCCCCGGCCGGCAGGAGCTCGATGCGCTCCTCGATCTCGGGCCGGGCGACCTCCACCTCGACGCCCCAGATCGCGTGCCCCACGGTGCCGGCGCGCGTGCCGAAGTGGGGCTGGTTCGTGGTGGCGGTGGGCGAGGTCTCCGACAGGCCGTACCCCTCGAAAATGTTCGTGCCGAAGGCCGCGTTGAACTTCTCCAGCACCGCCAGCGGCAGGGCGGCCCCGCCGGAGATGCACAGGCGCAGCTGCGGCAGGCCGGCCGCGGCGCGGCCCTCGGCGGCGGCCAGCAGCGCGACGTACATGGTCGGCACGCCGTGGAAGACGGTGACGTTCTCGCGGACCATGAGGTCGAGGGCGGCCTCGCCGGTGAACCGGGCCAGCATCACCAGGGTCGCGCCCAGGCGGAAGGTGCCGTTCATGCCGACGGTCTGGCCGAACGTGTGGAACAGCGGCAGGCAGCCGAGCACCACGTCGGACGAGCGGGCGTCGTTGGCGTCGAACACGTTGACGATCGTGTTCATGACCAGGTTGAGGTGGGTGAGCACCGCGCCCTTCGGCTCGCCGGTGGTGCCGCTGGTGTACAGCACGACCGGCGGGTCCTCGGGCGCCCGCGAGACGTAGGTGCGCAGCGGCGGGGCGCCGAGCAGGTCCGCGGGGGCGACGACGCCGACGCCGGCCATCCCGGCCGCGGCCACGCCCATCGCCGCCTGGCTCGGGTGGCAGACGAGCAGGCGGGCGCCGCTGTCCTTGAGGGTGTACGCGGCCTCCTCGGCCGTGAGCAGCAGGTGCACGGGGACGACGACTGCGCCCAGGGCGAGCGCCCCGAAGTACACCCGCGGAAAATCCACGACGTTGGGGATCTGCAGGGCCACCCGGTCGCCGGGGCCCACGCCCTGGTCGCGCAGGGCGGCGGCGCAGGCCAGAGCCTCGAGCCAAAGGGTTTCGTACGTCACCCGCTGCTCCCCGTCCACGACGGCGACCTTGTGCGGGTACTTGCGGGCCGACTCGGCCAGCACGGCGGCGAGGGACAGGGTCGCGCTCATGCGCTCTAAACTAACGCTGGAAGTTTTTCCCCGCCAGCTTCAATTTGCATCGATACTGCACTAACCTCCACCGGCATGGAGCGGTTCCGCACGACCGATGGGATCAGCATCGCGTACCGCCGCTGGGGCGACCCGTCCGCGCGCCCGCCGGTGGTGCTGCACCACGGTTTCATCGTCGACGCGGTCACCAACTTCGAGGCCCCGGGCGTGGTCGCGGCCCTGGTCGGCGCGGGCCGGTACGTGATCGCCCCGGACGCCCGCGGCCACGGCGCGTCGGGCAAGCCGCACGACACCGCCGCGTACGGCGAGGAGCGCATGGCCCGCGACCTCATCCAGCTCCTGGACCACCTCGGCATGCGCGAGATCGACCTGGTCGGCTACTCGATGGGCGCCGTGGTGTCGGCGATCTTCGCGGCGAACCACGACCGCGTGCGCCGCCTCGTACTCTCCGGTGTAGGCGCGGCCGTCGCCGAACTCGGCGGCCTGGACGTCCGCGCGTTGCCGCCGTCGGAGGTGGCGGCGGTACTGCTGACCGAGTCCCGCAGCGCCATCGAGTCCGCGCCGGCGGTGGGCTTCCGCACGCTGGCCGACGCCCTGGGCGCGGACCGGGTGGCCCTCGCGGCCCAGGTCAACGCCGCGAACCGCGCGCCGATCCCGCTGGAGCGCATCACCGCCCCGACCCTGGTCCTGGCCGGCGCCGACGATCCCCTGGCCGTCCGCCCGCAGGACCTGGCCGCCGCGATCCCGGGCGCCCGGTGGCGGGTGGTGAGCGGCGACCACACGACCACGCTGGGCTCCCCCGCGTACCTTCCGGCCCTGCTGGACTTCCTGAACTCCTAGCCGCCCACTCCCGCATGAGATTCCGCATGTCCACGGGCGGCAAGATCGGCGTAACGGCCATCGAGCGGGTCACCGTCACCGATCGCCCCGGGCAACTACCGTAGGCCGAGCCTCGCAGCCGGAGGCCCTGTTCCGGACTGGCCGAGCGCCACGTCTTCGTACAGTGCTGCGACCGCCGCCAACCGGTCCGTGACATCCAACTGCCTCTGCCTCCGCAGCCAACCGGGCAACGGGACGCCGACACGGGCCGTCCGGAGGCCCATCAAGGAACGACGATACGAAAATCCCAACCCATGCCTCAGATGATCTCAAGGTTGGCCATCATCCCCATGTCTTCGTGTTCGGCGTTGTGGCAGTGGAAGAGGAACCGGCCGCGGTACCCGTCGAAGCGGGTGATGATCTCGGCCGACTCGCCGGGGCGCAGGGAGATGGTGTCCTTCAGGCCCGCGTCGTGGGGCAGGGGCGGGCCGCCGCCGCGCGAGAGGACGCGGAAGCCGGTCAGATGCAGATGGACCGGGTGGTGGACGTCGGCGACGAGGCGCCACACCTCGACGTCGCCGAGGCTGGTGGTGACGTCGGCACGGGCGGGATCGAAGGGCAGGCCGCCGATCAGCCATCCGCGCTCGCCGTCCATCCGTCCGGCGCGGAAGGAGAAGTCGCGCACGGTGGCGGCGTCCGGGCGCTGCCAGGCCGGCAGATCGGTGCCGAGCGTCGGCGGGACACGGCTGTCGTCGGTGGTGGCGCGGGCGATGCGGAAGGCCATCACGTCGCGGGTCCGGCCGGTGCCCAGCCGGTTGCGGAGCCTGACGCGGCCGCCGGTCGGGACGCCGGCGAAGTCGATGATCACGTCGAAGCGTTCGGCGGGGGCCAGCGGCAGGAGTCGATGGGTGACCGGCGCCGTGAGCAGGCCCTGGTCGGCGCCGATCTGGACGAGGTCGAGCCGGCGTCCGTCGTCGGTGACCGCCTCGAGTTCGTAGTGGCGGGCGTTGGAGGCGTTGAGGATGCGCAGCCGGTACCGGGCCGCGTCGGCCTCGTGCACGGGCCACGGGGCGCCGTTGACGAGGATCACGTCGCCGAGGACGCCGGCCGCGTACGCCTCAGTCACCCCCGGGCGGTCCCGCAGGGTGGGGTCCACGGACGGGTAGGCGAGACTGCCGTCGGCGGCGAACGCCCGGTCGGCGATCATGAGGGGCAGTTCGCGCGCCCCGGCGGGCAGGCCGAGATCGTCCTCGGCGTCGTCGCGGACGATCTGCATCCCGGCCAGGCCCCGCCAGATCGCGGGCGCGGTGAAGTCCATCCGGTGGTCGTGGTACCACAGCAACGCCGGCCGCTGGTCCAGCGAATAGGTGTAGTCCCGCGTCAGCTCGGTCACCACCGCCCGCGGATCGTGCCCGCCGTGCCCCATGTGCATGGCGCCGCCGGGCCAGCCGTTCGGCAGGACGAGGTCGGTCGGGTACCCGTCCGAGCCGGCCGGGGTATGTCCGCCGTGCAGGTGCACGACGGTCGGCACGGGCAGCTCGTTGCGGTGCGTCACGGTGACGGGCCGGCCGCGGCGCGTCTCGATCGTCGGACCCGGGAACGTGCCGTCGTACGTCCACAGCCGCGTCGGGACGCCGGGGAGGATCTCGGCGATCGTCTCCCGCTGGGTGATCGCGTAGCGGCCGGGGCCGACCGGCCGCAGCACGGCGGGAACCGGCAACGGCACCTGGAACGGCGGCGGCAGCGGTACGGCGCTGTGCAGCTCGGCGCCGGTGGTCGACGGCCGCCGGGCCAGCGCGGCCGAGACCGACAGGCCGGTGGCCGCGACCACCCCGAGCGCCCCGCCGATGCCCAGGATCCGTCGCCGGGACATGCCGCGGCCCTCGTCGCGTTCAGGCATCGCGGGCCTCCCGGCGCCCGAGGGGCCCGCGCCAGACGGCGATGAACTGCACGACGATCGCGGCGACGGTCATCACGCCCAGCGGGATGTGCAGCCACAGCGCACCGTCCCGGCCGGCGAAGTACTGCACCGTCTCGGCCGCCACCAGCCCGATCGTGGCCGGCAGCGGCCAGATCTGACGCAGCCGTACCCAGACCACGATCGCGGCGATCAGCTGCAGGTAGCCGATGGAGGTGACCACGTCGGCGCCGGCCGCGTGCCAGCGCAGGCCGTCGAAGTCACCGGTGAGGTACAGCCCGGCGGACACCGGCTGGCCGACGAGCGCCACCACGTGCGCGCTGACGACCGCCCGCAGCGTCCACCCCGCGGGGCTCGTGCGGGGCACGGCCACGATGAGCATGCGTTTCCTTCCGGTTCAGGCCGCGGCCGGGCGGAAGGCCGCCACGCGGTGGGCGGCCCATTGGGCGTAGGTGAAGGGCGGCCGGCCGGTGACGTCCTCGACCACCGGCAGGACCTCCGCGGTCGTACCGTCCCGGGCGGCCAACCCTTCGAAGAGCTGGTCGACCACGGGCCCCGGCATGCCGCGGAGCAGCATCTGCTCCCGGAACCGGGTCCGGGACACCTCCTCGAAGCGCAGCGGCCGCCCGATCGTCTCGGCGATGATCCGCACGCGCTCGACCTGGGTCAGCGACTGCGGCCCGGTGAGCGTGTACGCCTCGCCGGTGCGCCCGTCGAGCAGGGCGCGGACGGCGACCGCGGCGATGTCCCGCGGATCGACCGGGGCCATCGCGGCATTGCCGTACACCCCGCGGACGACCCCGCCCTCGATGATCTGCGGCGCCCAGGCCAGATCGTTTGTCATGAACGCGCCGGGGCGCACGAACGTCCACGGCAGCCCCGAGGCGGCGACGGCCCGTTCGAGGTTCAGGTGCCGTTCGCCGACGTACCCGGGCGAGGGCGCCGTGACGCTCGCCGACGACAGCAGCACGACGTGCCGCAGGCCGGCCGGCCGGGCCGCTTCGAGGAATGCGTCGACCCCGGTGGAGGCGGGGAACAGCAGCGCCCGCTCGATGCCGGACAGCGCCGCGGGCAGGGTTTCCGGGCGGCTCAGGTCGCCGGGCACGACCTCGACGCCGGCCGGAAAGGTACGGCCGCCGGGGTTGCGGGTCATGACGCGGACGTCCTCGCCCGCATCGAGCAGCCGGCGGACGACGTCGGCGCCGACGTTGCCGGTGCCGCCGGTCACCAGGATCCGGTCAGGGCTCAAGGTCGACCACTCCCTGGCCGCCGGGCATGTCGAGGGGCACCGAGACATGGTCGTGCGCGATCAGCCAGGCGTCGCCGATCTTCCGGAAGCAGTACGTGACCCGGACCCACATGCCGCTGGTCGCCGGTCCGTGCTTCGGTGTGCCGCCGAGCCGCGCGAAGGCGTGCCCGAACGCGATGTCATCGGCGACGGTGAGCGTCAGGTCGCGAACCTCGTACCGGAGGCTCTCGAAGAACGCGAATGCCCTCTCCCAGTTCCTGAGTTTCGCCTGTACCCCCACATGCTGCAGGGGCGGCTCGACATCGAAGGACACGACGTCCGGCGCGTACACCCGCCGCAGTTCCTCGAGATCCTTGGCGGCCAGTCCTTCGATGATCCGGTCGATCTGACGGCGAATCTCTGCTTCAGCCATGCCAACCACGCTATGCCTGTGAAGCTATCCTGTCTAAGATCAGTATCGTCATGGCGTTATATCCGGGGAGGCATGAGTGGAGCTGAACGCACTCCGGCAGTTCCTCGTGGTGGCCCGGCTGGAGCATCTGAGCCGGGCGGCCGACGAGCTGCGCATCGCCCAGCCGTCGCTGAGCCGCACCATCGCCCGCCTTGAGGGCGAGCTGGGCGCGCCGCTGTTCGACCGCAGCGGCCGGCTCCGGCTGAACGACACCGGCATGCTCTTCCGCGATCATGTCGAGCGCGCCCTCGGCGAGCTCGACGCCGGACGGCGCGCCGTCGCCGAGGCCGCCAGCCACGGCGTCGGCACCGTACGCCTCGCGTCCGAGACGTTCCTGACCCTCACCGGACCGCTGGCCGCCTTCAAGCGCGCCCATCCCGCCACCGAGATCGAGCTGCACTGGTCGCCGGCCGAGGACATGAACCGCCGCCTGCGGGCCCAGGACGTCGACCTGTGCGTCGCCTCCCAGCCGATCCACGCCGAGGGCCTGGAGTCGGTGCGGCTGTTCGACGAGGCGGTCGGGGTGGGCGTGCCGCTCGGTCATCCGCTGGCGGGCCGCGCGTCAGTGACCATCGACGAGCTCGCCGACCAACCCTTCGTCACCGCCCGCAAGGGGCACTGGCTGCGCCGGCTGCTCGACCGGCTCTTCGCCGCCCGCGGCCTCACCCCGAAGGTCGTCTGCGAGAGCGACGAACACGGCGCCATCGCGGAACTGATCAGCGCGGGACTCGGCATCGGCCTCGTCCCGGACTTCGCCGGCCGCCTCGCCGCACGGACCGCCGGCGTCTGGATCCCCGTCGACAGCGCCGACTGCCGCCGCACGGTGAGCCTCTACTGGGCCACCGACAGCCACCCGTCGACGGCCGCCCGGCTGATGCGTACCACGATCACCGGCTGGAACTGGCTAGACTTCCGATCCAGCGGTAGTGACGAAGCCAGCGGGGGCGGCGAATGAGTACCGACGAGCGGATCGAACGGGCCCGAGAGGTCTACCGGCAGGCCGTGTACGGCGGCGACACCAGCGCGCTGGCCGACGCCCGGCGTGGCCTGGACGCGCTCGAGGCCGACACTGCGCTGGCGCGCGGGATGATCCTGCACGCGCGGTTCCAGAACGCCGAGGACCCCGTCGAGGACCCGGACGAACTGCCGTTGTTCGAGCGGGCGCTCGCGCTGTACCAGGCCCTGGGCGACCCACGCGGCGAGGGCGAGGCGCTGTTCTGGATCGGGTGCCTGCACCAGTACGTCCGGCGCGACGACGGGACCGCGGTCCCATACCTCGAGCGGTCCCTCGACCTGGCCGCGCGGGCCGGTGACAAGGCGACCTGGTCGGAGGCGCTGCGGCACCTGGGCATCTCGGCGCACCGGGCCGGCCGGCTGGAAGAGGCGCGCGAGCGGCTGGAGGAGTCGTCGCGGCTGCGGCGGGAGGTCGGGGCCCTGCCGGGCGTCGCCTCGAACATGATCGGGCTGGCGTACATCGCCGCCGCCCAGGACCGCCGCGCGGACGCGGTCGCGACCCTCGACGAGGCGCACGCCATCGCCGGCGCGCACGGTGCGCACGCCATCGTGCGGCACATCGAGGAGGCCCGGACGCAGATCTGAGCGTGCGCGAGGATCGGGGTCATGGCGAACGTCTGGTCCGCAGTCACGATCGACTGTCTCGATCCCGCGCGGGTGGCGCGCTTCTGGAGTGCGCTGCTCGGCCGGGAGCCCGGCCCCGCCCAGGACGGCTGGGTGTACCTCGGCGAGCGCGGCGACCCCCAGCCGCGCCTGGTGTTCCAGCCGGTGCCCGAGCCGCCGGCCGGGAAGGTGCGCATCCACCTCGACGTCGCCGTCGACGACATCGAGGACGGCATGCGGCAGGTCGTGGCGCTCGGGGGCCGGGCCACCGGCGAGCGGCACGACTACGACGCGGGCGTGGTCGTCGTGATGGCCGACCCCGAGGGGCACGAGTTCTGCCTGGTGCAGTACTACATCAGCCCTTGACCCCCGATGCTGCCACGCCGCTGACGAAGAAGCGCTGGAAGACGATGAACACCACGGCGACCGGGATGATGGTGAGGATCGAGCCGGCCATCATCACCGGGTAGTCGTAGCTCTGCCCGCCCGCCCCGCCGCGGCCCAGCGTCGACAGGCCGAACGGCAGCGTCCACAGCGACGGGCTCGCCCGCACCACGATGAGCGGCAGCAGGAACTCGTTCCACACGCCCTGGAACGACAGGATGGTCAGGGTCAGCAGCGCCGGCCGGGCCAGCGGCAGCACGATGTGCCAGTAGGCCCCGAAGATCGAGGCGCCGTCGATGCGGGCCGCCTCCTCCAGCTCACGGGGCAGCTCCACGAAGAACTGGCGCATGAGGAAGATGCCCATCGCGTCAACGGCCAAGGGCAAAATCATTCCGGTGTACGAGTTGAGCAGCGTCAGCTCCTTGAGCACCAGGAACCGGGGCACCGTGAGCACGATCGGCGGCACCGCGAGGACCGACACGACGCCGGCGAAGACGATCCCCCGGCCGCGCCACTGCAGCCGGGCGAGCGCGTAGCCGGCGAGGGAGTCCAGGAACACGCGCAGCAGCGTGGCCACGACGGTGATGAACAGCGAGTTGAACGTCCACAGTGGAAAGTCGCTGTGCAGCAGCACGTCGGACCAGGCCCGCAGGTCGGGCGAGGCCGGCCACGGGGTGACCGGGTGGGCCGCGACCTCGGGCCGGGACTTGAACGAGGTGGCCAGGGACAGGATGAACGGGTAGATGAAGATGACGGCGAACAGCGTCAGGAGGGCCCGGCGGATCATCAGCGCTCCCTGCGCAGGACCAGCCGCTGCAGGCCGGTGAAGACGAGGATGATGACGAACACGATGAAGGCGATCGCGGCCGCGCGGCCCATCGCGGAGTTCTGGAAGCCCTCGCGGTAGACGAGGTACGCCGGCGTCAGGGTGCTCTTCTGGGGTCCGCCGGAGGTCATGGCGTACACCTGGTCGAACACCTGCCAGGTGCCGATCAGCCCCAGCGTGATCACGAGGAAGAGGGTGGGCTTGAGCATCGGCAGCGTCACGCGCCAGAACAGCTGCACGCGGCTGGCCCCGTCGACGTGCGCGGCCTCCTCGACCTCGGTCGGGATGTTCTGCAGCCCGGCCAGGAACATGAGCATGAAGGTGCCGGTCGTGGTCCAGGTGGCCAGGATCATCACGGAGCTCAGCGCGACGCTCGGGCCGGAGAGCCAGTCCCACCACGACAGGTCGAGGAACTCGTGGCGCAGCGGGCCGGGCGGCGCGTCGACGCCGACGGCGCGCAGCAGCAGGTGGATGAGCCCGTCGGAGTCGTCGAGCCAGACCAGCCCGACCTTGCCCGGCAGCAGCGCGGACAGCACGGTGTTGACCACGCCGGTCGGGCTGAACAGGAACACGAAGATGAACGCGACCGCGATCGAGCTGGTGACCGACGGGAAGTAGAACGCGGCCCGGAAGAACGTGCGGCCCTTGAGCAGCTTGGTGTTGACGATGACGGCGAGCACCAGGGCCAGGAACGTCTGCGCGGGCACCACGCCGATCACGTAGTACAGGTTGTTGCGCAGGCTCTTGGCGAAGTCCCCGCGCACCACGCCGGAGTGGGCGAGCAGGTCCTGGTAGTTGTCCGTGCCGGCCGGGGTCGAGGCGGACAGCGGGGCGAGGCCCGACCAGTCGCGGAAGCTCACCCACAGCGCGAGCAGGATCGGCGCGACCATGAACACGCCGAGCAGGATGAGCGCGGGCGACACGAACAGCCATCCGGCCAGTCCCTGCCGCCCGCGGATGTCGCTCCCGCGCATCAGCTCAGCACCGAGGAGCCGGCCTTCTGCGTGCCGGTCACCACGTCGTCGACGGTCTTGTTGCCCTTCGCCAGGCCCTGGATGCCGTCGTTGAACGTGTCGATGACGGTGCTGAAGCCCGGCACGAACACCGACTTCTTCGCGTAGTCGGCGCCGGACACGAATGCCTTGAGCTCCGGCTTGTCCGCCAGCCACTTGCCGGCCAGGGACTTGCGCGACGGCATGACCGGGAACTCCTTGGTGATGGTGAGCTGCTCGTCCGGCGAGGTCAGGAACTTGACCAGGTCGACGGCGGCGGCCTTGCTCTTGGAGGCCTTCGCCACGCCGTAGCAGACGGAGAACGACATGGTGCCCTTGCCGGCCGGGCCCGCGGGGAGCTCGGCGACGGCGTACTTGGTGTTCGGGAAGTCGTTCTTCATCGCGCCGACGATCCAGTTGCCCTCGACCGTCATCGAGGTCAGGCCCTTGCCGAAGGCCTCGCCGCCCCAGCCGGCGCCGACCGCCGCCGGGGTGCCGAACCAGCCGGCCTTGTGGTTGTCGGTGAGGTACTGCAGCGCCTGCCGCATTTGCGAGGTGTCCATCGTCATCTTCGTGATGCCGTCGTCGGTCGGCCACGCGCCGGCCTGGGCGAAGAACGCGCCCCAGCGGTAGAACTCCGGGGCCAGGACCAGGCCCGGGTGGCCCGGCTTGGTGAGCGTCTTCGCGGTCGTGGCGAGCTCGTCCCACGTCGTCGGCGGCTTGAGGCCCGCGGCCTGGAAGTCGGCGGTGTTGTAGACCAGCTGCAGGGTGGAGAAGTCCTTGGGCGCGCAGTAGTACGTGCCCTGGTACGTGAACGACTGCTTCAGCGTGTCGTAGAAGTCGCCGGGGTTGTCGGCCTGGTCGCCGATCGCCTCGAGGGCGCCACTCTTGCCCAGGTCGGGCAGCTTGTTGTCGTTGACGTAGAACACGTCCGGCGGCTGCCCGCCGGCCAGCGCGGTGGTGAGCGCGGTGTCGTACTCGGGCAGCACCTTCAGCTCGACGGTGTTGCGCCCCTGCTTGTTGTAGTCGTCGATGGCCTTGCGCAGCACGGCGTCCTCGGCCGGGGAGGACGAGAACGCGAACATGGTGAGCTTCGCGCCGGTGGCGTCGCCCTGCTTGCCGCTGCCGTCGTCACCGCAGGCGGTGGTGGCCGACAGCAGGCCGGCGAGTATCAGGGCGAGGACTGGTCTGGTCTTCCGCATGGTGGGCGCTCCTCGGGGTGTCAGGGCGTAGAGCTGGACCCCCGCACGATCAGCTCGGGGGGCAGGAGGCGGGTGGCATCGGGGGGTGGGGGGTTGAGCAGGGCGGCGATCATCGCGTGCCCGGCCGCCTCGATCGGCTGCCGGACGCTGGACAGGTCGAGGGCGGCGGCGGTCGGGGTGTCGTCGAAGCCGACGACGGCGAGCCGGGCGCCGCGGCCGCGCACGGTGCGCAGCAGCCCGGCGGCGAGGGTGTCGGTGGCGACGACGACGGCGGTGGGCGGGTCGGGGTCGTCGAGCAGCCGGGCGCCGAGCGCCGCGCCGACGGTGAGCGAGTCCTCGCCGCGCAGGTCGGGCCCGAGTCGCAGGCCGAGCGCGGCGCACGTCGAGCGCCAGCCCTCGGCGCGGCGGTCGCCGACGGCGGAGCCGGGCGGGTACCCGACGAAGGCGATCCGCCGGTGCCCGGCCTCGGCGAGGTGCCGGGTCGCGGCCGCGGTGCCGGCGGTGTTGTCGACGTCGACCCAGGGGTGCCCGTCGTCGTCGCCGGTGCGGCCGAACGCCGCGAACGGCACCCGGTGCGCGCGCAGCGCCGGCGGCCGCGGATCGCCGGAGTGCAGCCCGTAGAGCACGAGGGCGTCGATGGCGCCGGCCTTGTGCAGCGCGACGGCGCCGGCGACCTCGCCCTCGGCGTCGTCGGCGGTGTAGAGCAGCAGGTGGTGGTCCTCGGCGCGGCCGGCGTCGGCGAGGGCGTGCAGGAAGCGGTCGTGGATGCTGCCGAGGGCGTGCGGGTGCACGGGCTCGAGGCGGTAGCCGATCATGCGCGACGACGAGGCGCGCAGCCCTTGGGCGAGGCGGTTGGGCCGGTACCCGAGCCGGTCGATGGCCGCCTCCACCCGCTCGCGGGTCTCCGGCCGGACCCGCTCGGGCGCGTTGAGCACATTGGACACGGTCTGCCGGGACACCCCGGCGGCCCTGGCCACGTCCTCGACGGTGGGCTGCACAATCGCTCCCGAATGTCGTAAGGTGCGTCGTGTTGAACGTTCAAATCGGCAATCGCGAGCAGTTTGAACGTTCAACACCGGATGTCGGGACAGTCTCATCCGCTCGTCGGCTTGTCAAGAGGTACCGATATGCGCCAGCCCTACCTGCACGAGCACGTCACGTGCGTGGCCGCCCCGGCGACGTGGCTCTCCGGCCCGTCCGGCGAGCTCGGCGCCGATCCGGACGGCTTGTACGTGGCGGACCGCCGCGTACTGGCCCGGCTCGCCGTCACCGTGGCCGGGCACGCCCCCGTGCCCATCGGCGTCCGCCGCACCGGCGCGTCCACGGCCGAGTTCACCGCCGTCGTGCGCGAGCTCGGCGACGACGGCCCCGACCCGACGGTGACCCTGACCCGCCGCCGAGCGGCCGACCCGAGCGGCGGCACCGAGACCTTGGTGCTCACCAACGCGTCCCACACCACGCTGCGGGTGGCGGTCGAGGTGCGCGCCGCGACGGACTTCGCGCGCATGGGCGCGGTCAAGGACGGCCGGACAGGTGGCCTGACCACTACGGAGCTGACCTCGTCGACGACGTCGGCCGACGGGATGACGGCGACGGTCGTGACCGACCCGGCGCCGACGGGCCCCGGGCTGCGCTGGGAGGTAACGCTTGCACCGCACCAGTCATGGACCGCGAGCCTGACCTTCACGCGCGGCCTCGCCACGGAGCGCCCGGACGGCCTCGCCACGGAGCGCCCGGACGGCCTCGCCACGGAGCGGCCGGACGGCCTCGCCACGGACCGGCCAGGTGGCCAAGCCACCACTCAGCGCCCGGACGGCCTCGTCACACCGCGTCCCGAAAGCCCCGCCACCGAGGGTCCAGGCGGCCAAGCCACCACTGGGCGTCAGCACGGCCTTACGAGCGCGCTGCACGACAGCGACCCCGAGGTCACTCCGCGTCCCGGGGGCCCTGCCCCCGAGGGACCAAGTGGCCAAGCCACTCAGCCTCCCGACCGCCTCGCCACCAACCAGCCCGACAGCCTCGCCGCGGACCAGCCCGACAGCCTCGCCGCGGACCGGCCCGACAGCCTCGACGCGGACCGACCGGGCGGCCTCGCCACCAGCCGGCCAGGTGGCC
>NZ_JBEZDS010000011.1:0-138254 GCF_040648435.1 Dactylosporangium sp. NPDC049140 | reverse complement strand
GCCAAGCCACCACTCAGCATCCGGACGGCCTTGCCACTCAGCATCCCGAAAGCCCCGCCCCTGAGAGACCAGGTGGCCAAGCCACTCAGCCTCCCGACCGCCTCGCCACCACGCGGCCCGACAGCCTCGCCGCGGACCGACCGGGCGGCCTCGCCACCAGCCGGCCAGGTGGCCAAGCCACCACTCAGCATCCGGACGGCCTTGCCACTCAGCATCCCGAAAGCCCCGCCCCTGAGAGACCAGGTGGCCAAGCCACTCAGCCTCCCGATCGCCTCGCCGCCACCCCGCGGCCCGACCGCCTCGCCGCCACCCCGCGGCGGCCCGACGGCCTCGCCACCGCTCGCCCAGGTGGCTATGCCGCTCAACGTCCGGACGGCCTTGCCACTGAGTGGTCAGGTGGCCTTGCCACTGGGCGTTCCGACGGTGTGTCCTTGCTCGCCGTCGCGGCCGATGACCGGCGTCTCGGCGTGCTCGTGCGCACCGGGGTCGAGGACCTCGAGGCGTTGCGCCACACCGACGGGTCCGACGTGTACTACGCCGCGGGGAGTCCCTGGTACCTGACGCTCTTCGGCCGTGACTCGCTGTGGGCGGCCCGCCTCGCGTTGCCGCTCGGACCGGCGGTCGCGGCCGGCACGCTGCGTGCCCTGGCCCAACGGCAGGGCGCGCGGCACGATCCGGACACCGACGAGGAGCCCGGCAAGATTCTGCATGAGGTCAGGCCACCTGACGCCTCGTACCATCTGCCGCCCGTCTACTACGGCACCGTCGACGCGACCGCGCTCTGGGTGAGCACGCTCGCCGACGCTTGGCGCTGGGGGCTGCCACCCGCCGAGGTAGAACCGCTACTGCCGAACGTGGAGCGGGCCCTGGCCTGGCTGGGCGGGCACGAGGGCTTCATCGCGTACCGGGCCAACGGCAAAGGCCTGACCAATCACGGCTGGAAGGACTCCGGCGACGGCGTCCAGCACGCCGACGGGCGCATCGCCGAAGGTCCGCTGGCGCTGAGCGAGGTCCAGGGATACGCGTACCGGGCCGCCGTGGACGGCGCGGCCCTGCTCGACGCGTTCGGCCGCCCCGGCGCCGCACGCTGGCGGGCGTGGGCGGCCGAGCTGGCCGAGCGCTTCCGCAAGGCGTTCTGGTGCCCGGGCGGCTACCCGGCGATCGCCCTGGACGGCGCGGGCGCGCAGGTGGACAGCATCGCGTCGAACATGGGCCACCTGCTCGGCACGGGCCTGCTCAACGCCGACGAGAGCCGCACGGTCGCCGGGCACGTCGCGGCGCTCGCCTCGCCGTTCGGGCTGCGCACGGTGTCGCCGGCCTCCGCCGGGTACAACCCGCTGTCCTATCATCTCGGCTCGGTCTGGCCGCACGACACCGCGATCACGCTGCTGGGGCTGGCCCGCGACGGGCACCCGGCCGAGGCCGCACGGCTGGTGCGGGCGCTGCTGGCCGCGGGCGAGCGCTTCGGGTTCCGGCTGCCGGAGTTGTACGGCGGGGACGAAGCGGCCACCGCGTACCCGGCCGCGTGCCGTCCCCAGGCGTGGTCGGCGGCCGCGGGGCCGGCGCTGCTGACGGCGCTGCTCGGCCTCGACCCGGACATTCCCGCGGGCCGGATCGCGCTGCGCCCCCTGGCCCCGTCCCCCGTCGGCGCCTACCGCGTCAGTGGCCTGACCATCGCCGGCGCCGAACTGGACGTGTCAGTCACCGCCGACGGCTCGGTCACCGTCCACAGTGCACCGCCGGGCGTTGAGGTGCTCAGGTAGCCGACACGTCGCACTCGTACCAGGTGCCGGGCTGGCCCCCGGGTTCGGCCGGGCCGACCGGGACGAACCCGTTCTTGGTCAGGACCTTCTGCGACGCGACGTTCGGGTGCGAGGTGCCCGCCCGCAGCGTGCGCAGCCCGTGCTGGGCCGCCGCCAGCCGGCACAGCTCCCGGACCGCCGCGGTCGCCACGCCACGGCCGGCGACGTGCTGCGCGACCCGGTACCCGAGATCCGCACGCCGCGCTTCGATGTTGTACAGATTGAACCGTCCGAGTACCGAGCCGTCCTCGGCGACGAGCACGTAGTACGCACAGACACCGGCATCCTGCTCGGCCAGCGACTCGGCGTACCGGTCGGCGAACTGCTCGAAGAAGTCGTCGCCGCGATCGGAGATCGACGCCGCGAAGTAGGCGCGGTTCGCCGACTCGAAGGCCAGGACGGCCGGGGCATGACCGGCGTTCAGCCGCTCCAGTTCGGGCACGGCCCGACCTTACCGACGTCGCCCGCCGTGGTCACCGCAATTACAGCGCCGGCCGCGTCCGGCGCGAAGTACCGCCGCGGTAGCGTGGGCCGGTGCTGGAGAGCGTCGATGCGTCGGCCGACCGGATCTTCGGGTGGCTGCGGCAGCACGCGCCTGGCACGGCCGCGACGCTCGAGCCGCCCGCGGGCCCGGACGCGGCGGCAGCACGCGCCTGGCACGGCCGCGACGCTCGAGCCGCCCGCGGGCCCGGACGCGCTCGATGCGGCCGAGCGCGAAGTCGGCACGGCGTTCCCGGACGACGTGCGGCGGTGGTACGGCCGGGCCGACGGCATGGAGTGGACGTACCCGTGGCGCGGGGCGCTGATCCCGTCGTTCCACCGGCCGTACCCGCTGGCCATGGCCCTCGACATCCGCAACATGATGCTCGAGGTCGCCGCGCAGTTCCCCCAGGAGCGGCCGCCGAGTGCGGTCGCCGGTGAGCCGAGCGCGATCTGGCAGCCGTCGTTCCTGCCCATCGCCGCCGACACCGGCGCGGTGAAGCTCTTCGTCGACCTGCGCGACGGGGAGCGGCGTGGCTGCGTCATGGAGTACGACAAGGTCTTCGCGTGTCAGGGCCGGGCTTCCTGGCCGGGCGTCGCGGCGATGCTCGCCGACGTGGCCGGGGCGCTGGTGCACGACCGGGTCGCCGGCGGCTACCGGCCGCACGTCGACGAACAACGCTGCCTGCATTGGCGGTACCCGGAAGGGCTCTGGCTCGGCCGCGACGCCGGCCTCTACACCCCCGGGCTGGCCCGCGACCTCGCCGAGCTGGCCGACGTCAGCCCTTGCGCAGCGCGTCGGCGAGCAGTTCGACGAGGTGCTTGCCCGGCTTGTCGGCCAGGTCGGCGGCCTGCGTACGGCACGAGAAGCCGTCGGCCAGGAAGACGTCCCCGGGCTCGGCCTTGTCGAGGGCCGGGAGCAGCTGCTGCTCGGCGACCTGGACCGACACCTCGTAGTGGCCGCGCTCGACGCCGAAGTTGCCGGCCAGGCCGCAGCAGCCGCCGAGCCGCGTGACGGTCGCGCCGGTCGCCTTGAGCAGCTTGGCGTCGGCCTCCCAGCCCATGACTGCGTGGTGGTGGCAGTGCGGCTGGGCCACGACCCGCACGCCTTCGAGGGAGGGCGGGGTCCAGCCGGGCGTACGGGCGAGCAGCTCGGCGACGGTGACCGTGGCGGCGCTGACGGCCCGGGCGGCGTCGGTGTCGAGCAGTTCCACGAGGTCGCTGCGCAGCACGCCGGTGCACGAGGGTTCGAGGCCGACGATCGGCACGCCGCGCTCGACGGCGTCGGTCAGCTTGGCGACGGTCGAGCCCAGGATGCGCTTGGCCGCGTCGAGCTGGCCGGTGGAGATCCAGGTGAGGCCGCAGCAGGTGGACTCGCTGGTCAGCTCGGGCGCGTAGCCGGCGGCGGTGAGCACCTCGACGGCGGCCTTCGCGATGTCCGGGGCGAAGTGGTCGGTGAAGCTGTCCACGAACAGCAGGACCGGCTTGCCCTCGAAGGCGCGGCCACGGTACCAACGCCGGAACGTCTGGCGCGCAAAGGCGGGAATCGAGCGGCGCGAGTCGACGCCGGCGGCGAACAGCGCCAGGTTGCGCAGTCCGGGCGCCGTCGTGAGCGCATTGGCGAGGCGCGGCAGCCGGGACGCCAGCCGCGACCACATGGGCAGGCGACCCAGCGAGTAGTGCGAGCGCGGGCGGACCCGGCCCTTGTAGCTCTGGTGCAGTACCTCGGCCTTGTAGGCGGCCATGTCGATGCCGGTCGGGCAGTCCGACGCGCAGCCCTTGCACGACAGGCACAGGTCCAGGGCGTCGTGGACGGCGGGGGCGCGCCAGTCGGGGGCCAGGTCGCCGTCGAGCATCTCCTGCAGCACGCGGGCCCGGCCGCGGGTGGAGTCCTTCTCGGTACGGGTGGCCAGGAACGACGGGCACATCACGCCGCCGAGCGCGGTGGTGTCGGCCCGGCACTTGCCGACGCCGGTGCAGCGGTGCACGGCCTGGTTGAAGTCGCCGTGGTCCGAGTGGTACCCAAACGCGAGCTTCTGCTTGACCGGGCGCGCGGCGGCGACCCGCACGTCGGCGTCGACCGGATCGGGGTCGACGAGCACGCCGGGGTTGAGCAGGTTCCCGGGGTCGAAGGCGTGCTTGACCGCGCGGAAGAGGCCCATCGCCTCGGCCGAGTACATGCGGGGCAGCAGCTCGCTGCGCGCCCGGCCGTCGCCGTGCTCGCCGGAGAGCGAGCCGCCGTAGCCGACCACCAGGTCGGCCGCGTCCTCCAGGAACGCCCGGAACTTCCCGGGTCCGCCCGGCCGGTCCAGCGGGAAGTCGAGCCGGACGTGGATGCAGCCGTCGGCGAGGTGGCCGTACGGCATGGCGGTGAGCCCGTGCCGCTCCACCAGCACGTCGAAGTCGCGCAGGTAGTCGCCGATGCGCGCCGGCGGCACGGCCGCGTCCTCCCAGCCCGCGTGGGCGGGAAGCCCGGACGGGGCGCGCCCGGCCAGCCCGACGCCGTCCTCGCGGATCCGCCACAGCGGCGCGGCCTGCGCGGTGTCCTCGACCACGAGCGCGTCGACGGCCCCGGCCCCGGCGGCCAGGCGGCGGGCACGGTCGCGGCACTCGTCGAGGTCGTCGCCGGCGATCTCCACGAACAGCCACGAGGCCCCGCCCGGCAGCGGCGGCACGGCGTCCGCGCCGCGGCGGGTGCGCACGACCTCGACCAGGCGCGAGTCGATGCCCTCGCAGGCGGTCGGGGTGAAGCCGAGGATCGCGGGCACGGCGTCACCGGCCGAGCCGAAGTCGGGGTACCCCAGCACCACGAGCAACCGGTGGGCGGGGTCGGCCACCAGCCGTACCGTCGCCTCGGTCACCACCGCCAGGGTGCCCTCGCTGCCCACGAGCAGCCCGGTCAGGTCGAAGCCGCGCTCGGGCAGCAGATGCTCGATGGCGTACCCGGACACCTGCCGCGGGAACGTGGCGAACTCGGTCCGCGCGACGGCAAGATTGCCCTGCACGACGGCCTGAAGGGTGTCGGCGATCGCCTTGGCCCCCTCCAGGGTGGGGCGGCCGCGCTCGTCGCGCCCGGTCGACAGCCGCTCGCCGTCGATCGTGAGCGCGTCCAGCCCGACGACGTTGTCCGAGGTCCGGCCGTACCCGAGGGTGCGCGCCCCGCACGAGTTGTTCCCGATCATCCCGCCGATCGTGCACCGCGTGTGCGTGGACGGATCGGGCCCGAAGCGCAGCGCGTGCGGGCGGGCCGCGGCCTGCAGGGTGGCGTGCACGGCGCCGGCCTGGACCCGCGCCGTGCGGGTGCCGGGGTCGACCGCGAGCACCTTGTCCAGGTACCGGCTGAAGTCGAGCACGACGCCGCGGCCGATGGCGTTGCCGGCGACGGAGGTACCCGCGCCGCGGGCGGTGATGGGCACGCCCAGCGCCCGGCACACCTCCAGCGTCGCCGCGACCTCCTCCTCGGAGCGGGGCCGCACGATGGCCTTCGGCACGACCCGGTACAGCGAGGCGTCGCTGGCGTAGGCGGAACGGTGGGCCGCATCGGTGAGCACGTCGCCGACCCCGGCCCGGCCGAGGCGAGTCACCAGATCATCAGCAATGTCGGCCGTCATGTCCCTGCCACTCGCTCGTGAGCCGGACCGCGTTCGGCCTCTTCGCCGCCCCCGGAACGCTCGTTGGAGATCCCCGCAATCGTAGACGCCCACCCGAACGGGGCCACCTACCACCTACTTCGCGACTGTTGCGACTTTCGTCCAATTTTAGGCGATTCTTGAACGCGTCACCGCCTCGCGCCCGCCGCAGCCACAGCGCGGCAGCGGCGACGGCCACCGGTCCGGCACGGTGTGGTCGAGCCCGATCCGGGTCGGCACGGTGGCGACCGACGCCAATCGGCGACTTCACGGCGCCCGTCACGATTCCGGCGGGCCTGGAGACGGGTCAGCACCGGGTCGTCGCACAGGGCGTGGCGCCGGACGGCACGGCCCGCGCGATGGGTATGGCGGTGACCGTGCGCGCACGGTCGCACGGGTTGGCGGTGCACGGCCCGGACGGGCGCAGATGACGCTGACCGGCCTGGCCCTAGCGGCGTCAGCTCTGGCCGGTGTACCGGTAGACGCTGAACACGTAGTCCGGGCAGACGAGCTGGCAGGCGGTGCATCCGGTGCAGCCCTCGTGCAGCAGTGGGTACCGGTAACCCAGCTCGTTCACCTCGCTCGACATCGCCAGGACGTTGGGTGGGCACGCCGCGATGCACAGCTCGCAGCCTTTGCATTTGTCGGTGTCGATGACGAGCGTGCCTCGGGTGGTGCGGTTCACGGGTCGCTCCCTTCCACGACGTTCGCGACGTCGTCCCAGCCCTCGTCGTGCTCGTGCGCGCGGCCGGGCCCGTGTGCGGTCCCGTGCTCTCCATCGTCTGTGGCCGGGAAGACGCCGCGGCGGTGTAGGGCGGCTATCGCGTTCTCGGCGGTCAGGTGAATGTGGGCCAGGGCCGCCTCCCCCGCCGCGACCGGGCGGCCGCCCCGCAGTGCCATGTACTCGGCGTGCAGCGCTGCCCGTTCGTCGGCCAGGTTGTCGTCGATGGCGAAGCGGGCCGCTACCGGGACCAGGCCCGAGAAGGTGCGCAGCAAGGCCCTCAAGTGGTTGCCGCCGCCGGCTACGTTCACGACTCGGCGGAACTCGCGCGCCAGGGACTCGAACTCGTCCGGGTCGTCGCAGCCGGCCAGGGCCTCGTCGAGTTTGCCCAGCGCCTCGATGACCTCCGGGTCGCGCCGGCGGGCGACGCGGCGGTTGGTCAGGGCGCTCAGCATGCCGTACAGCTGGAACGCCTCCCGGACCGTGCCGTCGTCGAACTCGGCCACGAACGCGCGTTTGTAGTGTGCGCGCTCGACCAGCCCGTCGCGCTCGAGCTGGATGAGGCCCTCGCGCACCGGTACGCGGCTCACGCCCAGCTCCTCGGCGATGGCGTCGAGGTCGAGGCGCTCCCCGCTCTTCAGCTCGCCGGCGAAGAGGCGGCCGAGCACGTAGGCGGCTACGGCCTCGCTGGTGTTGGCCCGTTCGAGTTTCACGGCTTGATGATTTCACCGAGACGGTACGTCTGCTCCATCGTGTCCTGCTGATACGACGGGCCCTCGGCCGTGGGGACGAACCAGCCGGTCGGGCACATGGTGAGGATCTCCACGAGCGAGAAGCCACCGCCGGCGAGCTGGGTTTCGAAAGCCTTTCGGAGCATGCGTTTCGTCTGCAGTACCGCACCGGCCGTCGAAACCGCGCCCCGCGCGACGTAGCCGACGCCGCGCAGCCCGGCGACCAGGTCGGCGACCGGGATCGGGTAGCCGTGGGTCAGCGGGTCGCGGCCCTCGATGCTGGTCTTCGTGCGCTGGCCGAGGACCGTCGTCGCGGTCTGCTGGCCGCCGGTGTCGCCGAAGACGCCGTTGTTGAGCATCACGCAGGTGATGTTCTCGCCGCGCGCGGCGGCGTGGAGTACCTCCTGCAGGCCCTCGTTGGCCATGTCGCCGTCGCCCTGCAGCGTGAACACGGCCACGCCGGGACGCACGCGCTTGATGCCGGTCGCGCACGCGGGCGCACGGCCGTGCAGGCACTGCAGCACGTCGACGTCCATGATGCGCACGAAGCTGCCGTAGCAGCCGTGGCCCACGACGCCGATGGTCCGCTGCACGATGTCGAGCTCCTGCAGTACCTCCAGAAGGATCCGCAGCGCGACGGGCTCGCCGCAGCCGGGGCACAGCGAGTGCTCCCCGAGAATGAGGCTGGGCTTGAAGTCGGCGACCTGCTTCGCGCCGTGACCGGGCGGTTGGGTGGTGTCGATTGTCACAGGGCCTCCAGGATGCGGCGGCGGATCACGGGGGCGTCCAGCAGCGGGCCGTACGACAGCCCCGACTCGGCGATGCTGACCCCGCCGATGAACCGGACCACGCCGCGGTCGTGGGCGTGGATGCGCACGTCGTCGAGCATCTGCCCGCCGTTGAGCTCGAACACCAGCACGCGCTTGGCGGTGCGGGTCGCCGCGGCGAGGGCATCGCCGGGGAACGGCCAGAGGGTCACGGGCCGGAACCACCCGATGTCGTACCCGTCCTGCCGCAGCTCGGCCACGACGTGCTCGACGAACTTCGCGGCCGAGCCGAACGAGACGACGACCGTCTCCCCGGGCTCCGGCGACTGCTCGTGGCGGGCTTCCAGCTCCCCGATGCGGTCGAACTTCTCGGCGATCGCGCGCCAGTGCCCGTCCGGCCCAGGCCCGGGCGCGGTGGCCTTGCCCATCGCCCACGTCCACACCTGCCGGCTGTGCCCGGTGCCGCCGCCGGTGCCGTCGAGCGCCCAGTCCTTCGGCGGCAGCGGCCCGAAGTCGCGGCGCCCGACCTCCACACCGACGCGCGTCTGGGCCAGGAGCGGGTCTGCGTACAGTACAACCGGCGCCCGATGCTTGTCCGCGAGGTGGAAGAGCAACTGGGTGTGCTCGACCGCCTCGGGGATGTCCTTGGGCGCCAGGGTGATGGTCCGGTAGTCGCCCCAGCCGCCGCCCCGCGTGGCCTGGAAGTAGTCCTGCTGGTTGCGGGCCAGGTTGAACACGACGAACGGGGTCTCGTTCAGGGCGGCCTCGGCGATCGCCTCCTGCATGAGCGCGATGCCCTGACCGCACGACCCGGTGGCCGCGCGCGCCCCGGCCGCGGCGGCGCCGAGGGTCATGTTGACGCCCTCGATCTCGCTCTCGGCGTTGAGGCACACACCTCCGGCCGCGGGCATTCGCTGCGACATCTGCTCCAGCAGACCGGTGAAGGGCGACATGGGGTACCCGGCGAAGAACCGGCACCCCGCGACGATCGCGGCCTCGGCGATGGCCGCGGAGCCTTCGAGCAGTTCCAGCGTCATGCGGCAACCCCCTCCAGGGCCCGGGCGCCGGCCTCGAGCGCGCGGGCGTTGGCCGCGGCGTGCTGTCGGCGGTACGGCGGCAAGAGCTCTTCCATCGCCGACACCAGCGCGGCGGCGGCGACCAGGCCGGTCAGCGCGTTGTACGCCCCCAGCAGCACGAACCCCGACGCGTTCGGCGCCTCGACGCCTTTCGCGGTGGCCATGGCGTCGACGGCGAACACGCGCAGGTCCGGGCGGAACGCCTCCGGGTCGACCAGCGGCGTGTTCGCCAGGACCAGCGCCCCGGTGCGCAGCCGTTCCTCGACGCCCTCGCTGTACCGGTGGTGGGCGAAGACGGCCGACCACGCCGACGGGAGGATGGGCAGCGCCTTGAGCGGGGCGTCGCCGATGACGACGCCGGCCTTGGAGGGGCCGCCGCGCATTTCGCCGCCGTAGTCGGCGGCGAGCATCGCGTACCGGCCCTCGCGGGTGGCGGCGAGGGCCAGGGTCTTGGCGAGCAGCTGGATGCCCTGGCCGCCGATGCCCGTGACGAGCACTTCACGCTCCACGCGCGCCTCTTCTCGATCTCATGCCCGGTCGCGCCTTGTCGCGCGCCCGTTCACACCTTTTGCGCCCCCGCCTCGGGCCGGCCGTTCCGGTCGCGCCGTTTCGCGCGCCGCGTTCCAGCCGCCCTTGCCGGTCGCACCCGACGCGCCGCAGTCTTCGTTGCTCACCGGACCGGCCATCCCGCGATCTCTGCCATCCCGGGCGGCCCCCTCGTCTCCGCCCGCGATCCGACCTTGACGCGGTTTGAATATTGAATACAAAATCTAATCCGAGCGTCAAGGGAGGCCGCGAATGCTGGCACTGGTCCTGCACGGCTTCGGCGACGCGGCCGTCGAGGAAGTTCCCGACCCCGTGCCCGGCCCGGGCGAGGTCGTCATCGACGTGACCTGCGTCCAGCCGAGCGTCACCGAATGCATGCTGCTGGCCGGCGAGCCGATCGCCATGCACAACGTCCTCGCCGCGCGCCTCGCCGCCGGCCCGACCCGCTTCGGCGGCCACGAGTTCGCCGGCGTGATCAGCGCCGCCGGCCCACCGATTCCGACAAATACCCCGCCAGGCGAAAAATCCGATAAGTCGCGGCGCGGAGCGCCCGACTTATCGTGCCAACCCGGCGACCTGGTCACAGCCGTCGAGACCGCCGCCTGCGGAAGATGCGCCGCCTGCCGCCGCGACCGCCCCGACGCCTGCCCAAGCCCGAGTGTCCTCGGATTCACCGGACCCGGCGCCTTCGCCGAGCGGGTCGTCGTGCCCGCGCGGACCGTCGTGCGCGTCCCGGGCGGAGTGTCCGCGGCCCAGGCCGCGGCCGTCCAGCCCCTGGCCGGCGCGATCCACGGCCACGCCGTCGCGGCCGTTCGGCCCGGCGACACCGTGCTCGTCATCGGCGCCGGGGTCATGGGCGTGCTGCACACGCAGGTCGCACGGCTCGGCAACGCCGGACAGATCATCGTCACCGGGCGCAGTGCGGCCAAGCTCGAGCTCGCGCGGCACGCCGGGGCCGACCTCGTGCTCGATGCGACCCGCGAGGACGTGGTCGCCCGGGTGCTGGAGGCGACCGAGGGCATCGGCGCCGACGTGGTGTTCGAGTGCGCGGGCGAGTTCGAGCAGGCGGCCCGCGGCGTCCGGCGCGGTGGCACGATCGTCATGGTGTCCGTGCTGCCGAACCACGCCCCGGCCCCGCTCGCCCTGCTGCGCGAGCGGTCGGTCGCGCTGCTGCACCCGCGCTCGGGCGCCGGCGGGTACGCGCCGGGCAGCAGCGTCTTCGAGCACGCGCTGCGCCTGGTGCGCCGCGGCGACGTCGAGCTGCAGGGGCTGATCAGCCACCGGCTCAAAGGTATCGAGGCGCTGCCGGAGGCCTTGGAGATCACGCGGTACAAACACCGGTACGGCGCTCTCGGGCCGGCCCAGGTGGACCTCGCATGAGCGGTCCGGAGCGAAGCGGAGGGGCCGTGATCAATAAGCGCAGCCGTTCGGGCTCAGGCCGACGCCGGAGCGAAGCGGAGGTGGCGGCATGAGCCTGCTGATCGGCGACATCGTCACCACGGCGGCGCTGACGGTGCCGGGTGCGACGGCCGCCACCCTCGGGGCCGACGAGCTGACCTTCCGCGAGCTCGACGCGCGCGCCGACCGCGCCGCCAACGCGCTCGCCGGGCTGGGCGTGGGCCGCGGCGACACGGTGCTGTGGTGCGTGACGCCGACGCTGCGCTCGGTGGAGGTGTTCGTCGCCTGCGCGCGGCTCGGGGCGCTCTTCGCGCCCATGAACCCCGGCCTGCCCGGCGAGGAGCGCGACCGTATCCGGTCCTACGTGGACCCGAAGGTCGTGCTGTCCGATGTGGACTTCTCCGCGGCCGTGCTGCGACCGTCCACGCTGGACGGCGGCGCGCCCGGGTTCGCGCGGGTCCCGCTCGACGACCGGGACGCGCACATCCTGTACCTCACCAGCGGCAGCACCGGCGCGCCGAAGGGAGCCCTGGTCAGCCACCGGGCCAGCTGGCTGCGCGCGGCCCCGGGCGGCGGCACGTTCACCAGCGGCCTGCGCGGCGACGGCGGCGTGGTGTGCACGTTCCCGCTGTACCACTACGGCGGCTGGCACTACGTCATGGAGGCCTGGCAGCACCGCACCGCGGTACACCTGGTCCGCCGGGCCGACGCCGCCGACATGATCGACGTCGTGGAGCGCCGCCGGCCCTCCGCGCTGTACTGCATCCCGGCCGTCTGGGAGCGCCTGCTCGACCCCGAGCACCGCCGCGCCGACCTGCGTTCGCTGCACCACGCCGACACCGGCACGTCGGCCGTCGCCGCCGACCTCGTGCCGCGCATCAAGTCGCGACTGCCGGGCACGACGACCACCATCCTGTACGGCTCGACCGAGGCCGGTCGCATGGCCGCCCTGCACGACTGGGAGCTCGAGCGCCGCCCCGGCAGCGTCGGGCGGCCCGCGACCCCGAACGCGCTGTGGCTCGGCGACGACGCCGAGGTGTGCACGAGCGGCCCGGCGGTCATGAACGGCTACCTGGGCGCCGGGCCCCTCGACGGCGTGTACCGCTCCGGCGACGTCGGCCGCCTCGACGAGGACGGGTACCTCTACCTGACCGGCCGCACGCGCGAGGTGATCCGCACCGGCGGGGAGTCGGTGGGCCCGGCCGAGGTCGAGCACGCGCTGCGCGGCCTGCCGGGCGTGCTGGACCTGGCCGTCGTCGGCGTGCCCGACCCGCGCTGGGGCGAGGTGGTCTGCGCGGTACTCGTCGTGCCGCCCGGCGCCGAACCGCCGGCGGTGGCCGACGTCCGCGCGCACGTGGCCGGCCGCCTGGCGTCGTACAAGCAGCCGCGGCGGGTGTCCATCGTGGACGCCATCCCGCGCACCGCGGCGACGGGCCAGATCCAGCGCACGCGCCTGCGCGGGCTAGTGCTCGGCGACTGAGAACGAGGCCAGGCCGGCCACGTACTCCGGCACGAACTCCGGGTTCCAGCGCGCGAAGTACACCGCCGTCGACAGGTTGTGCACGGCGTGGCCGAGCCGGACCCGGGCCGGCCAGTCGTCCGGGAGCGGCAGCACCGCGTGGTACGCGGCCAGGAAGGCCGGGCGGCCCTCGGGGTAGGCGGCGAAGATGTGCTCGTCCAGCTTGCCGAAGTCGAGGAACCGGTCGGCCCAGCGGCCGTGCTCGAAGTCGAGGACGCACTCGATCCGCCCGTCGCGGAGCAGGAGGTTCGGGCGCCACAGGTCGCCGTGGACGAGGGACGGGGCGGCATCGACCGGTACCGCCGAGATCGCCCGGTGCAGGGCCGCTCCGGTGCGCTCCAGAAGGTCGGGCGGCAGTACACCAGGTGCCTTGGCCAGCTGCTCGTCGACCCGCGCGCGCAGGAACGTGCGCACGTCGGGGTACGACGAGCGGCCGAGGACGTCACCGAACCGCGGGCCGGTGCACGCGTGGATGCGGCCGACCACGGTGCCGAGCTCGGCCGCGAACGCCAGCCGGGCCTCGGCCGGCATCGCGTCCCAGGCCCCGTCCGCGGGCGTGCCGGCCCGGAACTCCTGCACGAGCAGCGGCCCGCCGACGAACGAGCTGAACGGCAGCAGGGCCCGGAACCGCACCACCGGCACGCCTCCGTCGGCGGCGTGGCGGGTCGCGGCGATGAGGCGGCGCATGTGCTCGGGATCGGGGTTGCGGACCGGCGTCTTGGCCAGCAGCGGCCCCTCGTCGGTCTCGGCGACCCACTGGCGGCTGGTGTACCCGGCCTCGAGCGGCCGCACGTCGGCGACCACGAGTCCCGGGCAGGCCTCCAGCAGCGCCGAGCGCACGGCGTCGAGTCCGATCGTCACCGGGCCATGGTAGGCGGTGTCCATAACGTTCCGTGACGCCGGACGCGCGGCCGTGGGCTCCGGGCCACCCCCGGACTTGCGGCCGCGCGCCGGGCGTGGAGGATTGGCCCCGACACATCCGGCGGGAAGGAGCCCCCATGCAGGTCGGCGACGTGGTCGAGGACTTCGAGCTGCCCGACGAGACCGGCGGTCCGCGCCGGCTCAGCACGCTGCTGGAGCAGGGCCCGGTCGTGCTGTTCTTCTACCCCGCCGCGCTCAGCGCCGGCTGCACCAAGGAGGCCTGCCACTTCCGCGACACGGCCGCGGAGCTGCGCGAGGCGGGCGCCCAGCCGGTCGGCATCAGCGGCGACGAGGTCGAGCGCCAGGCCCAGTTCGCGGCCAAGCACAGCCTCGGCTACCCGCTGCTGGCCGACCCGGCCGGCGCCGTCCGCGAGCAGTTCGGCGTCAAGCGCGCGTTCGGCCTGATCCCGACCAAGCGCGCGACATTCGTCATCGACACCGACCGCCGCGTGCTGGCCGTGGTCCGCAGCGAGATCCGCATGGACGCCCACGCCGACAAGGCCCTCGAGGCCCTGCGGGCCAGAACGAAATCCTAGAAGCTCCGGGCTACCGCGGCGTCCGTCGCCGGTCCGGACCGTAACTCCCGTGGCCTCACCGTCCGCCGTTGGGAACGGCGGACGGTGCCGCGCGACCGCGGAGGCGGTCGCGCAGCTGGGACTTGGCGACCTTGCCGCCCGACCCGCGCGGCAGGTCGTCGACGATCTCCAGGCGCTCGGGCCAGTTCTCGCGCGACACCCCGCGGGCGTCGAGATGCCCGCGCAGGTCGTCGAGGTCCAGGGCCGCCCCGGCCCGCAGCACCACGAACGCGCACACCCGCTCGCCGAACGTCGGGTCGGGCACCGCGACCGCCGCCACCATGGCCACCGCCGGATGCGTGCCCACCTGGTCCTCGACGGCCGCGGCCGAGATGTTCTTCCCGCCGCGGATGATGAAGTCGGACTTGCGGTCGACCACCCGCAGGTACCCGTCGGCGTCGACGGTGCAGATGTCGCCGGTCAGCATCCAGCCGTCCGGGGTGAAAAGCCGCTCGTTGGCCTCGGGGTCGTTGAAGTACCCCAGACAGGTCGCCGGCCCCGCGCACGCCGCCTGCCCCGGCCCGCCGGCCGCGGTGACGTCGGTCCCGTCCTCGGCGAAGAGCCGGACCCGCATCCCGTCGATGACCTTCCCGGCGGTGCGCAGCCGCTGCTCGACGGTGTCGGTGACCGACGTCCGCGACAGCGCCCCGGTCTCGTTGGAGCCGAAGAACTGCAGCACCCTCGCGCCGGTACGCCGCTCGAACTCCGCCGCCCGCTCGAACGGCACCGCCTCGCCCCCGGTGAACATGCACCGCAGCGACGACAGGTCCACCTGCTCCAGCACCGGCGAGTTGAGCATCATGATGAACTGGGTGCTGACGCAGCACACCACGGTCACCCGCTCCCGCTCGATGAGCCGCAGCGCCTCGTCGGCGCCGAAGCGCGGCATGACGACCGTCGGGGCGCCCAGTATCGTCGGGGTGAAGTTGGCGGTCCACTGCGCGAAGCCGTACGGCGCCGGGATGAGCGTGAGGAACACGTCGTCGCCGTTGAGATCGCCGCACTCCCGCGCGAGCTCGTGGTAGTAGAACCAGCGGTTCTGGTTGTGCACCACGCACTTCGGCATGCCGGTCGTCCCGGACGTCGAGTTGAGCAGGTGGATGTCCCCGAGCCCCAGCTCCCGCCCGGGAAGCTCCCGGCCCGGCTCGGCCGAGACGTCGTCGATGACGAGGTGCGTCCCGATCCCGAGCCCGTCGATCAGCCCGGCCACCGGTTCGCCGCGGTGCGACTCCAGGCTCACCAAGGCCGAGGCGCCGCCCACGGTCAGCAGGTGCCGCACCTCCAGCCGCGCCGCCCGCGGCCCGATCGCGACCACGACCACGCCGGCCTTCATCGCCGCGAGGTACACCACGTGCACCGCCACCCCGTCGGGCAGCAGCACCCCGACGCGCGCGCCCCGCTCGAGGCCCGCATCCACCAGCCGCAGCGCGAAGGCGGACGACCACGTGTCGAACTGGCGCCACGTCATCCGATCGTCGCCGGCAATGAACGCGAGGCCGCCGGGGTTCCCGGCCGCGTGCCGCCGCACGACGTCCGGCAGCGTCTTGTCGCCCCACCGCCCGACATCTCCGAGCCGGTCCGCGACGTACCGTTCGTGAACGCTGCCGGCCGCCGGAGCCGTACCGGGTGGGAAGTGCACGAGCCGACCCCTCTCGCATCTACCAAACAAGCGCTTGGTTGTGCCATTCTGTGTCGGTCGGAGAGACGGTGTCAAGGCGGGAGAGCGCGCGCGTGGACGACATCTGGCTGGCCCCGATCGGTGAACCCCTGGATCTGGTGGTAACGGCGGGACTGCCACCGGTACCGCTGCCGGATCAATGCCATGTCGAGCAGCTCATCTGGCACGGCGACCCGCTCACGGACCCGCTGCGCGCGCACGTCACGGCGCGGAGCACGGACACGGTCACGCTGCGCATCGGCGCCGCCGGCCGGATCGTCGCCGACGTGCGCATCCGCCGCGGCCCGGCCCGCACGCCGAGGCCCCACGCCCTGCTGGACCCGCACCCGGAGCCGGGGGTGGCGTACACGCGCCTGTTCCCGGTCACGAAGGACGTGACGACGGACCACGTGCCCGACGCCGAGCCGGTGCTGAGCACCCCGTCGATGATCGCGTTCATGGAGGACACCGCGGCCGACATCCTGCGCGCGCGCTTCGCCCCGTCGACGGCGTCGCTCGGCACCTGGATCGGCGTGCGGCACACGGGCCCGGCCCGCACCGGGCAGACCGTGACCGTGACGGCGGTTCTGGCCGAGACGCGCGGCCGCCGGTACCTCTTCGACGTCCGCGCCACCGTCGACGGCCACGAGATCGGCGCCGGCCAGGTGGCCCAGACCCTGATCAGCGTCGCCCGATGAACCCGGCGCCGATGCAACGAATCGGCGGCCCGGCTTCGTGAAGGTCATGTGCGAGGCGAATCGCTCACCTTCGAGGAGTTCCTGGCCGCGCGGCTGCCGGCCCTGAGCCGCTACGCGACGGCGCTCGCCGGCGACCCCGACACCGGCGCCGACGTGCTGCAGGACGTCCTGCTCAAGGCCCAGCCGCGGTGGTCGCGCATCGCGGCGCTGGAGGAGCCCGAGGCCTACGTGCGCCGGATGGTGATCAACGAGCTCGTCTCCGCGCGCCGGCGGATCCTGGCCCGGCGGCGAAGGGAGTCCACGCACGTGCCGGCGCCCGTCGCCGACGGCAGCGACCAGCGCGCCGACCGCGACGCGCTCGTGCGGCTCGTGAGGGCCCTGCCGGCCCGGCAGCGGGCGGATGGCTGCCGGCGGGCTTCGGCGCGACCACCCTGGGGACCGTCGTCGACGGGGCCCGGGCGGTCTCGACGGAGCGGATCTGGACCCGCCCGCAGCGGCCGGACGAGCTGCGGACACCGTTCGTGTCGCTGACGAGCGGCTGGTCGGACACGTACGCCCCGCATTCGGAGGCGGCGCGCACCGAACGCGTCGACATCGGCGGGGTGACCGGCGAGCTGCAGGAGTTCGCCGACGACGGCGGGGTGCTGCTGGGCTGGCAGCCGGCCGACGGCCCACGGCTGTCGGTGTCGGTGGGCATCGGCGACGCCGGGCGGGACCGTGACGTCGCCGTCCGGGTCGCGCGGTCGCTGCGGCGGGACCCGGGCACGTTCGCCGTGGGCCCCCGCCCCGGCTGGACGCCGGAGCTGTTCGCGGGCGGCCCGTGGATGTACACCCTCTCCGCCGCGGATCTCCGGTGGACCCAGAGCGTGCTCATCAACGCCGGCGCCGCCCAGCTGTCCGCCTACGCCGGGCCGGGGGTGCGGCCGTACTTCGACACCGCCACCGCGACGCCGGTCGACGTGGCCGGCGGCCGGGCCTGGCTCGACGGGGCCGGCCAGGCGCTCTTCGCCGAGGCCCTGGGCGGGCGCAACGTCCAGCTCAGCACCACCAGCCAGGGCGTCGACCTGGCCCGGGTCGCGCGCGAGCTCGACTTCGGCCCCGTGCCCGACATGACCTGGTACGGCGGCCGCTGAGGGTCAGGGCGCGGCGAAGCGGCGAGCGGCGTCGGCGCGCAGGGCGGCCTTGTCCACCTTGCCACCGGTACCGAGCGGCAGTCCCGGCAGTTCGACGAGGTGCTCGGGCCAGTTCTGCTTGCCGACCCCGCCCGCGTCGAGGTGGGTGCGCAGGTCGTCCAGGGTGAGCGGGCCGCGGGTCACGACGTAGGCGCAGGCCCGCTCGCCGAGCACCGGGTCGGGCGCGGCGACGACCGCGACCGCCGCCACCGCCGGGTGCCCGGCGACCGCCTCCTCCACGACGAGGGCGCTCACGTTGTGGCCGCCGCGGATGATGAAGTCGGCGATACGGCCGGTGATGGAGAGGTACCCGTCGGCGTCGATCGTGCCGACGTCGCCGGTGAGCAGACGGCCGTCGGGGCGGAAGAGGACGGCGTTGGCGGCTTCGTCGTCGAGGTACCCGGGGGTGCATCCCGGCCCGGCGACCGAGATCTGCCCCTCGCCGACCAGCTCCAGGCGCATAGCCGGGATCGGGCGGCCCGCGGTCGTCAGGCGGCGCTCCGGCGGATCGTCCACCGTGGTCACCGAGATCGGTCCGGCCTCGTTGGAGCCGTAGAACTGCAGCACCTTGCCGCCGGTGCGCTCCTCGAACTCGCGGGCCCGGGCCAGCGGCACCCGCTCGCCGCCGGTGAACATCACGCGCAGCGAGGACAGGTCGGCCGCGGCGAAGCGCGGGGAGTTCAGCAGCATGATGAACTGGGCCGTCACCGCGCACAGGACCGTCACCCGGTGCCGCTCGATCAGCCGCAGGGTCTCGTCCGCGTCGAACTCGGCGGTCAGGACGGTCGGGTAGCCGTACATCGCGGGCACGACGTGGGCGCTCCACAGGCCGAAGCCGTAGGGGGCGGGCAGCACGCTGGCGAAGACCTCGTCCGGGCCGAGCCGGGCCGCGGCGTGGGCCAGCGGGCCGAAGTACTTGCGGTTGTTCAGCGTCTGGCGGACCACCTTCGGCCGGCCCGTCGTGCCCGAGGTGGAGTTGAGGAAGAAGATGTCGTCGGGCCCGAGCCCGGGGCCCGGGAGCCCCTCGGCCGGCAGCTTGTCGAGGTCCAGGACGATGTGGCGGTGAGCGCCGCACGCCGCGGCGATGTCCGCGCCCGGGCGGCCCCGGTGCTCCACGCGGGTGGCCAGGGCGGCGCCGGTCTTCTCCAGCAGGTGGCGGATCTCCGCGTCGCCCGCCCGCGGGCCGATGCCGACCGTGACCAGGCCGGCCTTCTGCGCGGCCAGGTACGCGACGTGGGTCAGCGCCCCGCCGGTCAGCAGCACCGCCAGCCGGTCCCCCGGTGCGAAGCCGGCGTCCACATAGGACCGGGCCAGGCGGGAGGACCGGTCGTCGTACTCGGCCCAGGTGAAGGTGCCCTCCGGGGCGTGGAAGGCCACCCCCGAGTTGCGCGCCACGTAGTCGGCGATCGTCGCCCGGGAATAGTCAGACACCGGCTCCCCCGTCCAGGCGCAGCACCGCTCCGGTGGCGAACCGCGCCTCGGCCGAGCCCAGGTACGCGATGGCCGCCGCGACCTCCGCCGGATCGGCCACCGGCGGGTCGACCAGCGCCCCGCCGAGCGCCGCGAGCCGGGGATGCGGGTTCGGTACCGCCGCGAGCCCGGCCCGCAGCGGCGTGTCCACGGACCCGGGGCACACGCACGTGACCCGGACCCCCGAGGGCGCCAGCTCCACCGCGAGGGAGCGGGTCAGCGACACCACCCCGCCCTTCGCGGCCGAATAGGCGGCGCTGTACCGCCAGCCGCGCACCCCCGCGAGCGAGGCCACGTTGACGATCGCGCCCCGCGCGGCGACGAGGGCGTCGAGCGCGGCCCGCGCGACCAGGAACGTGCCGGTGAGGTTGATGCCGATGATGCGCTCCCACTCGGTAAGCGTCACCTCGGACGTGTGCTGGTAGGAGGCGACCCCGGCGACGTTGGCCACCAGGTCGAGCCGGCCGCCCCAGGCCACCGCGGCCGCGACCGCCGCGGCGACCGCGGCCTCGTCGCGCACGTCGCAGTCCAGCGGCAGCACGTCGTCGGCCGGCGCGACGGGGGCCACGTCGAGGGCCGCGACCCGGGCCCCCTCCCGCAGCAGCCGCCGCACGGTCGCCGCGCCGATGCCGGAGGCGGCCCCGGTGACCAGGGCGACGCTCCCGGCGTACCGGTGTGCGCTCACGAGGACGAGTCGCGCATCGAGCGGGCGTCGTGCCCGGCCAGGGAGTCGCGGCCGACCTCGGCGTTGTGGGCGTGGGCGACGTGGTGCAGGCCGAACACCGAGTCCATCCCGGCCCGCAGGCCCATGAGGTCCTCGGCCTGGTTCACCGCCTTCTTCGTCAGCGCCAGTCCCAGCCGCGGCATGGCCGCGATGCGGGCCGCGATGTCCATCGTGGACGACTCCAGGTCGGCCCGGGGCACGACGCGGTTCACCATGCCCAGCGCCAGGGCCCGCCCGGCCGGGACGCGCTCGCCGAGGAACAGGAACTCCTTGGCGTAGCGGGGGCCCATGACCCACGGGTGCGCGAAGTACTCGACGCCGGGGATGCCCATCCGCACCACCGGGTCGGCGAAGAACGCGTTGTCGGCGGCGACAATGAGGTCGCAGCACCAGGCGAGCATGAGCCCGCCGGCGATGCAGGCGCCCTGCACCATCGCGATGGTGGGCTTCGGCAGCTCGCGCCAGCGGCGGCACATGCCGAGGTAGACCTCGGACTCGCGGGCGTACCGGCTCTCGGCGCCCTCCTTGCCGACGTGGTCCCACCACAGGCCCGCACGCCGGTCGAAGCTGGTGTCGACGTCGCGGCCGGGGGTGCCGATGTCGTGGCCGGCGGAGAAGTGCTCGCCCGCGCCGGCCAGGACGATCACCTTGACGTCGTCGTCGGCGGCGGCGCGGTAGAAGGCGTCGTCGAGCGCGTACGTCATCTGCGAGTTCTGGGCGTTGCGGTACTGCGGCCGGTGCATCGTCACCACCGCGACGGGGCCTTCGGTGCGGTACAGAACGACGTCTTCGCTCATTGGACGTCCTCCAAAAGGGATGTGGCGAGGCGGTCGAGGCGGGTTCCGGTGTCGGCGAGGGACTCCAGGGCCCAGGCGCGTTTGAGGTACCGGTGCAGCTCGTACTCGACCGTGTAGCCGATCGCGCCGTGGCACTGCACCGCATGCCGCCCGGCGTCGTGGGCGGCCTCGGCGGCGAGCACGACCGCGGCGTCGACCGCGCGGTCCGCGTCCACGTCGTGCTCGACGGCCCAGGCGGCGGCCAGCACCTCGGGCGCGGCGAACTCGAGGCCGAGCAGGGCGTCGGCGAGGTGGTGCTTGACGGCCTGGAAGCGGCCGACGGGGGCGCCGAACTGGTGGCGCTGCCCGACGTAGGCGACGGTGAGGTCGAGCATCCGCCGCCCCAGCCCGACGAGCTCGGCCGCGAGCGCGAGCCCGGCCCGCCGCCGCGCGGCGCGGACCAGCCCCGGGTCCTCGGTCAGGATGTCGGCGCCGGTGGACACGACCGCGTCGAGGTGGGGGTCCACGGTGGACACCGGGGCCCCGGCCGCCGCCCCGATCCGGGCGACGTCCCCGTCCAGGTGCAGGATCCAGTCGGCCTTGGCCCCGAACGGGGTCAGGCCGCCCGGGCCGGCCAGCGCGATGCGGGACCCGCCGGTGCCCCGCGGATCGCCGAGCGCGGCCAGCAGCGGGCCGGCGACGAACGCCGTCGCGGAGAAGGGCGCGTCGATCGCCGCGTACCCGGCCGCCTCCAGTACCCCCACGAAGTCGGTCGCGGTGAGCCCGAGGTCGGCGAAGACATCCATCGCGACAAGGGCGTCCCAGTCGCCGGCGGCCAGGGGCGCCCGGACCGCGTCGGCGAGGGCGAGCTGCTCGTCAGTGGGCGCGAATCGCATCGGCAGGCCTATCGGGGCAGGCCGAGCACGCGCTCGGCGACGATGTTGCGCTGGATCTCGTTTGTGCCCGCGTAGATCGGGCCGGCGAGGGAGAACTGGTAGCCGCGGGTCCAGGGCGAGTCGAGCAGCGCCTCCGCGCCCAGCAGCTCCAGCGCCACCTCGTGCAGGTCGATGTCCAGCTGCGACCAGTAGAGCTTGTTGAGGCTGGCCCGGGCCCCGGGCGGGCGGCCCTCGACCAGGCCGGTGACCTGGTGCAGCGTGAAGTGGCGGTACGCGCGGGCGCGCAGCCACGCCCGGGTGACCCGCTCCCGGGTCGCCGGCCGCAGCCGCTCCTTGCGCGCGGCCGCCAGGGCGATGAGCCGCTCGGCGGCGTGCAGGAACCGGCCCGGGGAGCGCAGCGTCAGGCCGCGCTCCGAGCCGGTGGTCGCCATCGCCACCTTCCAGCCCTGGTGTACGCCACCGAGCACGGCGGAGTCGGGGATGTACACGTCGTCGAGGAACACCTCGGCGAAGCCCTCGTCGCCGTCGAGCCGGCCGAACCCGCGCACCGTCACGCCCTCGGCGTCGAGGGGGACGAGGAAGTACGTGAGGCCGCGGTGGCGGGGCGCGTCCGGGTCGGTGCGGAACAGACCGAACAGGTGCGTGCAGAACGCCCCGCGGGTCGTCCACGTCTTCTGCCCGGTCAGCCGCCAGCCGCCGTCGGCGCGCACCGCCCGGCTGGCGATCGCGGCGAGGTCGCTGCCGGCGCCGGGCTCGGACCAGCCCTGGGCCCACAGGTCCCGCGCGGCGGCCATCCGCGGCAGCAGGGTGTCGCGCTGCTCGTCGGTGCCGAACTCGAACAGGGTCGGGGCGAGCAGGAAGATGCCGTTCTGGGTGACCCGCTGCGGGGCGCCGGCGGCGTAGTACTCCTCCTCGAAGACGAGCCACTCCCACAGCGACGCGTCGCGGCCCCCGTAGGCGGCGGGCCACGACACCACCGACCAGCGCGCCTCGAACAGCCGCCGCTCCCACTCCAGGTGCGCGGCGAAGCCCGCGCGGGTGTCGCCGGAGGGCAGCGGCTCGGCGGGCACGTTCGCGCGCAGCCACTCGCGGGCCTCGGCGCGCAACGCCGCCTCGGCGGGCGTGTCCGTCAGGTCCACCGCGGTCATCGGCCGAACTCGTCCCGCACCCGGTCGGCGACGCCCGTGAGGTTCAGCTCGAAGGTGAAGCCCTGCTCGTACCGGTAGCTGCGCTTCGGATCCCACGGGTCGATTCCGTTGAGGGACTCCTTGGCCGCCCGGATCACGTTGGGGTCCTTGGCCGCGATGTCGTGGGCGACCTCGAGGGCCGCGGCCCGCAGCCCGGCGCGCGGCACGACCCGCAGGACCGACCCGAAGGCGTGCAGCTCGGCGGCGGTCGCGGTCGCGGAGGTGTACATCATCGCGCGCATCTTGTGCTGCGGGACGAGCCGGGACAGGTGGGTCGCGGCGCCGAGCGCGCCCCGGTCGACCTCGGGCAGCCCGAACGTGGCGTCCTCGGACGCGACGATGATGTCGGCGTTGCCGCACAGGCCGATGCCGCCGCCGAGGCAGAAGCCCTGCACAGCCGCGACGACCGGCACCGGGCAGTCGTAGACGGCGGCGAACGCGGCCGCGCAGCCCTTGTTGACCTGCACGAGGGCGCCGAAGTCCCGGGCCGCCTGCAGCTCCTTGATGTCGACGCCGGCGTTGAAGCCGCGGCCCTCGGCGCGCAGCACCACGGCCCGCACCGCCGGGTCGGCGCCGGCCGCGTCGAGCGCGGCGGCGAGGTCGAACCAGCCCTTGACCGGCAGCGCGTTCACCGGTGGGTTGTCCATGACGATCTCGGCGACGCCGCGCTCGTCCACTGTGGACTCAATCATCGTTCCTCATCCGTAGCGAAGGTCGCCCAGCCGTACACGGCGACGGTGCCGTCCTGTTTGGTGCAGGTCATCTCGACGTCGAGCTCGCCGGGGCGGCGGGCGGCGACGGTGCCGTCGCAGGTGACCGTGTCGCCGGGGAACACCCGGGCGGCGAAGCGGACCCGGAACGCGCGCACGTTCTCGGCGCCGAACCGGTCGGTGGCCCAGGTGGCCAGGAACCCGGCCTGGAGCATGCCCAGCGACAGCGGGGCGGGTAGCCCGGCCGCGCGTGCGAACGTCTCGTCGTGGTGGATCGGGTTGAAGTCGCCGGACGCGCCCTGGTACCGCACCAGGTCCGTGCGCGTCAGCGGCCCGATCACGAGCGCACTCATGCCGCCACCTCCGCTTCGCTCCGGCGTCGGCATGAGTGACAACTGAGCTTATGATGAGCGGCCACTCCGCTTCGCTCCGTACCGCTCATGCGGTCTCGACCCCCGTCAGCCTCGCGGTGGCGACGAGCCGGCCGGTCTCGTCGCGGAACTCGGTCACCATGACGGCGAACGCGAGCGGCCCCGAGCGGCCCTCCTTGCGGGTCACCGACTCGATCCGGGACACGCCGGTGAGCCGGTCGCCGGCGCGCGGCGGCGGCCCGTGGAACACGAACTCCTGCTCGGCGTGCAGCCCCCGCTGCTGGTCCATGGCGACCGTGGCCCACGGGTCGGCCGCGCCCGACTGCCAGAAGAACGCGGTGGTGAGGAACGTCGGCGGCACGACCGGGTCCTCGGTGTCCAGATAGGACGGGTCGGCCGAGCGGGTCGCCCGGGCGAACTCGCGGATCTTGCCCCGCTCGATGTCGAGGGTGAACGGCTCGCCGGTGCGTCCGGCGGCGCTGTCGTCAACCATGGCAAACCCCTACGGATGCTGACTGCTGACCGAGACGACCTCGCCGGTCATGTACGTGCTGTAGTCACTGGCCAGGAAGACGATCACGTTGGCCACCTCCCACGGCTCGGCCGGCCGCCCGAACGCCTCGCGCCCGGCCAGCTCCGCGAGCAGCTCCTCGGTGGTGACCCTGGCCAGGTGCGGGTGCATCGCGAGGCTGGGCGCCACGGCGTTGACCCGCACCCCGGCCTTGGCCGCCTCGATGGCGGACACCCGGGTGAGCGCCATGACCCCGGCCTTGGCCGCGGCGTAGTGCGCCTGGCCCTCCTGGGCCCGCCAGCCGATGACCGAGGCGTTGTTGACCACCACGCCCCGGCCGCGCGGCATCATGTGCCGCAGCGCCGCCCGGGTGCAGCGGAAGGTGCCGGTGAGGGTGACGTCGAGGACCGCCGACCACTGCTCGTCGGTCATGTCGACGATGTTCGCGGTGCCGCCCAGCCCGGCGTTGTTCACGAGCACGTCGAGGCCGCCGAGGCGCTCGGTCACGGTGGCGAAGAGCCGCTGGACCTGGGCCTCGTCGGTGACGTCACACGGGACCGCGAACGCGGCCGCACCCAGGCGCTCGGCGGCCTCGGCGAGGCGCCGCTCGTGCCGGTCGCTGATCGCGACGGTGGCGCCTTCCTCCACGCAACGCTCCGCGGTCGCGAACCCGATGCCGGTCCCGGCGGCGGCGGTGACGAGCACCGTGCGGCCGGCGAGCAGGCCGTGGGCAGGGGTTTTCTCCACCATGCGATCACTCTACCAAGCGCTTGTTTGGTTTGCTGCCGCCGGCCGCGTCCGGCGAGACCCCGGCGTCGGGCGGGCCGGCCGAACGGGCCACGTCGAGCGGGACCGAGGTCCCGGTGCCGGTCGGGAGCGACGGCCGGTCGGGCTCGGCTTCGGTCAGCGGCTCGACCTCGCGGACGGACGTGCGACTGCGGACGGCCAGCTCCTGGTACACCCGCGTGCCGTTGGCCCTCCAGGCGAGCTCCTCGGGTGTCAGGTCACGCACGATCCGGGCCGGCGACCCGGCCGCCAGGGTGCGCGGCGGGACCACGAAGCCGGCCTTGACGAAGGCGTGCGCGCCGACGAACGCCTCGGCGCCGACCTCGGCCCCGTCCATCACGACGGCGTTCATGCCCACGAGCGCCCCATCGCCGACCCGGCAGCCGTGCAGCACGGCGCCGTGCCCGACGTGCCCGTGCCGGCCCAGCACGGCCTCGGTGCCCGGGAACGTGTGGAAGACGCACGAGTCCTGCAGGTTCGAGCCGTCGAGCATGACGATGCGGCCGAAGTCGCCGCGCAGGCTGGCGAGGGGCCCGACGTAGCAGCCGGCGCCGATGTGGACGTCGCCGATGAGGACCGCGGTCGGGTGCACGTACGCGTCGGGGTGCACGACGGGGATGACGCCCTCGATGGAGTACGCGGGCATCAGGACAGCCGCTTCAGCACGGTCTCGGCCTCGGCCATGATCCGCTCGACCAGCTCGGCGACGCTGGGCAGGTCTTCGATGAGCCCCGCGACCTGCCCGCTGGCCATGACGCCGGCGTCGGCGCGCCCGTCGACCATCGCGTTGCGGATGAGCATGGGGGTGTTCGCGGCGAGGAGCACCTGGTCGTACCGCAGCCCGTGCCCGCGCATCGCCCGCCCCTCGCGCAGCAGCGACACCCACGAGCGGCCGGAAAGTTTTCGAAAGGCTTTCGCGCTGCCGAAAGCGCGGGCGAAACGGCGTCCCGGGAGCGACGGTTTCGCGAGGGCGTCGACGAAAGTTGTCCGCAGGACCCGCTGCGGCACCCCGTCGAGGGCGTCGGTGACGACCGTGTCGGTGACTGACGCGGCGAGGTAGCGGCGCTTGACGTCCTCGGCGATCGGGCTGTCGGTGCTGAGCAGGAACCGGGTGCCCATTGCGATCCCGGCCGCGCCGTAGGCGAGCGCGGCGACGAGGCCGCGCCCGTCGTGGTAGCCGCCGGCCGCGACCACGGGGATGTCCACCGCGTCGACGACCTGGGGCAGCAGCAGGGAGATCGGTACCGGGCCGGTGTGCCCGCCGCCCTCGCCACCCTGCACCACGACGGCGTCGGCGCCCCAGGCCGCGACCTTCTCGGCGTGCCGGCGCGCGCCGACCGAGGGCACCACGACCACCCCGGCCGACTTCAGCTTCTCGATCAGCTCCGGCTTGGGGGCCAGGGCGAACGAGGCGACCCGGACCTGCTCGCGGATGAGCAGGTCGGCACGGCGGGCGGCGTCGGGCGCGTCGGCGCGCAGGTTGACCCCGAAGGGCTTGTCGGTGCGGGCGCGCACGTCGGCGATCGCGGTGACGAGCTCGTCGAAGGAGAGGGTCGCGCTGGCGAGGATGCCCAGGCCGCCGGCGTCGGCGGTGGCGGCGGTGAGCCGGGCGTCGGAGACCCAGCCCATGCCGGTCTGCACGATCGGGTACCGCACCCCGAACAGCTCGCAGATCGGCGTCCGCAGCGCACTGGTCATCCCGCGACCTCCCGCGACCGTGCGCCCTTGGGGTCGATGACCTCGCGAATGAGTTTCAGCTCGTTTTCGGTGGGCTTTCGGGTTTCGGGAACCTCAGCGGGTACCACCAGATCGAAAGCCGTCGCGTCCAGCACGTCGGCGACCGTCACGCCCGGGTGCACCGACACCAGGCGCATGCGGTGGTCCTCGGTGCCGAAGTCGAACACGCCGAGGTTGCTCACCACCCGGCGCAGCTCGTGGAACTTCCCGGCGGCCGGGTGGGCCGCGGCCCGGTCGTAGCCGACGCCGCTGACCATGTCGACGGTCGCCACGAACGAGCGCTTGCCGTGCCGCGGCACCCAGTAGCTCGTCGGGTGGCTCACGGTGTTGCCGGGCGCGCCGCGCACGCCGAGCAGCTGGCGGGTCGGGCGCGCGAAGTCGCCGATGGCGGAGATGTTGGCGTTGCCGTACCGGTCGATCTGGCTCGGCATCATCATGACGTGCCGGTGGCCGGTGTAGAGCAGGTCGAACACGGCCCGGAACGGCATCCAGCCCTCGACCTCCGGCGGGGCCTCGCCGATCGCCCAGGTGCCCCGGGCGAGCATGGCCTCGCCGTCGGAGAGCAGCAGATCGGGCGCGAACGTGGCGCGGGCGAGGCGGGCGGCGATGAGCGGCACCACGCCGATGGGGCTGGCGAGGATCTCGCCGTCGCCGCGCCAGGCCTCGGCGCACGCGACCGCACAGATCTCGGCGCGGGTGACCTCGCTGTCGGCTTGCGTTCCGGCCACGCCGTTTGCGGTTTCGGCCACGCCGTTCTGGGTTTCGGTCATGCCGCCACGCCCCGGTTTTCGACGGCGGCGTGGTACGCAGCCTCGTCGCCGTTGAGGTACCGGTCGTAGAAGGCCTGCCAGAGCTGCGGGTCGGCGGCGGCCTCGGCGTACTCGCGCTGGAACGCCTCGTCGCGGCCGTAGTCCGGGTCGCAGGAGGTGAAGTGCGCGCCGCCGGGGGCCTCGATCACGCCGTGCACCATCCAGCGCTGCAGCAGCAGGCTCTGCACGGGCGCCTCCCGGGTGAGCTCGGCGGTGGGCACGATCCGCTCCACCGACACGTACGCCTGCTCGGCCGCGGTGCAGAAGAGGTCGTCGAAGTACGGGTCGGGCCCGAGGTACTGTGCGTTGCCGTGCACGTCGGCACGGTTCAGGTGCACCAGGGCCGCATCGAGGTGCAGGGCGGGCATCGCGACGAGCTCCTCGCCACCGTACGGCGACGCAACCGTGCGCAGCGCCGGGTTGACCGCGAGCACGTCGGAGCCGAGCCCGACGCGGCTGGGCAGGAACGGCAGCCGGCACGTGGCGGCGTAGAGCCCCCACCGGAGCATGCCCTCGTCGTACTCGGTCACCTCGACCGCCGCCGCCTGCCGCGCCGCGCGGAAGTGCGGTTCGAGCGGGATCGAGTCGAGCGACACGAACCCGTAGATCAGGTGCCGGACCTTCTTCGCGGCCAGCAGCAGCCCCACGTCGGGGCCGCCGTAGCTGACGACGGTGAGGTCGGTGAGATCGGAGCGCAGGATCGCCCGGATCAGGGCCATGGGCTTGCGCCGCGACCCCCAGCCGCCGATCCCGATGGTCATGCCGGAGCGTAACCGCGCCACGACCTCGTCTGGGGACATCTGCTTGTTCGCCATCGCTGTGTTTGGCCGCCTTACTCCCGCAGGCTGACTTGCCCCACGACCGTACCAAGCGCTTGCTTGATTACGCTACACTCGTTTTCTCGCGGGGTCGGTACACTCCGGCGGGATACACCTCCTTCTCTGTAAAGGACATCGGGATGGCGCGGGAGTCTGGGGAAAGGCGCGAACGGATCCTCGCCAGCGCCGCGGCGCTGTTCGCGAACAAGGGCGTCGCGGCGACCACGGTGCGTGAGATCGCCGACGAGGTCGGCATCCTGTCGGGCAGCCTGTACCACCACTTCGAGTCGAAGGAGGCGATGGTCGACGAGATCGTCACCTCCTACCTCGAGGACCTGCGGACGCGGTACAAGCGGGTGCTGGCCGCCGACACGGACCCGCGCACGCGGCTGCACGACCTGATCGTGGCGTCGCTCGAGGTGGTCGAGGCGCATCCGCATGCCACCGAGATCTACCAGAACGACGTCAACTATCTGATCCAGATCGAGCGTTTCGGATACCTGCGCAACGCGGGCAAGGAGGTCCAGGCCACCTGGCTCGAGGTCATCGAGGCGGGCATCACCCAGGGCGTGATCCGCTCGGACCTGGACCCGAAGATTCTGTACCGCCTCATGCGTGACGCGGTCTGGCTGTCGGTGCGCTGGTTCAAGCCGACCAAGGAGTACCCGATCACGCGCCTGGCCGAGGACTGCACGTCCCTGTTCCTGGACGGCCTGGCGCGCACCTGACCGTGCCGCTGCGGCCGCCGTCAGACCCCGGGGAGCCGGCCCACGCCCACCGAGGGCACACGCCCTCGGCACGCCCTCGGCACGGGCCGCACGGAGCGTACACGGGCCGCACAACGCACGGAGTGCACGGGCCGCACAACGCACGGAGTGCACGGCACACGGAGCGTTTACGGGCCGCACAACGCACGGACCGCACGACACACGGACCGCACAGGCCTCACACGGCGCACGGGTTGCACGGCGCACGGCACATGGAGTGCACGGTGCACGGGTCGCGCGGCGCACGGAGGTCGCACAGTTCGACGGCCGCACGGCGCACGGACTACGCCGCCAGGAGCCAGCCCGCGCCGATTGCGCCCGCGACCATCAGCCAGCGCACCAGGTGCTCGGCGCGCCCGCCCGTGCCGAAGCGCAGCGCCCGCGGGGCCCGCAAGCGGCGCCACCGGCGGCCGCCCAGGTTCAGCGGGAACAGCGCCGGCACGCCCGTGTTCGTGAGGGCGTCCCCCGCGATGTGCGCCAGGCACCCGAACGCAACCGGCAGCCCCAGCCACCACCAGCCGTCCGCGGGGCCGAACGTGACAAGCGCCGCGGCGACGACCGCCCCGCCCAGGGTCGCGCCGAGGGTGCCCCGCTTGCGCTTCGGCCACAGAGCGCGAACGGCCAGCCCGGCTGTCGCGAACGTCACCACCGCCGCGGCGACAAGGCCTCCCAGCCACCCGGCGGCCGCCGCGATCAGACCCGTGACGAGCGCCCACAGCACGGTGTGCGTCAGCGTGCGGTGCCCGTCGAGATCGCGCACGTCAAGCGGGGTCCGGGTCCGGGCGTGCAGCACGGCACAGGCGCGACCGATGCGCCGGCACAGGAAGCGGCTGACCGGGCCGAACGTGTACGCGACACAGGAGCTCGGGTGGTCGCAGTCCGGCAGCAGCGCCGCCCCGGCCGCCACGACGGTGCCGACGACCACCACGGGCGGTCCGACCGGCGCCCCGGCCGCGGCCAGCAGCGCACAGCCGCCCAGCCACCCGGCCGCCCCGGACACGGCGTGTGAAGATCCCATCACGAAGTCGATAGTGATCCATCAACGCAAACGGTCATAACGAACAAAAGGTCGTGAAACCAGCGCACGGCGGAACGGTGTGGAACGCCGACCGGGGTAAACCACCCGACGCTACGGAGGATCACCGTGTCGAACCACACCGCACCACGGCGGCTGGCCGTGCTGGCCGCGGCCGTCTCGCTCGCCGCCCCGGCCCTCGCCGTCGTCGCCGCCGAACACGCGCCCGCGCACGTCAGCCACGTGGTCGCCGACCCGCCGCCCAGCACCGGCGGTGCCGGGCCCGGCACCGACAAGCCCTGATCACAGCCGGTGCAGGCCGACCGGGCTCACGGGGCCGACTGCCCCCGCCGCGAAGGCCGCCGCCACCGACGACACGGTCCAGGCCGGGTTGAGCGTGCCGTGGCCCTGGACGGTCGGGTGGGCGATCATCGACAGCTCGTCGCCGTCGATGCGGATCACCTGGCCGTGCAGGGCCGCGGCGGCGTCGGAGAGCAGGTACACCACCGCCGGGGCGTTCTGGGCAGGTGGCTTGGCCACATTCTGGCCCTGGGCCGCCGCGCCCAGGTACGCCTCGTACGCGTCCGCCATGCGGGTGTGCGCGTTCGGGGACACCGCGTTCACGCGCACACCTGTGCCCAGCAGGTCGGCCGCCCAGCAGTACGTCAGCGACGCCACCGCGCCCTTGCTCGCCCCGTAGGCGCCCATCGCCGCCGAACCCGCGTGCGAGCCCGACGTCACGTTCACGATCGAGCCCGTGCCGCGTTGCCGCATGGCGCGGATGGCGTGCAGGCCGCAGTACGCGGTGCCGAGCACGTTCACCTCCAGCACCGCGCGGAACTCGGCCGGGTCCTGTTCGAGGGGGTCGGCGAGGCGGAAGATGCCGGCGTTGTTCACCAGCCCGTCGATCGCCCCGAACTCGGCGACGCACGCGGACACCAGCGCGCCCGCCTGCTCCCAGTCAGCGACGGAGCCCGCGAAGGAACCGGCCCGGCCGCCGGCGGCCCGGATCTCGGCCGCGACCTCCTCCGCGAACGAGGCCTCCACGTCGTTCACCAGCACCGAGGCGCCCTCAGCCGCGGCCAGGCGCGCGTACGCGGCCCCGAGCCCCCGCCCGGCCCCGGTGACGACGACCGCCTTGCCGTCCAGGTGCCCGCTCACGCCGCCACCTCCGCAAGCTCCGGCGCCGACGCGACACAACTGAGCCCATGGTGAGCGGCCCCTCCGCTCCGCTCCGGACCGCTCACGCCGCCACCTCCGCAGGCTCCGGCGCCGACGCGACAACACTGAGCCCATGGTGAGCGGCCCCTCCGCTCCGCTCCGGACCGCTCACGCCGCCACCTCCGCAAGCTCCGGCGCCGACGCGACAACACTGAGCCCATGGTGAGCGGCTCCTCCGCTCCGCTCCGGACCGCTCACGAGAGACGTTCCAGGATGAGCGCCATCCCCTGCCCGCCCGCGGTGCACATCGTCTCCAGCCCGATCGACCCGTCGCGGAAGGACAGTCCATTGAGGAGGGTCGTGGCGATCCGCGCGCCGGTCATGCCGAACGGGTGGCCCAGCGCGATCGCGCCGCCGTGGACGTTTACCTTCTCGGGGTCGGCGCCGATCTGGCGGTACGACGGGATCACCTGCGCGGCGAACGCCTCGTTGATCTCGATCAGGTCGATGTCGCCGATGCTCATGCCGGCGTTGGCCAGGGCGCGCCGGGTCGCCTCGACCGGGCCGAGCCCCATGATCTCCGGGCTCAGCGCCGACACGCCCGTCGCGACGATCCGCGCGTGGGGGGTGAGGCCGAGCTCCCGGGCGCGCTCGGCGCTCATGACGACCAGGGCGGCGGCGCCGTCGTTGAGGGGGCAACAGTTGCCGGCGGTGACGGTACCGTCGGGCCGGAACACCGGCTGCAGCGTGCTCACCTTCTCCAGCGTCACGCCCGCACGGGGGCCGTCGTCGCGGGCCAGCTCGGTGCCGTCGGGGAGGGTGACGGGCGTGATGTCGAGCTCCCAGAACCCGTCGGCCTGGGCCTTCTCGGCGTTGTTCTGGCTGCGCACGGCGAACTCGTCCTGCTCGCGGCGGGTGATGCCGCTCAGGGCGGCGACGTTCTCGGCGGTCTCGCCCATCGCGATGTACACGTCCGGCAGCTCCCCCGCCGCCCGCGGATCGGTCCAGGGCAGCGTCGACGCGCGCTCGGGCCAGCGGGGGTTGCGCGTGCCGGGCATGCCGTCGGCCTTGCCGGCCGGGTAGTGCGAGACGACCTCGGCCCCGGCCGCGACGAACGCGTGGCCCTCCCCCGCCCGGATCGCGTGGAAGGCCATCCGGATCGCCTGCAGCGACGAGGCGCAGTAGCGGTTGACGGTGGTGCCGGGCACGACGTCGAGCCCGAGGTGCATCGCGACCTGGCGGCCGAGGTTGTACCCCTGCTCGCCGGCCGGCTGCGCGCACCCGAGGATCAGGTCGTCCAGGGTGGCCGGGTCGAGCGCGGGCACCTTGGCCAGCGCCCGTCCGACGATCTGGGCGGCGAGGTCGTCGGCGCGCACCCCGGCGAGCGAGCCCTTGTAGGCGCGGCCGATGGGCGAGCGCGCGGCGGAGACGATGACGGCGTCCACAGTGGAGCACCCCTTTCATTGGGAGACGGTCCAGCCCCCGTCCACGGGCAGCAGGACGCCGTTGACATACGCGGCGGCCGGGGAGAGCAGGAAGAGCACGGCCGCGGCGACGTCCTCGGGCCGCCCGGCCCGGCCCATCGGGTTGCGCTCGATCAGGGAGCGGCCCAAAGGCGTGTCGGCGAAGCCGGCCATGCGGGGCGTGTCGATGAAGCCGGGCGCGACCGCGTTGGCCCGCACCCGCGGGGCCGTCCGCGTGGCCAGATGGCGGGTGTACCCGGCGATCGCGGCCTTCCCCGCGGAGTACCAGGCGGAGTCGGTACCGACGAAATTGCCCGCGACCGAGGCGACGTTGACCACGGCCGCGCCGTCGGGTGGCCCGGTGGCGAGCCACGCGGAGGTGACGAGCTCCATACCGCCGGCCGTGGCCACGAGCCCGTCGGAGAACGGCAGGGCCGGGCCGCCGCTGGCCGGTCCCGCGTTGTTGACGAGGTACCGCGCCGGGCCGGCCTCGGCCAGGGCGGCCTCCACCGCGGCCCGGTCGCGGACGTCCACGACCATGTCGCCGCCGCGCAGGTCCCACACGACGGGGCGCAGGCCCTGCTCGGCGGCGAGGCGGGCGACGGCGGCGCCGATGCCGCTCGCGCCGCCCGTGACGATGACGGTGTCCATGTCAGCGGCTCCGGAGGGTGGTCTTGAGCACCTTGCCGCTGGCGTTGCGCGGCAAGGCCTCGACGGGCACGAACGAGCGGGGCAGCTTGTAGTTGGCCAGCCGGTCCTTGCAGTAGGCGGCGAGGTCGGCCGGGTCGAAGGCCGAGCCGGCGCGGGGCACGACGAAGGCGCGGGCGACCTCGCCGAGCCGCTCGTCGGGCACCCCGACGACGGCGACCTCGGCGACGGCCGGGTGCCGGGCGATGACCTGCTCGATCTCGGCCGGGTAGGCGTTGAACCCGCCGACGATGAACATGTCCTTGAGCCGGTCGGTGATGCGCAGGTAGCCGCGCTCGTCGAGCACGCCGACGTCGCCGGTGTGCAGCCAGCCCTCGGCGTCGATCGCGTCGGCGGTGGCGGCCGGGTCGTCGAAGTACCCCCGCATCACGTTGTAACCGCGGACCAGAACCTCGCCGGAGGTACCGTCGACGCGGACCTCGACGCCGGGGACCGCGGCGCCACAGGTGGTCGCGACGGTGAGCGGGTCGTCGTCGGGCCGGCACATGGTGGCCGTCCCGCACGACTCGGTGAGCCCGTACGCGGTGAGCACCGTCTCCAGGGCCAGCTCGGCCCGCAGCCGCTCGATCATCACCACCGGGACCGTCGTCGCGCCGGTGACCGCGACGCGCAGGCTCGACAGGTCGTGGTCGTTGCGCTCGGGGTGGTCGAGCATGGAGGTGTACAGCGTCGGGGGCCCCGGCAGCACCGTGATCCGTTCGCGCCGGACGAGCTCGAGCGTGGTCGGCACGTCGAAGACCGCCTGCGGCACGATCGTGGCGCCGCGCAGCAGGCAGGCGATGACGCCGGCCTTGTAGCCGAAGGTGTTGAAGCAGGGGTTGACGAGGAGGTACCGGTCGCCCTCCCGCAGCCGCGCGAGCTCGCTCCAGGCGACGTAGAGCTCGGTGCTCTGCCGGTGGGTGAGCATGGCGCCCTTGGGCCGGCCGGTGGTGCCGCTGGTGAAGAAGAGGTCGGACAGGTCGTCGGGGTACACCACCGCGTCGACGTCCTTGCCGACGGCCATGAACCGGTCCCACTCGGCGAACGGGACGATGTCCGTCAGCGCCGGAGTCGGCGTCTCGGCCGCGGCCTCGGCGAGCCCGGCGACGTAGCGGTTGCCGAGGAAGCCGTCGTCGACGAGCAGCAGCCGGGCGCCGCTCCTGGCCAGGATGTACGCGGCCTCCGGACCCTTGAATCGCGTGTTCAGCGGCACGAGTACCCCACCGGCTGAGACGATGCCGAGGGCGGCCACGATCCACCGCCAGCCGTTCGGCGCCCACAGGGCCACCCGGTCACCCTTGGCGATCCCGCGCGCGGCGAGCGCCTCGGCGCAGCGGGTGACCTCGGCGCCGAGGTCGGCGTAGGTGAGCCGGACGTCGCCGTCGACGACCGCCTCGCGCTCGCGATGGTGCGCGGCGCCGGCCCGGACCAGGTCGGGGATGGTGCGCGCGTCCAACGGTTCCATGGAGGGCACCTTACCAACCAAGCGCTCGCTTGGTAAGGTCTCGACCATGACGGAGGCTTATCTGGTCGAGGCGGTCCGCACGCCGGTCGGCCGGCGCGGCGGTGGCCTGGCCACTATCCACCCGGCGGACCTGGGCGCGCACGTACTCAACGCGCTGGTCGAGCGCAGCGGCGTCGACCCGGCGGCGGTCGACGACGTGATCTTCGGCTGCGTCGACGCGCTCGGCCCGCAGGCCGGCAACATCGCGCGCACCAGCTGGCTCGCGGCCGGGCTGCCCGAGCACGTGCCCGGGGTGACCGTCGACCGGCAGTGCGGCTCCTCGCAGCAGGCCGTGCACTTCGCCGCGCAGGCGGTCCTGTCCGGCACCGCGGACCTGGTCGTGGCCGGGGGCGTGCAGAACATGAGCGCCATCCCGATCTCGGCGGCAATGCTCGCCGGGCAGCAGTACGGCTTCGACGACCCCTTCCGCGGCTCGGCCGGGTGGCACGCGCGCTACGGCACGCAGGAGATCAGCCAGTTCCGCGCGGCCGAGCTCATCGCGGCCGAATGGGCGCTCACCCGCGAGCAGATGGAGGCGTACGCGCTGGAGAGCCACCGCCGCGCCGCCGCCGCGATCGACTCGGGCCGTTTCGAAAGGGAGATCGCCCCGATTTCGGGAATCGTCTCGGACGAGGGCCCGCGCCGCGACACGACTCTCGAAAAGATGGCCGCCCTGCCCACCCTCAAGCCCGGCGGCGTCGTCACCGCGGCCCTGGCGAGCCAGATCTCCGACGGCGCCGCGGCCCTGCTCGTCGCCTCCGAGCGCGCGGTCGCCGAGCACGGCCTGCGCCCCCGCGCCCGCATCCACCACATCAGCGTCCGGGCCGACGACCCGGTCTACATGCTCACCGGCCCCATCCCGGCCACCGAGCACGCCCTGCGCAAAAGTGGCCTGACCATTGACGACATCGACCTCATTGAGATAAACGAGGCATTTGTACCAGTAGTGCTGGCCTGGCAGCAGGAGACCGGCGCCGACCTGGAACGCGTCAACCCTCTCGGCGGCGGGGTAGCGCTCGGCCACCCGCTCGGCGCGACCGGCGCCCGGCTCATGACGACGCTGCTGCACGAGCTGGAGGCGCGCGGCGGCCGGTACGGTCTGCAGACCATGTGCGAGGGCGGGGGTACGGCCAATGTCACAATCATCGAGCGCCTCTAGTCCCGCGGCCGTCGTCACCGGCGGCACCCGCGGCATCGGCCGCACCATCGCGTCCCGATTGGCCGCCGCCGGCTACCGCGTGCTCACCTGCGGCCGCAACGACCCCGGCGACCTGCCGCCCGGTGTGGCGTTCCACCGCGCCGACGTACGCGAACCGGCGGAGGCCGCGGCCCTGATCGCCGCCGCCGTGGACGCCTTCGGCCGGCTCGACCTCGTGGTCAACAACGCCGGCGGGAGCCCGCCGGCGCCGGCCGCGACCGCCTCCCCGAACCTCGTCACCGCCGTGGTGAGGCTCAACCTGCTGGCCCCGTTCTTCGTCGCCCAGGCCGCGAACGCCGTCATGCAGACCCAGCCCACCGGCGGCCTCATCGTGAACATCGGCTCGGTGTCGGCCTTGCGCCCGGCCCCGGGAACGGCGGCCTATGCGGCGGCGAAGGGCGGCCTCGAGGTACTCACGCGCGCCCTGGCCCTGGAATGGGCGCCGAAGGTGCGCGTGAACACGGTCACGGCGGGCGTGGTACGCACAGCGGACAACGAGGCCCACTACGGCGACGAGGCGGCCCTGGAGGCGGTGGCGGCGACGGTACCGCTGGGGCGCATGGCCACTCCCGACGACATCGCGTCCGGCGTACTCCTCCTGGCCTCCCCCTTGGCCGGGTACATGACGGGCGCGTCCCTGCTCGTCGACGGCGGCGGCCAGCGCCCCCGCTACTCGGACGCCGTGGGCGGCTGACAGTGCCGCTAGCGGTGCGCCGGCTGCCGTCCGTTGCGCTGGCCCGGCACCGCCTGGCCGGGATGCTCCGGAGCCGGCTCGACGGCGTCGGCCGCGGCCGGGGGGCGGTGGAGCGCATCGAGATGCTGCTGCGCGTTCCTGCTCGCCCCGAGCGTCGCGCGAATCAGGACCTCCTGCATCTCGGCCGCGGCCGGGGTGGTCTGATCGGACATGCGCGAGGCGAGCCACTCGGCGTGCAGCAGGTAGCAGTGCACGAGCGGCTGGGCGTAGTAGTAGCTCATCTGCTTCGACGTCGTCTCGAACGTGCGCAGGAAGGTCAGGCTCAGGTACCCCGACAGCATCCCGCCCGCCGCGGTCAGCACGCCGGACGTGATCTGCGCGCTCACGCTGCCGCCGCTGGCCAGCACGGCGGTGGTACCGGCCAGCAACACGAGCAGCGACACGGCGGCGGCGACGGCGCAGAAGACGTACGAGGACCGCGCCTGACCGACCGCGACGCCGACGAACCGGTCCATCAGCCGGAAGTTGAACTCGACCAGCTTGCCCAGCGCCCGGTCCTCCATCGTGCCGGTCGCCTCCTTGAGCAGCCGGAGCTCGTACTGCGCGTGCCGGGTTCGCCGGGCCCGGGCGCGCTGCAGGCCGATGACCGCGATCGGCGCGATGGCCGCGGCCAGGAAGCAGAACGTCGCCGCGAGCAGCATCGCGGGCCTGCAGGATGACGCTGTAGAGGCCGTGGTTGGTGGTGCCGCATCCGCCGTCGTTGGCGATGGTGTACCGGGGGCCGGGCAGGCCGTCGTCCGCCGGCGCGATCAGTAGTCGCCGGGTCGGGCCGGTGATGGTCTGCGTGAAGGTGTACGTCTTCAACGGCAGCGCGCCGGCCGGGTTGACGGAGTCGGCGCTCTCGGCACAGGTGACCGTGGCGTCGGTCGAGCCGATGACCGCATCGTTGCTGGTACGGACGAACGCGCCGCCGTGGTACACGGGGTAGGTGAAGGCGTCCGGGAAGTCGGGCGCGGACATGCCGGCGCCTTGCGGTATCACCCACATGGTGTCGCCCGGCGCGGGCGCTGGGCACGTAATGCCGTTGACCCACGAGACGATGCCCGCCGGCCCGGAGGCGTTGTTGACGGTGAGACCGGTCGGCAGCGGATTGACGACGATGGCCGCCTGCACGGATGTGCTGTGGCCGACGCCGTCGGTCACGGTGAAGGTCGCCGTCGCGGTCAGGGCGGCGACCGGCGTGCCGGTGATCGCGCCGTCGCCGGTGAGCGTGAGGCCGGTCGGGAGCTGGCCGCCGGTGAGCGACCAGGTGTAGGGCAGGGCGCCGCCGTGGGCGGTCAGGCTCGCCGTGTAGGGGGTGCCGAAGGTGGCGGCCGGGAGCTCCTGGGTGTCCACGCCGAGCGGTTGCAGCCCGATGCCGCGGGCCAGGAGCTTCCGCGCGAGGTAGGCGCCCGCCGTTCGGGCGGTGGTACCGCAGTACGCGTGACAGGCGGTGTGGATGAAGATGCCGTTGCCGACCGCGGTCCGGTATCCGTCGGCGGTGTTGATGACGGCGAGGGCACCGGCGTCGCAGACGACATCGCCCGTGTCGCAGCTGGCGACGCCCCGTACGACCCCACAGGGTTGCCGACCTGACCGGCGATCGGCGCGGTGCCGAAGTTGGGCACCGGGGACGCACGTCATGGCACGACGACGCGAACGCCGGCGTCTCCCGCGCGACGACGAGCAGACTTCCAACGCACACGGCCGCGGACCACGCGGCGATACGTCCAAGCGTTCCCATGGCCACACGGTCCGCCCGGCTCTCGCGGAATCGAATGCCCGAACGGACGGTTTGCCCGGGTGACCGGCCGGTCCGGCGCGGCGTCACCGGATCGGGGTCGCCCGTTCGACCGAGCGCGTCTCAGATCGGGAAGTGGCCGCGGCGCCATTGCCAGTGGTGGCCGGACTTCAGGTGGTCGGCCGCCGCGCGTTGGAGGGCGGTGTTGCGCGGCAGCTGGTCCAGTGGCGTGGTCAGGCTGCGGAACACGAAGCGCAGCACCTCGACGTCGGCGTCCAGGCCCTCCGGCTCCTCGTACGGCTCCAGCTCGAACCGCCGCTGGAAGCGGACGATGTTCGAGCTCTCCGGCAGGTACTGCAGCAGCTGCGGGTCGAGCAGCCACGAGCCGCACGCGAACGCCGTGTAGGGCTCGTCCGGGAAGTGGCGCGGGAAGAACGCGCGGGCCTCGTCGAGGGACGCGTCGATCGCCTCCGGGGTCAGCGGGCCCGCTTCGGGGATGTGCAGGTCGATGGCGGTGCCGCCGCGCTGGTGCTGCAGCCGGCCCAGCTCGTAGAGGCCGCCGCGCGCGTGCAGGGTCAGCCAGCTCTGCATGACCGGCCAGCCCTCGCGGTGCATCCGGCGGTCGACCGCCAGGTTGCGGCCCAGGTCCGCCAGGGTCAACCAGGACACCGTGTCGGGGATGTCGTGCTCGCGGTGGTACTCCCGGACGACGTCGACCAGGGCGAGGTACGCATACACATAGAGGTGCCGCCAGGCGAGGCCCCGGTCGCGCGGCAGCTCCGGACCCGGCGCCAGCCAGACGTGGCCGCCGAGGTCGGCGCGGACCAGCGCGATCGAGCGGTCGAGCAGCCAGCGCAGCTCCGGTGTCCACAGTGGAGAGCCGGGGTCGGGCCAGCCGGCCATGATCTCGGCGGCGTCGTCCGGCCGCACCGCGAGGCGGTCGAGGAGTGCGGGGGCGTCGGCCTTGGCGGGCAGCGGGGCCGACGGCCGGTCGCCGGCCAGCTCGTGTACGCGGTCGATCTCTTCGACGGGTACGCCGAGCCGGGCGGCGGTTTCTTCCAGATCCACGCGAACGACTCTAACGGGCTGCGGAGAAATCGCTGTCCGCGGCCGGGCCGCGGTGGTAGACAGCCGGGGTGGTAGAGACTCTCCCGCTCATCGACCAGCGCTCGGCCGCCTTCCGCGCCGCGATCGCCGCCGCGCCCGACCTCGACGCGCCGGTGCCGAGCTGCCCCGGGTGGACGCTGTTCGAGCTGGCGCAGCACCTGGGCCAGGGGCAGCGCCGCTGGGCCGGCATCATCGCCGCCGGGCCCGCCGCGGAACCCCCGGCCGAGGGCGCGCCCGAGCCCGCGCCACGGGAGCGGGAGGAGCTGGCGGGCTGGCTGGCCGCAGCGACGCGGCAGCTCCTTCACGCGGTACAAGTGGCCGGGCCCGACCGCGGTTGCTGGACCTGGTGGGACGGCTCCGAGTCGCCGCTGACGGCCGGGGCCGTCGCGCGGCACCAGCTCCAGGAAGTCGCGGTGCACACCTACGACGCCGAGCTCGCCCTGGGCGCCCCGCGGCCGCTGCCGGGTGCGGTGGCCCTCGACGGGGTCGACGAGTTTCTGGCCACGTGCTGTGCGGGCGCGTACCGCTGGCCCTACGAGCCCGCCACCATCGACTACCATGCCGCCGAGGGCCCCTCGTGGCGCCTGTCGCTCGCGGCCGGCGGCGTCCGGCTCACCCGGTTTCCGGGCGCGGCCCCGGACGCGGCCGACGCCTCCGTCCGGGGCACGGCCGGCGAGCTGGTCCTGGCCCTGTACAACCGCATCACCGTGGACGCCCTGGAGGTCGGGGGCGACCGGCGGCTGTTCGATCTGCTCCTGGAGTGGGACCCGGACGAGTAGATGAAAGTTACGGGATCGGCGGGCTCGTCTGCTTGATCATCTGGAGGCTGTCGAGGCGGTAGAAATCGCAGCGTCCGGTGCCGCTCGCCGACACGTACAGGTCGTGGACGCCGGTGGGGGTGGTGGCCACGCCGAGGCGCAGGCTGGACTGGTACCACTGGGCGCAGTTGCCCGTGGTGCCGATCTGAAACGTCAGGAACGGGGTGGCGGACGGCGAGTCCAGGCGCAGCTCGACCGTGCCGGGGCCGGTCGAGCAGGAGCGCCAGGTCGCGTAGCCGCTGGCCTGGCCGGGCGCGCCGAAGTCGACGGCGTCGAGGCGCAGCTGGTCGCCGGGCGAGAATGCGACCGCGCGGCCGCCGGAGGCCGCCGGGTCGGTGAGAACGCGCACGCCGTGCTGCGCGTCGTACGACTCGGCCTCGACGACCGAGCCGAAGGTCCGCACGGTGGTGGCGGCGGCGGGCGGGGCGGCGGCGGTCACGGCGAGCACGGCGGCGCCGGCGATGACGAGGGTTCGTCTCATGGATCACAGTCCATTGACAAACTCCGCGTGATTGACAGTCGTCAATCAGACGCCTAGCTTGGGGCCGGGGAAAGCGCTTACCTGCCGAAAAAATTGGAATGGGTGGTACCGCCAACACCACTCGCCTGCCCGCCCTCACAAGGGAGGAAGCCCCATGCCATCCATGGCAACCCGCCGCCGCACCCTGATCGCCGCGTTCTCGGCCGCCGTCGTGGCCGTCGGCGGCTCACTGGTGCTCGGCCAGTCCGCGGCCGTCGCCGCGGAGTCCAGCCCCGTCGGTTACGCGAGCCTCAACGGCGGCACGTCCGGCGGCTCGTCCGGCACCGTCGTCACCGTGACCTCGGCCTCCGCGCTCAAGTCGGCGCTGAGCTCGAGCACGTCGCAGACCGTGCGGATCTCCGGGATGATCTCGATCTCCGGGATGTACAGCGTCGCCTCGAACAAGACCGTCATCGGGGTCGGCTCCGGCTCCGGCGTCACCGGCGGCGGCTTCAACCTCTCCGGGGTGCGGAACGTGATCATCCGCAACCTGGTGTTCAAGAACGCGAGCGACGACTCGATCAACCTGCAGAACAGCACGACGAACGTGTGGATCGACCACAACGACCTGTCCAACGGGTACGACGGGCTGATCGACATCAAGCGCGGGTCGGACTTCGTCACCGTGTCGTGGAACCACCTGCACAACCACGACAAGTCGATGCTGCTCGGCCACGACGACGGCAACGGCGCGCAGGACCTCGGTCACCTGCGCGTGACGTACGTGCACAACTGGTTCGACGGCACCAACCAGCGCCACCCGCGCGTGCGGTTCGCCAACCCGGTGCACGTGCTGAACAACTACTACAGCAACATCGGCTCGTACGGCGTGGCCTCGACCATGAACGCGGGCGTGTACGTCGAGCGCAACTACTTCGAGAACGTCGCGCACCCGACCGTGACGCAGACCGGCGACTCGGACCCGGGCAACATCAAGGTGCTCAACAACTACAAGGTGAACTCGGGCACCGAGGAGGTCCGCAACGGCGCGAGCGTCGCGGCGATCCCGTACTCCTACACGCCCGAGGCCAACAACACGGTGAAGGCGACCGTCATGGCGGGCGCCGGCACGGGCAAGATCTGACCCTTGTGGACGGTGCCCGCCCCGGTGCGGGCACCGTTCCCGGGTGGCCTAAGCGAACGCGCGGGCCAGCAGGAGCCGTCGCAGGGCCGGGGGGTCGCCGAAGAGCAGATGGCCGGCGGTGGCGCGTTTGAGGTACCGGTGCGCCGGGTGCTCCCACGTGAACCCGACGCCGCCGAGCAGCTGGACCGCGTCCCGGGTGATCGTCCACGCGGCCTCGGTGGCGGCGAGCTTGGCCAGGGGGGCGGCGATCGCGAACTCGGCGGTGCCGAAGCAGCGCAGGGCGTAGCGGGCGGTCGAGGTCGCCTGCTCGAGCAGCACGTAGAGGTCGGCGACCCGGTGCCGCAGCGCCTGGAACGTCGACAGCGCCACGCCGAACTGGTGCCGGGTGCGCAGATGCTCCACAGTGGAGTGCAGCGAGGCCCGGGCCACGCCGACGGACTCGGCGGCCAGCAGCGCGTGCATCACCGCCAGGGCGTGCGCGGCGCCGGCCGGGGCGACCGGGCGGGCCGGGGCCGCGGTGAGGATCAGCGTCGCCTGGCCGCGCGTGACGTCCAGCGTGGGCACCGGCTGGACGACGGCGGAGTCGGTCGCGTACAGGTCGCCGCCCACCTCGACGAGGAACACGTCCGCGGCGGCGCCGTCCAGGACGTGCTCGACCCGCCCGTCGAGCACGGTGCCGTGCGCGGTCGGCCGGGCCTCGACGGCGCCGCCGAGGGCCAGGGCGCCGATCGACGTGCCCTCGGCCAGCGGCTTCAGCAGGTCGGACCCGGGGTCCAGGGCGAGGATCGCGGCCGTGGTGGACAGCAGCGGCGCCGGGAGCAGGACGGCGCCGGCCTCCTCCAGCACGATGCCGGCCTCGACCGCGGAGGCGCCGAAGCCGCCGTGCTCCTCGGCGACGGCGAGCGCGGTGAGGCCGAGCTCGCCGGTGAGGCGGGCCCAGCTGTACCCGGGCGAGGCGAAGAAGTCGCGTACCGACTCGCGCAGGGCGACCTGCTCCGGGGTGAACTCCACAGTGGACCCTCCTACGCTCGGGGTACGCGGCCGAGGAGACGGTCGGCGATGATGTTGCGTTGGATCTCGTTCGAGCCGCCGTAGATGGTGTCGGCGCGGGTGAACAGGAACAGGCGCTGGGCGTCGGTCAGCTCGTACGGTGCCGCCCGGGCGACCGTCGCGGCCGGCCCCTCCACGGCCAGGGCCAGCTCGCCGAGGTCGCGGTGCCAGTTCGCCCACAGCAGCTTGGCGACGGACGCGGCGATCGGGTCGGGCTCGGTCGCGGACAGTGTGCGCAGCGCGTGGTGGCGCAGGCCCTGCAGTCCGGCCCACGCGGCCACGATCCGGTCGGCGACGAGCGCGTCGTCCAGCGCGCCGGACGCCCGCGCCCGGTCCACGATGGACTCCAGCTCCCGGGCGAAGCCCAGCTGCTGACCCAGCGTGGCCACGCCGCGCTCGAAGGCGAGGGTGCTCGTGGCGACCCTCCAGCCGTCGCCGGGCGCCCCCACCACCATGTCGGCGTCGGTGCGCGCGCCGTCGAAGAAGACCTCGTTGAACTCCGAGGTGCCCGTCAGCTGCACGATCGGACGCACGTCGACGCCGGGTTGACGCATCGGCACGAGCAGGTACGACAGTCCGTTCCTGCGCGTTTGTGCACTGGTGCGAGCGAGCACGAAACACCAGTCGGCGATGTGCGCCAGCGACGTCCAGACCTTCTGGCCGGTGACGCGCCACTGGTCGCCGTCGAGCTCGGCGCGGGTCTGCACGCCGGCGAGGTCGGAGCCGGCGCCGGGCTCGGAGTAGCCCTGGCACCACAGCTCCTCGCCGCGGGCGATCGGCGGCAGGAACCGGGCCTTCTGCTCCTCGGTGCCGTGGGCGATGAGGGTGGGCGCGAGCAGGTACTCGCCGATGTGGGACAGCCGCCCGGGGCCGCCGGCGCGGGCGTACTCCTCGAAGAACGCGACCTGCTCGGCGATGCTCGCGCCGCGACCGTACGGCTCAGGCCATCCGAGCCCGATCCAGCCGCCGGCGCCGAGCTCGCGCTCCCACTCGGCCCGCAGCTCGAGCTGCTCGTGCTCGCGCCCGGGGCCGCCGGTGCCGATCAGCGGCGCGAACCGGCCGGTCAGGTGCTCGGCCAGCCAGGCCCGGATCTCATGCTCCATAGACGGCCGCCGGTGCGGGGGCGCGGGACAGCAGCTCGCGCACCACGGGGCCGAGCTCGGCCGGGTCCCAGCGGCGGCCCGCGTCGGTGGCCGGGCCGTGCTGCCAGCCGTCGGCGACGCCCACGCTGCCGCCGGAGACCTCGAAGACGCGGCCGGTGACGAAGCCGGCCTCGGCCGAGGCGAGCCACACCACGAGCGGCGAGACGTTCTCCGGGGCCATCGCGTCGAAGCCGTCCGCGGGCGCGCGCATGGCGTCGGCGAACACGTCCTCCGTCATCGGCGTGCGCGCACTCGGTGCGATTGCGTTCACGGTGATGCCGTAGCGCGCAAGTTCGGCCGCGGCGACCTGCGTCATGGCGGCCACGGCGGCCTTCGCGGCGCTGTAGCTGACCTGCCCGACGCTGCCCATGAGGCCCGCGCCCGAGGTGGTGTTCACGATCCGCGCGGCCACCGGCGTGCCGGCCTTGGCCAGCGACTTCCAGTACGCGGACGCGTGCCGCAGCGGGGCGAAGTGCCCCTTGAGGTTGACCCGGACTACGGCGTCCCACTCGTCCTCGGTGACGTTCGTGGTCATCCGGTCGCGGGCGAGCCCGGCGTTGTTCACGAGCGCGTCGAGGCGCCCGGTCGTTTGTGTCGCCTTCTCGATCAGAGCGGACGCGAACGACCAGTCGGCGATGTCGCCGGGAACAGCGGTCACCCCGCCGCCCGCGGCCGCGCACTCGCCGGCGACGGCCTCGAGGGCGTCCGAGCTCAGGTCGTTGAGCACCACATGGTGCCCGGTGGCGGCGAACGCGAGCGCGTGCGCGCGCCCGAGCCCCTGCCCGGCGCCGGTGATGATGACCGTTCTCATACCCCGAGAACCTCCCGCTGGTAGCGCCGCACCTTGTCGCGTACCCCGACCAGATCGTCCGGGTCCGCACGAATGACCACCCGGGCCACGCCCAGCGAGCGCAGCAGCTCCAGCTCCCCGCGGTCGCGCGGGGCGCGCGCGGTCACCTCGACGTCGTCCGGGTCGCGGCCCACCGCCGCACACTCCTCGCGCAGGGCCTTGCGCAGCCGGGCGAACTCCTCGCCGCGCACGCCCAGCGGATACCACCCGTCGCCGAGCCGGGCCGCCCGGCGCACCGCGGCCAGACTGTGCCCGCCGACCACGATCGGCACCGTGCCGCGCACGGGCCGGGGCCGTGAATGCACGGGGCCGAAAGACACGAACCGGCCGTCGTACCGTGCCGGCGCACGCGTCCACAGCGCGCGCATGGCCTCGAGGTACTCGTCGGCGCGCGCTCCGCGTTCGGCGAAGGGCACGCCGAGCGCGTCGTACTCCTCGCGCAGCCAGCCGACGCCGATCCCGGCGAGCAGGCGGCCGCCGCTGAGCACGTCGACGGTGGCGAGGCGCTTGGCCAGGTCGACCGGGTTGTGCTCGGGCAGGATGAGCATCGCGGTGCCGAGCTTGAGCGTCGTGGTGTGCGCGGCGGCGAAGGTGAGCCAGTGCAGCGGGTCCGGGACGTCGTCGTCCGCGCCGAGGCTCATGCGGCCGCTGGGGTCGTACGGGTACGAACTGTCGTAGTCCTCGGGCACCACGATGTGCTCGACGGCCCACACCGACTCGCAGCCGAGTTCCTCCAGCAGCCGCACGAACCGGGCGACGGTGGCCGGGCCCGCGCCGCCGTGCGACGGCATGACCCCGAGTTTCAGCTCCACGGTGGGTACTCTACCAAACGCTTGCTTGGTAACGTACCCGCCATGCAGCAGGATTTCGCCGCCCGCTCCGGCGTCGCGGTCGTCACGGGCGCGACCGGCGGCATCGGGTCCGCCGTCGCGCACATGCTCGCGGCGCGCGGTTGTGCGGTCGTGCTCGCCTACCGCTCGGACGCGACGGCGGCGGCCGCCCTGGCCGCTTCCCTGCCGCGCGCTGTCGCTGTGCACGCGGACCTGACCGACCCGACCGCTTGCGCCGCACTGATCGAACGCGCAGGCGAGGTCCACACGCTCGTCCACGCCGCCGGCCCCCACGTGCCGATGGTGCACCTGAGCACGGTCACACCGACACAATTCGCCGAGCAGGTCGCGCAGGACGTGCTCGCGAGCTTCAACATCGTGCACGCCGCACTGCCCGCATTGCGTGCGAGCCGCGGCAGCCTGGTCGCGGTGACGACGGCGGCCACGAAACGCTTCCCGGTGCGCGACGGCCTGTCGGCGGTACCGAAGGGCGCGGTCGAAACCCTGGTGCGCGGCATCGCCGCCGAGGAGGGCCGCCACGGCGTCCGCGCCAACTGCGTCGGCCCGGGCATGCTGACCGACGGCATGGCGACGCGCCTCATGGCCAGCGGCGACCTGAACGAGCACGCCCTGGCGGTGACGCGCGCGAACATCCCGTTGCGCACGTTCGGCACCGCAACGGACGTGGCCGAGGCGGTGTGCTTCCTGGCGAGCGACCGGGCCCGCTTCATCACGGGCCAGAAACTCGACGTCGACGGCGGCTACGCGGCCTGACCGGCCCGTGTCACGGCACGACCAACCGGATCACGCGCGAGATCGGCACGAGGGTGCGCTCGGTTGCGATGTTGCCGGCCGTAGGCGGGACTTCTCACCTTCCGCACGAATGGCTGTCCGTCGCGGCGACCTGAGCCCGGCTCGACCGGATTGGGACCGGCGTCCTTCCAGGCACCGGCCGAGTGCGTGCTCCAACCGGCGGCGGGCGGCGATCATGCCCCGCTCAGCGGTAGGTCAGGTCCAGGGAGTCGGTGTGGCCCGGCCAGGCCAGGGTCAGCCGCCAGCAGCCCGCGCTCGGCAGGTCGACGATCGACGGGCCCGGCCCGCCGGGCACGGTCCGTGTCAGCGTCGTCGTCGTGCCGTCCAGGCGGGCCGTGATGGTCAGGTCGCCCGCGCCGTCCTGGGACTGCGCCACCCAGAGCACCTTGTTCGCGGCACCGTCCGTGCGGTTCGCGATCAGGGGTGCGCCGAACAGCGCGGCCACGATCTCGCCGTGGGCGCCCAGCACGTGCGGCATGCTCGAGTCTCCGCTGAAGCCGTCGAGCGCCCACGGCGGCAGCGGTCCCGTCTCCACCGCGGAGCCGCACGCGGCCGGCGAAGCCGGGGCCGCTGCCGCCGAAGCCGGGGCCGCGGCCGGCGAAGCCGGGGCCGCGGCCGGCGAAGGCGGGGCCGGCGAAGGCGGGGCCGGGGCCGGGGCCGCTCCGGTGCAGCCGGCCAGCAGCAGCGTCGCCGCGAACGGAAGAATCCTCATGCGCCGGAAGAGTCACCGGCGAGCGCCACGGTTCCCCCCGGACACGCGCAGCTCGTCCGGCACGGCGTACCAGTTGTCCGGGCGGTCCACGATCGGCGCCGACAGGCCGGTCTCCAGCACGCGCTCCAGGCGCAGCAGGAACGCGGCGATCCCCGCGGAGCCCTGCATCCAGGTCGTGCCCGGCGGCAGGAGTGGCTCGTCGATGCGGTACTCGATGAAGCGCCAGTTGCGGCCGTCGACCGCGCGGGCGACCAGGGCGTCGCCCATCGTGCGGGCGCCGTCGAGGTAGGACGGGTCGGCCAGGGACTGGGCCGCGTCCAGCAGGACGTCGCCGACGCCCGCGGTACCGCAGCAGCGTCCGTCGTTGTCCCAGAAGCCCGGGCGCAGCCGCTCCGGCAGGCCCGAGGTGAGCACCGAGTGCAGGCAGCGGCGCCGCAGCTCCTCGACCGGATGGCCGCCGATCGCGGAGACACCCGCGCGCTCCAACGAGGCGAACAGCTGGGAGGTGCCCGTCGGGCCGTGGCACCAGGTGTACGTCACCGGCTCCACCTCGCGCTTGGAGCGCGGGATCGTGTGCTCGACGACGAAACCGCCGCTGGAGAGGTCGGCGATCGCCAGGAGGTGCTCGGCGCCCCGCCGGGCGGGATCGGGCGAGCCGGCCAGCGCCAGGGCGGCGGCCACGCCCGCGGTGCCGTGGGAGAAGTTCGGCGAGCTCGACGGGTAGTCCGGCTTCATCCGCCAGTCCAGCCCGCCCTCGGCCGGCTCGGCCCCGCCGGCCAGCGCCGCCGCCGCGGACGGGTACTCGACGCCGAGCCAGGACAGCGCGAGCAGGACGCCGGCGGTGCCCGAGATGACGTCGTGGTACGCCGGCATCGGCAGCGACAGGATGCGTGCCACCGCCGCTGACTCCCGGCCCGGGGCCAGCAGCCGCAGGGCCGTCGCGTCGCCGGCCAGGCCGTCGAAGAGCGACACGTCCGTCCGCGTGGGGACCTGCCGTTCCAGGCGCGCCACGATCCCGGCCGCCAGCGCCGATTCGGCGTCGGTCAGCGCGCGGTACTGCCGGATCTCGGCCAGCACCGGCGCGAGGCCCGCGATCCCGGCGTAGAACGAGTCGCGGTATTCGTCCCGGTCGCCCGGGACCGAGACGGGCAGCCACGGGCCGTCGGACTCGCCGATCTGGTCGAGCACCCACGCCCAGGCCGCCTCGCCCAGCGCTCGGTATGAGGTCACCGAACGGACGGTACCGCATCCGGGAAGAGCCGATCGAAGACTGCGGTCCGCTCGAATGCCATCGCGTAGTCGCGGGCCCGGGCCTCCCGCGCCGACCGCTCGGCCGGCGACATCTCCAGCACCACCCGGTCGAGCGCCGCGGCGAGCCCGTCCACGTCGAACGGCTCGACGATCACCGCGGTGTCGCCGACCGCCTCGCCGGTGCCGCCGGTCAGCGTCGTGACCACCGGGCCGCCGCCGGCCAGCATCTTCTCGGCCAGGGCGATGCCGAACGTCTCGACGAAGTCGGGCTCGGGGCGGGTCGGCAGCGCGTAGGCCGCGCAGCCCCGCATGAGCAGCGGCTTCTCGGTGTCGTCGACGTCGGTGAGGAACACGACGCGGTCGTCGCCCGCGGCGAGGGCCCGGACCTCCTCCAGGGCCGGGCCGGTGCCGGCGACCACGAGCCGGACCACGGAGCGGCTGCGCATCCGCCGGTACGCCTCGACGAGGTCGTGGATGCCCTTGGCCCGGGCGACCCGGGACAGGAAGAGGATGTACCCGTCCCGCTCGAGCCCGCGCCGCGCCAGCGCCCGGTCGACGGCGGCGGGGTCGAGGCCGAGGTACGCGGAGGCGTCGATCGGCGGGTAGCCGATGGTCACCCGGAGGCGGCACTGCTCGGCGAAGCGGGTGCCGCAGCGGGCGTCGACCTGCTCGGCCGCGGCGACGATCTCGTCGCGGGTGTACTGCGACACCGCCACGAGCTCGTCGTTGCCCAGGAACGTGGTGAACAGGGCGATCGCCGCGCCCATCCGCCCGTCGCGCAGGCAGGAGCGGATCACGTTTGTGACGTCGGAGCCGACGGCCTTGGCGACGGTGCGCACGTCCGGGTTGAAGCCGGCGGCGCGCACGGCCGCGACGGCGTCGGCGACGACGGTGGCGTGCGGGACGAGGTACATCGACAGGCACGTGGTCGGCACCGGCTCCAGCAGCAGCTCGGTCAGCCGTCCGGTGAGGCCGGCGAGGTGGCGGCCGTCGGGCACGCGGTAGTCGCCGACCGGCTCGGGCCGCTCGACGGTGATCCCAGGGCTGTACGGCAGCAGCCGGTCCAGCGGCTTGAGCGGCAGCCCGGCCGCCTGCAGCGCCGCGATGGGCCAGGTCAGCAGCCGGACGTCGTCGAAGCCGCGGCGCAGCGCGACCTCCGCGAGGTTGCGGGCCTCGCCGGAGTGGCCGCAGATGACCGGGTCCGCCCGGACCACGATGACGAGGCGGCGGTTGATGTACGTCACCTGGTCTCCTTCGCTGCGAACGCCTGGTCGGACGCCGACGGGGGCCGTTGCCGCCGGCCCTGCCCCCACGCGGACGGCTCGGGGCCGAGGCGGACGTGCAGCCGGCCGCCCCGGTGGATCTCGGCGGCGCTGATGTGGGTGGCGTCCAGCGGCCGGCCGTTGAGGGTCACCGACTGGACGTACTGCGGGGCCGGGTCACTATCGAGCCCGTCGGCGCCGATGGGCGTCGCGCGGTGGCCGCTGGTCTCCACGATGAACTCCCGGTCGCCGACCCGCACGGCGGAGCGCTCGAAGGCGGGCGCGTTGATCAGGAAGAGGTTCTGCCCGGCGACCGGGAACAGCCCGAGGGACGCCCACACGTACCAGGAGCTCAGGCCGCCCGAGTCGTCGTTGCCCGGCAGCCCGCCCGGGCCGGTGCCGAACTGCCAGGTGAGCGCGGCGTGCACGATCTCGGCGGTCCGGTCGGGGCGCCCGGCGTAGTGGTACGCCCACGGCGCCTCCATGTCGGGCTCGTTGTTGAGGCCCTCGAAGCGGTTCAGGGCGTAGCCGGCGAGCATCTCCGCGGGCGGCGGGCGGCGCCCGGGCTGGCTGACCGGCCCGGCCCCGAAGCCGAAGAACCGGTCGAGGTTGCCGAGGAACTCCTCCTCGCCGCCGCCGAGGGCGATGCGGGCGGCCATGTCGTGCAGCAGGCGGAACGAGTAGTTCCACTTGCCGCCCTCGTAGAACTCGGAGTCGCGCAGCAGGCCGGTGACCGGGTCGAAGGCGTTGATCCAGTGCCGGCTGCGCCGCTCGAGGTCCTCGGCGAGGCGCACGTCGTTGAGGGCCCGGGCGACCTGGGCGGTGCAGTGGTGGGCGTAGGCGAGGTCGAGGGTGTGGCTGATCGGGTGGACGATGCCGTGCTCGAAGAAGTCCTCGCCGTACATCCGGCGCAGGTCGTCGACCATGTGCACGAGCGCCCAGTTCCAGTCCAGCTCGGCCCGGCCCAGCGCGTGGGCGTCGGCGAGCACGGTGTGGGCCAGGGCGCTGGCCTGGCGGAAGAAGCGGTCGGCGCCGCGGGCCATGCGGTACCCGATCGGGAAGTTGCCCTCCTCCTCGCAGACCCGGATCAGCGACTCCAGCAGGTCGGCGGCCCGGTCGGGCGCGACCGCGGACAGCAGCGGCAGCTGGGTCTTGTAGATGTCCCACATGGTGCACACGTCGAACGCGAACGGGCCGGAGTTCGGCCAGAACGGGCTCTCGTCGTCGCCGAAGCACGGCTTGATCAGGGAGTGGTACATCGCGGTGGCGAACACGGTGCGCCGGGCCGGGGTGCCGCCGTCGACCGTCACCCGCCCGAGGTGCTCGCGCCAGCGGTCCCGGGTCGCGTCCCGCACCCGCTCGAACGCGTCGCCGCCCGGCCCGCACTCCCGCTCCAGGTTGCGGGCGGCCTGCTCGCAGCCGCGCAACGAGAAGCCGAGGCGGATCTCGACCGTCTGCCCGGCCCGCGTCGGACCGATGAACAGCATGCCGAACGGCCGCAGGGTCGTGTGCCGGATGCTGTCGAAGTCGAGCCGTGTTCCGCCGTCGATGAGGCGCCGGTCGTACCACAGCATCTGCCGCCAGCCGCGGCTGACCACCTCGGCGTGCACGGACAGCGGCACGCCCTCCATGTCGACCGTGCCCTGCACCCGGCCCTGCCCGAGGCTCTCGGCCTGGGCCCGCAGCGGCACCGTGCGGCCCAGGTCGATGGCCAGGCCGCCGCAGGAGAGGTCGACGACGATCCGGGCGCTGCTGCTCTCCGGGAAGGTGTACCGGTGCACGGCGACCTTGGCCCCGACGGTGATCTCGCAGCGGATGCCGGTGTCGAGCGTCGCCGCGTAGTACCCCGCCTCGGCCACCTCGTCGTGCAGCGGCCAGGACTCGCCGAGCGAGTCGAGCGGCTGCACCATCGGGGTGACCCGCACGTAGTTGTAGTACTTGCGGATCGCGCCGGTGCCGGACTGCTGGAAATGGGTGAACCCGGAGGCCTGGAGCCGGTCGAAGAGCAGCTCCGGCACGCCCTCGGTGTTCTTGGCGTACCGGCCGTAGCCGGTGGGGTACGCCCCGGAGTACGCGCAGGCCGAGACCATGCCGAACGGCGACGTCGCGCCCGGGTGGGTGTTGCCGACCTGCGGCTTGGGCCACCACCAGGTGGCGGCCAGACCATGCGCCTTGGGCAGGTCGGTCGCGGCGGTGCCGATGAAGGGGTCAACGTCGTCGAAGATGACGGGACACTACCCCCCGCCGCTGCGAAGTGGGTTTCACGGAGATGAAACCTCACTCCGCCGGCGGCGGGGGGCAGCGGCGGCGGCGATCAGCCTCCCGTGAACGACGGGGTCGTGCCGCACTTGGCCTTGGCGTCCAGGCACACCTTCACGAGCGGGCCGAGGTTCTCGGGCTTCCACGCGTTCATGAAATCGCCGTGCATCGAGGAGGCCATCCCGGAGGAGAGCGCCAGCCCGTCGCCGCCCAGCGAGTCGTAGTTGACCATGAACGACAGGTTGGGGATCGCGACCGGGTAGTCGCCCTGGCACTTGCCGTTGACCGCGTTGCCCATGTGCGACTTGTGGTCGGGCGAGTCGATGTGCCTGCCGTCCCAGCAGTCGGCGAAGGTCAGCTGGAAGATGAGGTTGCCGCCGGCCGCGCAGACCGGCCAGTTGCCGTCGGCGCTGCGGCCGGTCTCGGCGCTGCCGGCGCACCAGAACTGCCCCGACGCGCCCTTCGGCGTCGCCGTCTGCTTCTTGGCGTCACCGGAGATCATGACCAGGCCGGGCGGGAACGGCATCGTGACCGACGGGTCGGGCAGGCGGGACCCGTAGTACACCCGGAAGCTCTTCATCTTGACCGGCTGGCCGTTCTTCTGCAGCTGGGGCACCCAGTACGCACTGTTGTCGCCGGGCGCGTTGCAGTTGGTGGCCTCGCCGAACAGGTCGGCCGGCCTGCTGGTCGCGGTGACCTTCGGCCCGAAGAACGTGTGCATGTGCGACGCGCCCGCCAGGCCCGGGAACACGATCGGGTCGTCCGGGGCCTCGCCCGACACCGCGCAGTCGGTGTGGAACTCCGAGACGCGGGTAGTGCCGGCCGGCACCGGGAGCTGCTGGAGCTTGTTGAACGCGGCGACCTGCTGCTGCCAGGCGGCCTGGTCGACGTCCACCCAGCCGGCGGTGCCGGTGCCGCCGGTGGCGCCGCCGGTGGTCGGCGACGGCGCGGCGGTCGTCGGCGGGGCGACGGTCGCGGTGGCCGGCGGACGCCCGCCGCTGCCGAGGGTGAACCAGTTGACGTTCACGAAGTCGTACTGCTGGGCGCTCTTCATGACCGCGACGACGGTCTGCTTGCCGGCCGGCACCGAGGTGGCGGTAACGGTAACGGTCTTCCACGACTGCCAGTTGCCGGTGTACGCGACCGGGAAGGTGGCCAGCAGCGTCCCGGCGGGCGAGCCCAGGTGCAGCTCGATGGAGCCGCCGGCCTTGTTCTGGGCGGCGATGCGGACGCTCAGGTCGGCGCCGCCGAGGGTCACGTTGTCGTACTGCAGCCAGTCGCCGTTGGCGAGCCAGCCGACGTTCTTGCCGCCGCCGGCGTCGCGGGTGTTCTCGGTCTGCGCGCCGCTCTGGGCCGAGTAGGACTCGGCCTCCAGCTTCGGCGCCGTGTTCTCGTCCGCGCTCGCGGTCGCCATGTAGGCGCCGCCGGCGCCGGCGACGACCGCGACCGCGGCGGCGCCGAGGAGTACTCGGGTTCTGAGGCGCATGTCGATCCTTTTCTGCAGGCTCGGGTGCGCCGCCAGTATTCAAAGCGCCTGTATCCAGGTTCAAGAGGGCAAAGGAAAACTTAGAGAGCGCTCTCTGGAAGATCGTGGCCAGGCCCCGGGAAATCGCTCGATTACATTTTTTCGAAATCCCGTTCTTAAATCTTCTTTAGCGACGGTACGTGTGCGGGCGCACGCATTCAGCGAGCGATCTCGACCCCCTGCACCCCGTCGAGCCGGCGCAGGGCCTCGGCGATCGCGGGCAGCGAGGTGTCGCTGTCGCCGTGGGTCGTGAGCACGATTGACTGGTCGTGCCCGGCGTAGTCGATGCGCAGCACGTGCGCCGTGGGCAGGGCGGCGACCGCGGCGCGCTCGACCTCGTCGAGCGGGTGGTCGGGGGCGAGGGTCAGGGTCACCCGGATCCGGTGCCGGTCGGGCAGCCAGTTGGCCTCGGCCACCTTGAACAGCCACAGCGCGGCGAGCGCGACCGCGGTGACGGCGACCGCGGCCCAGTACAGCTTCAGGCCCGCGGCCACGCCGATCGCGGCGGTGACCCACAGCGAGGCCGCCGTGGTCAGCCCACTGACGTTCACGCCCTCCTTGAGGATGGCGCCCGCGCCGAGAAAGCCGATGCCGGTGACGACCTGGGCCGCGACACGGGTCCGGTCGGAGCCGACCTCGTAGCCCGCGGCCGTGAACAGCGCCGCGCCGACGGCGACGAGCATGTGGGTGCGCAGGCCCGCGGGCTGGGCGCCGAACTCGCGCTCCAGGCCGACGAGGGCGCCGAGCAGCAGGGCGAGCAGCAGCGGCGGGATGACGGTCCAATCCATGACACGTTGTACCGCCGCCGGGCCGTTCCCGCCACTCAGCCGCCGGGGCAGGTGTTGGTGCCGCCGCTGAAGGTGACGCTCTGGCGGCCGGTCGGCTCCGGCTCCGGCGCGCCGAGCTGCCGCGTGCCGACCAGGCTCAGGATGATCGCGGGCAGCAGCGTCACGCCGGCCACGACGAGCGCGATCTGCGGCAGCTTGGCCAGGCGCAGCCAGCGCGCCACCCCGGCCACGACGAGCGGCCCGACGATCAGCACCGCCGCGAGCAGGAACTCCAGGCTGCCGAGGCGCTCGTCGGGCGCCGTGCCCTCGGACTCGAGCACGCGGGCGAGCACCGCCCGGGTCAGGCCGGCGACCGCCACCAGCCAGCCCGCCGCGAGCGCGGTGCAGGCCAGAACGCCGGGCAGTCTCGAGCTCACGCCGCCACCTCCGCAGGCTCCGGCGCCGACGCGACACAACTGTGCCCATGGCGAGCGGCCCCTCCGCTCCGCTCCGGACCGCTCACGCGTCCACGGTAGCGGGCGCGAGAGCGGCATCGATGACCGCCGTCTCCAGGTCGCGCGCGCACTGTTCGATCGCGGCCGGGGTGTAGCGGTGTGTGTCGCCCCACATGGTGTACACGATCCGCCCCGGCTCGTCCTCGACGTGCAGGTAGAACGTGCCGTCGTAGGTGTCCTCGCGCCCGCCCCAGTGCAGGTTGCCCGCCGCGCGGGCCGCGCGGATCGCCTCGGGTGTGGGCGCCTCGCCGCCGGTCTCGTCGGTGCCGCGGCGGCGGTCGTTGAGGTAGCACGACCACGCCTCCAGGTCGCGGGTCGCGGCGGTGCCGTCGAAATAGCCGTGTTTGTACGCCCCGAGCGTCGCCGCCCACGCCCGCGCCGCGATCTCGTCGAAGGGCATGCCGACGTCGATCGCGCAGAGGCCGAACTGGCGCAGGCTCGTCACCGCTTCGCCGAAACCGGGCCGGAACCGGTTGTTCACCACGATCTGCACCACCGCGGTGGGCGAGCCGGTGACGCGGGCCAGGGCGACGGCGTAGCCGGCGAGCAGGATCGGGCCGGAGGCGAGCCCGGTGCGGGCCGCGACCGCGCGCACGGCGAGGGCCAGGGCCGGGGACTCGCAGACGACCTCCCAGTGGCGGGGCTCGCCGTGGCCCGGGTCGGCCGCCGCGGGGTGCGGGACGGCCGGGACGCGGTCGAGCTGGCGCTCCCAGTACCGCAGCGCCTTCTCGCTCTGCCGCAGAGCCGCGGGCTCCTGCTGGAGGGCGGCGAGCTCCAGCGGCCGCACCCCGGCGACGGGCGCCGCGGCGACCCCGAGGTGGGCCAGGTCGCGCACGATCGCGTCGATGCCGAAGCCGTCGATGATGACGTGGTAGTACATCAGCACCACGTGCGTCGGCGTCTCCCCGTCGAGCACGACGCCCATCCGCACCGGCCATTCGCCGAACGGGTCGAAATGCCTGGTCTGGTACCGCACCCGCAGCGCCTCCGCGGTGACCTCCGGGTCCGGCCCGGCCTCGACGAGCTCGAGCCCGATCGCGCCGGACGCGTGCACCCGCTGGCGCGGCGGGCCGCCGTCGACCGGCACCAGCCGGGTCCGCAGCGCCTGGTGCCGGCTCACGATGAAGCGCAGCAGCTCCGCGAGGTGGGCGACGGTCTCGCCGGGCGCGGCCGGGACGGTGCCGCCGATGTTCATCGTCCGGCCGGTGCGCCGCATGAGGTCCCAGACGTCGCGCTGCCCCCACGTCAGCTCCGCGGTCCCGGAGCCCTCGCCCTCGAACTCCACCACGATGTCCACGCGGGCGAGTGTCCCGCCGCGCCCGCCCCGGCCGTCAACGGCGGCCGCCGGCCCGGGGTATCGCCGCTGGTGGCGTGTGAAAGTTTCACGCCCCGTCCGGCCCCGCACCGGTCCGGCGGCCCATCCGGCGCCAGGCGAGCACCGAGCAGAGCCCGAAGCCCAGCGCGTTGGCCAGGCCATGCGTGGCTACCATCCATGACAGCGGCAGGTGCGGCACGCGCACCACATGACCGAGCGCCCAGTCCAGCGCGAGCACCATCGTCGCGGTGAGCACGACCGCGGCGACGGCGAGCAGGGCCCGAGTCACCGGGTCGGACTGGCCGGGCCGGACCGTCCGCAACGTGATCACGGCGGCGATCCACATGCCGGCGGTGAGCACCGCGGCCCCGGCGAGCTCGAGCCAGTCCCCCACGAAGAACCCGGCGAGCACGAGCCCGGTCCCGGCGGGCACGGCGAGCGCCGCGGCCGGCCCGCCCCGCGTCCCGCCGCCGTACGCGCCGACCAGCCCGGCCACGAGCGCGGCGGCGAACCCGGCGTAGTGGAAGTGGGCCTCGGTGAGCGCGAGCACGTCGAGGCGGAAACCGAACAGCCGGTAGCCCACGCGCTCGGCCACGAGCGCACCGGCCGCGATCGAGGGCGTCACGAGCGCCGTGACGGCGGCCGCCGTTGCGGGAGTCTCGAACACCGTCCTCAGCCGGGGCCAGGCTCGGGCGGCGAGGACCAGCGCGACGAACAGGTACGGCATCGCGAGCCCGGCCGCCAGGGGCCCGCGCGGCAGCCAGAGGGACACCGCACCGGGCACGGCCCCGCCGAACCACACCCACCGCCGCCCGGCGGGCCAGGCCCCGGGCAGGAGATCCAGCCCCAGCGGCACGATCACGAGCATGCCGAGCCCCACGAGCGCGGCGACGAGCACGCGCGCCCAGTCCGTAAGCCCCACGACGCCTCCCCTAGTTGAACGTGTTCAACTCAGAGGATAGACCCCTGTCCCCGAGCACGCCCTGGACCCGGCATGGGTGAGCCGCCGCCCGCCGGGACACCCCACAGAAATGTGAGGGCTTGCTCACCGATTTCGGCGCTTAGCTCCCTGCATCTGTTTGCAGTTATCAGGGAGGCAACATGTCACAGTCAGGCCTGCGTGCCCTACGGGTCTTGACGCTCGCCGCCGTCGGCGTCGTCCTGCTCATCGCCGGGCCCGCGGCCCTGCCGAGCTGGTCGGAGACGACGGCTCCGGTCACCGAGGGCCATCCGACCGCGTTCCCCACGAATACGCACCGCACCAAGTCCCCGACGCCCACGAAGTCGCCCAGCAAGTCGCCGTCGAAGTCGCCGAGCAAGTCGCCGTCGAAGTCGCCGAGCCAGTCGCCGTCGAAGTCGCCGAGCCAGTCGCCCACCGTGTCCGCGTCCGCGACCTCGCTGCCGGTGACCGGCGGCGCGACCAGCGGCACGCTCACCGGGCTCGTGGTCGGGGGCCTGGCCGTGACGGGCGTGGGCGGGCTGCTGGTCGGTCTCGGTCGTCGCCGGCTCAAGTTCCGGCCCTAGACGGCGCTCTTCAGCACACCCATCTTCGACTGGTACACCGCGTCCAGGGCCTTCCCACCGTCCTCGCACACGGCCACCGTCTCTCCGCGCACCAGGACGTAGCCGCGATCCACGGCGCCCCGCACCGCGCCCAGGGCCGGCTCGGCCATCAGCACGGCCACGCCGTCGCGGGCCAGCTGGGTCACCGTGCGCAGCAACTCCTGGACGATGAGCGGGGCCAGCCCGGTCATCATCTCGTCCAGCAGCAGTACGCGCGGCGAGCCCATCAGTGCCCGGGAGACGACGAGCATCTGCTGCTCGCCGCCCGACAGCACGCCGACGAGGCTGCGCAGGCGCGTGCGCAGGATCGGAAAACGGTCGATCGCGGTATCCACGGCCGAGCGGGGCAGCCGCAGCAGCTCAGCCATGACCTGGAGGTTGTCGGCGACGTTGAGCTTCGGGAACAGCTGGCGACCCTGCGGTACGACTGCGATGCCGGCCCGGGCCCGCGCGGCGGGCTTGAGCCGGCTCACGTCCTCGCCGTCGAGGAACACCTTGCCGGCGGCGGCCACGGAACCGTAGGCGGCGAGCAGGGCGCTGCTCTTGCCGGCGCCGTTGGGGCCGACGAGCGCGGTGACCTGGCCGCCCGGCGCGGTCAGGTCGAGCCCGGTGACGGCGCTGGCGTGGCCGTAGCGGACCGTCAGCCCCTCCAGGCGGAGCTCATGAGACGACATGCGAGGCGTCCTCCTCATCGGGCTCGTCGGCGGTTACCCCGAAGTACACCTGCTGCATCTCGGGGCTGCCGAGGCACTCCTGCGGGTTGCCGTCGAACACGGCGCGGCCCTGGTCGAGCAGCATGATCCGGTCGACCAGACCGGCGACCAGGTCGACGTTGTGGTCGACCAGAATGACGGCGTGGCCACGGCGCTGCACCGTGCGGACGACCTCGACGATGCCGTGCACGCCGGCCGCGTCGGAGCCGGCGAACGGCTCGTCGAGAAGCAGCACCAGCGGGTCCTGGCCGAGGGCGCGGCCGACCTCGACCAGGCGCTGCTCGCCCAGGGACAGGTCGCCGGCCGGGCGGTCGAGGCGGTCGATGCCGAGCTCCTCGGCGAGCTTGCGCACGGCCTCGGCGTCGGACGGCAGGTGCGGGCGGAAGGCGCCGGCGAAGCTGCCCGCGACCATCTGCCACACCGTGCCGTGGCGGCGCGCGGCCCGGCCCAGCAGCAGGTTGTCGGCCACGGAGAGCTCGAGGGCCAGCTGCGGGTACTGGAACGTGCGCGCCAGGCCGGCCTTCGCGCGCCGGGCGGCCGGGCCGGCGAGGCGCTGCCCGCGCAGGGTCAGCTCGCCCTCGGTGGCCGGCTGGGCGCCGGAGATGAGGTCGACCAGGGTCGTCTTGCCGGCGCCGTTGGGGCCGACGAGGCCGAGGATCTCGCCCGCCCGCAGCTCGAACGAGACGTCCTGCAGGGCGGTGACCCCGCCGTACCGCTTGGTCAGCCCGGAGCCGACCAGCAACGTCTCAGCCACGTCTTCCCCCCACGAGTCGGGCCAGCCGGGTGGCATAGCCGATCACGCCCTGCGGCGCGAGCAGCAGGATCACGAGCACGCCCAGGGCGAGGATCAGCGTTCCGCTGGTCTGCACCGCCGGGAAGTTCAGGGTCAGCTCGACGGCGATGACCGCGCCGAGCACGGCGCCCCACGGGGTCGCGGAGCCGCCGATGAGGGGCATGAAGATGGCCAGGAACACCAGGTTGAGCGTGAACGTGTCGGGCGTGACGCTGCCGGCCGAGTAGGTGAACAGCCCGCCGCCGACGGCCGCGATCGCCGCGCCGATGGCCAGCGAGACGAGGTTCATCACCGACACCCGTACGCCGGCCGCCTCCACGGCGCGGGGCGCGTCGCGCATGGTCCGCACGATCACGCCCCACGGCGACATGCGCAGCCGGTCGAGCAGGAACGCGATGACGCACACGACGACCAGCGAGCCCACCACGACCTGGTAGTGCGAGGGCACCCAGCCGAGGATGTCGAGCTTGCGCAGCGAGCCGAGGCCGCCGGAGCCGCCGGAGAGGCCCTCGGCGTCGACGAGCAGCGCGGTGAAGGCCATGCCGAACAGCAGCGTGACGGCGGCGAGGAAGAACCCGGACAGCCGCCGGGTGGCCAGGCCGAGCAGCACCGCGACGGCGGCCGCGACGACCGGGCCGGCGATCCAGGCCAGGATCAGCGGCAGGCCGGTGCGCGAGGAGAGCAGGCCGACCGCGTACCCGCCGATGCCCGCGTACGCGCCGTAGGCCATCGACAGCGAGCCGGCCATGAGGTACGGCACGTACATGCCCAGCGCGATGAGCGCATAGGTGGCCGTGGTGGTGACGAGGGTCTGCTTGTAGCCGTCGGCGCCGACCCAGAGCAGGATCAGCACCGCGCCGACCACACCGAGGGTCAGCCCGAGGGAGCCGGGGACGCGCTTCACGACACTCTCCTAGGTCCGGATCCGGCGTACGAACAGGCCGCTGGGCTTGAAGGCGAAGAACAGCAGGGCGACCAGCAGCAGCCCGTAGACGTGGGACTGGCCGCCGAAGTAGTAGGGCACGAACACCTCGACCAGCCCCAGCAGCAGGCCGCCGACGAGCGGGGCCCAGACCGAGCCGGTGCCGCCGACCACCATCGCCAGGAAGCCCGACAGCGCCCAGCTCAGCCCGGACAGGGAGCTGACGCCGGCCTTGGGGGCGAACAGCAGGCCGGTGATGCCGGCCAGCAGCCCGGAGACGAGGAAGGCGATGAGCCGCACCCGGTTCACCGGCAGGCCCAGCAGGCTGGCGGCGTGGGTGCTGTCGCCGACCGCCCGCAGCAGCCGCCCGGTCCGGGTGTACCGGATCCACAGGGCGGCCGCGGCGAACGCGACGACGGTGAAGGCCAGCAACAGCACGCTGCTGGGCTGGACCACGGTGTCGCCGATGGACACCGGGTCGAACGTGAGCAGGGCCTGGCCCGGGAGGGTGGTGTAGCCGAAGAGGTACCCGCCGAGCTGCTGGATGGCGAAGAGCACTGCGGCCACCGCCACCAGCGCCGGCAGCTCGCCCCGGCCGGAGCGGCGCTGCACCTGCCGGACCACGGCCAGTTCGGTGACGACGGCCAGCGCGGCCGAGGTGAGCACCGCGATCCCGGCGGCGGCCCAGACGTTCATGTCCTCATACAGCACGAGGTAGGACGTGCACAGGCCGCCGACCATCGCGTACGGGCCGATGGCGAAGTTGAAGAACCCCGCCCCGACCAGCACCAGGTAGTAGGCCAGCGCGAGCAGCCCGAAGAAGCATCCCATCTCCAGCGCGGACAACCACAGCTGCAACTGGCCCACGACGTCGCCTTTCTTGTCCGGACGGGGATTTTCCGGTGGGGTTACTTGTTACACGGGGGCTGGAACGTGGCCCAGGGGCCTTTCGGCTTGTTGTCCGAGCCGAACTCGATCAGGGACAGCCCGCACGGCCCATCGGCGCCCAGGTGCTTGCTGGCGCTGAAACTGAGCGTGAAGTTGGCCTGGCCGAACGTGGCCGGGTACGCCTGGATGCTCTGGATCGCCTCGTTGAGCTTCTTGGAGTCGTCCACGCCGCCGGCCTTCTCGATGGCCTGCTTGAGCACGTGCACGGCGTCCCACGCCTGGGCGTCGTACGCGGTGATGTCGTAGTCCTTGCCGTTCTTGTCCTGCAGGAGCTTGATCAGCTCCTTGGTGCGCGGGTTCTCGCTGTTGATCGAGCCCATGAAGATGAGCCCGTTGAGCGCACCGGGCGAGGCCAGCTTCCACGAGGACGGCTGGTTGCCGATGGAGGCGAGCGAGAAGCGCTTGGTGCCGGCCATCTGGGTGCCCAGGGTGTTCTGCGCGAGCACCTCGAAGGCGCCGCCGACGCTCGTCACGAGTACCGCATCCGGCTTGGCGTTCTTGAGCCGGGCCACCTGGGCCGACAGGTCGCTGGCGTTGGCCGCGCCCTTCTCCGTGGCCACGAACTGCACGCACGTCATCTGCGCGAACAGGGCCTTGTCGAGGGCCGCGATCGTCGTGGTGTCGTCGGTGAGGACGCCGATCTTGGTGATGCCGGCCGCCGCGAATGCGCCGCAGTAGACCTGGGCCCAGTCGTTGGTGGTGTTGGCGAGCATGTAGATGAGCTCGTTGTCCGGCGGCGTGACGAGCGTGGCGGTCACGCCGGTGGGGGCGATGGCGGGCAGGCCGAGCTGGGTGAGCGTCGACTTCGCCTGGAGGATGGCGGCGCTGCCGCTCTGCAGGAACAGCGCCTTGGCGCCCTGGCTGGCCAGCTTCTGCAGCGTCGCCGGCACCTTGGTCGGGTCGGACTCGTCGTTCTCGACGACGAGCTTCAGGGGCCGGCCGAGGACGCCGCCCTTGTCGTTGATGTCCTGGATGGCGAGGCGGATCGTCTTGCCGGCGATCACGCTGTACGCCGCACCGGAACCGGTGCTGTCCTCGTCCATGCCGATGATGATCGGCGCGCCGGTGGCGGTTCCGTTGCTCGGCTTCTGGTCACCCGCCTTGTCGCCGCAGCCCGCCAGCGCGAGCGCCGTGAGCGCCAGGCCGACGACGATACGACGAGACCTCGTCGTTAAAACGCCCATGTGTACCCCTGTCGGAATTATACGAATCGTCAGCCTAGGGAGGAATGTTCGCTCGATTCAAAACCTAACAAGCGCTTGGTTTTTACATCTTGGCGACGGCCGCCGGGCGTGTCAAGGACACGGCGGACACCTGCGCGTAACAGAACTGTGAAAGTCCGAGCGCCCTGAGCTGCGGTACCGGCGGTGCGGTACACATGACGCATGCAGCTGATCAAGACGTTCCCGGCCGACCGGTTCGCCGGTGCCCTGGACTCGTGGCAGTGGATCGGCCTGGAGGACAAGACCCCCGCGTACGCCTCGCTCTTCGGCGACATCTTCCTGCGCGGGCCCGGCGGGGTCTGGTGGCTGGACACGGTCGGCGGCACGCTGCAGCGGCGCTGGCCCAGCATGGAGGCGGTCTCGGCCGAGCTCAACACGGCCGAGGGGCAGGAGCGGTACCTGTTCGCCGGCCTCACCGCGGAGCTGGCCCGCCGCGGCCTGACCCCGGCCGCGGAGCAGGTCTACGACTTCAGCCACCCGCCGGCGCTGGGCGGCGCGATCGACCCGGACAACGTCGACGTCATCGACTTCGTGGTCGGCGTGAACATCGCCGGCCAGCTGCACGACCAGCTGCGCGCCCTGCCGGAGGGCACGCAGATCCGGGGCGTGTCGTTCGACGACGGCCGCCTGGTCGTCGACTACTAGTCGCCGATGCGGCGCACGGTCCCGGTGGCCCAGCGCACGGCGCCGTTGCGGTCGGCCCTGAGCGCCTCCGGCCCGGACCGGAACAGCAGCTCGTATCCGGCGACGGCCCCGGCCGTGTCGTGGATCGCCTGCCGGCCGACGACGACGTCGGGCGCGATCGGCCCGGTGTACTGCTGCTCCAGCATGTTCCGCCTGTCGAAACGCCGCCAACGATGTACCGCCAGACTCCGCCGCCCCGGTTGCGGCCCGGGCGCCGCGCCGGTTGCCGATCGGTTGCCGGCCCATCGGCACGCGGATCAGCGATCGCCTACGCCCGGGCCCCGCGCAGCGCGTAGGCGGCGAGGCCGGCCGCGGCCAGGGCGAGCGCGCACACCAGGGCCGCCGCGGTCGCCGCGGGCTGGACCGGCCACGCGGCGACCTGCATCCGCACGTCGGCGCTCGGCCCCAGCAGCGGCAGCACCGCCACGAGGGTCCACAGCAGCGGGGCGACCCAGGCGTGCGCCGCCCCCAGCACGGCGGCGCCGAGCGCGGCCAGCCCGAGCAGCCCGGCGACGTCGCGCACCACCACGGCCAACGGCTCGAACCGGGCCCCGACCAGCCCGGCCACGAGCACCGCGACCGCGCCGAGGTGCACCGCCCGGCGTGCGGGCCAGTGCACGGCGCCGGTGCGTTCCAGCGCCTCGTCCGGGGCGCCGAGCCCCGCGCCGAAGGCGACCACCGCGAGCATCGCCGTCAGCGCGCCGAGCCGGACGTCGGCGCGCACGAACCAGGCCAGACCGGCGACGGCCACGGCGAGCGCGAGCGCCGCCGGCACTCGCCGGGAGCGGAGGTACAGGCCCAGCCACCTCATGACGTCAGGCCCGCGAACGCGTCCGGGCGGCAGGCCAGCACCGCCTCGCGCGCCGCCACCATCAGGCGGCGCTGCTCGTCCTCCGGGCGGGCCCGGAGCGCCGCGTAGGCCGCGGCCGGCTCCGGGCGGGCCGGGGCCGCGCCCGTCAGCCAGGCCACCGCCAGCTCGCGGCCCTCGTAGGCGCCGGCCGGGGCCGGGTCGCAGGTCTGCTCCCAGGCGGCGCCGAGCACGAGCCCGGGGAACGAGCCGTCGCGCAGGTCGGCGCGGCCGTTCGCGCCGATCGAGGGGGCCAGGAAGACGAGGGTGCCGGCGGCGTGCGGCGGGTCGGCGGGGCCGGTGCCGTAGGCGGGCGCGCGGCTCTCCACGGCGCGCGCCGGCGCGCCCGGCACCCGCGCGGCCAGGGTCGCGAGGGCGGCGCGGACCGGGCCGGCGATGTCGGGCAGCAGGGCGGCGTGCACGCGCGTGACGCAGACCTGCGGGCCGTGGTCGTCGCAGATCAGCTCGACGGCGCCCGGATCGTAGGCGGCCGCCGCCGCATAACCGCCCGAAGGCAGCAGTGGTACCGCGACCGCCGCTCCGAGCACGGCCGGCAGCAGCGCCGGGGCGACGGTCCGGGGCCGGGCGACGGCCAGCAGCAGGCCGGTCGCGGCGAGGGCGGCGAGCCAGAGCGCCTGCACCAGGCTGACCCGGGCCGCGACGGTCTGGAAGTCGTCGATGCCGCCGGCGTACACCGGGGTGAGCAGCAGCGCCGCGGCGTCCGCGCCCGCGCCGGGCGCGACCCGCGCCCACTCGGGCACGATCCCGACGACGGCGACGCCGAGCACGGCCACGACCGGGGCGGTGACGAACCGCGGCACCGCACGGCCCGCGGCCAGGCCGAGCCAGCCCCCGGCGAGCAGGGAAAGCGCGCCGACGCCGGCCACGGCCAGGGCGGACGGCGGGAAGTACCCGGACGTGGGCACGACCCGGGCGAGCCCGGCCAGGAACGTCAACGCGTACGCGGCGAGCAGCCCCGCGGCGAGCGCGCCGGCGGTGGCGAGGATGCGGTGCCGGCGGGGCCGGGGCGTGCCGGCGAAGAGCTCGCCGACCCCGGCGCGGGCCTCGCGGCGGCCCAGCGCGGCGCCGCCGGCGAGCGCGATCGGGAACAGCACCAGGAGCAGCACGCGCAGGGCGGCGGCGAGCTGCAGCCAGCGGCCCGCGAAGGCCTGGGGGAAGGAGAACAGCAGGGCGGTACCGATGACGAAGGACGCCACCGCCACGACGGCCGCGGCCGATCGGCGCAGCTCCAGGCGCACGACCCGGGCGATCACGCCGCCACCGTGCCGCGGTGCTCGCGCAGCAGCGCCGAGTAGCCCCGCTCGGTCGCGCTGTCGCCGGCCTCGCCGGTCGCGCCCCGCTCGGCCAGGTCCGTCGCCGCGCCCAGCCAGACCAGGCGGCCCTCGTCGAGCAGCACCACGTCGGTGCAGGCGGCGGCGACGTCCTCGACGAGGTGGGTGGAGACGAGCACGCAGCCGCCGGCGCCGAGGTCGCGCAGCAGGGCGCGGAACTCGATGCGCTGCTCGACGTCGAGCCCCACGGTCGGCTCGTCGAGCAGCAGCAGCTCGGGGTCGTTGACGATCGCCTGGGCGATGCCGGCCCGGCGCAGCATGCCGCCGGAGAGCGTCTTCATCCGGGCGTCGGCGCGGGCGGTGAGCCCGACCCGGTCGACGGCCCGCTGCACGGCGCCGGGGATGTCGCGGCGGGGCATCTCCTTGAGCCACGCCATGTACTCCACGAACTCCCGCACCGTGAACTGCGGGTAGTACCCGAAGTGCTGCGGCAGGTAGCCCAGCCGGCGCCGCACCGGGCGCAGGTCGGCTCGCCCGGTCACGGGGGTGCCGAGCAGCGAGAGCCGGCCGCCGGCGGGCTCGAGGACCGTGGCGAGGGCGCGCATGAGCGTGGTCTTGCCGGCGCCGTTCGGGCCGAGCAGGCCGTGCACGCCCACGCCGAGGGCCAGGTCGAGCCCGTCGACGGCGAGCCGGCGCCCGGCCCGCACCCGCAGGGCCTCGGCACGGACGTTCATCGCCGAGCCTCCGATCGCGCCCGGAGCCGGGCCACGGCGTTGATGGTCATCGCAAAGCCTCCGATCGGCCCCGGAACAGGGCCACGGCGAACAGGACGGTGGTGACGGCGGCCCAGCCGGGCCCGGCCGGGGCGGCGAGCAGCGCCGGCAGGCGGGCCGCCACGATGCTGGGCGCCACGACGAGCACGGCCCAGCCGGCGGCGAGCCCGAGGGCCGCCCGGTCGACGCCGGTGAGGCCGCCGAGCGCGAGGCTGGCGGCGGTGAAGGCGAGGCACGGCAGCAGCCAGAGCGCGGGCGCGTGCCCGGTCGCCCGGCCCGCGACCGCGAGCAGCGGGATGACGGCGGCGAGGACGGCGAGGGTACGGCGCAGCAGCAGTCCCAGCCCGAACCGCGGCACGGACGCGAGCAGCTCCCAGGCCGGGTCGGTGCGGCGGCTCCACGCGGCGGCGACCGGCAGCAGCGGCGCGACCGGGGCGAGCAGCAGCACGAGCGAGGGCAGGCTGGTGAACGTCTGCTCCAGGGCGACCGCGGCCACCATCAGCGCGGCCGCGGCGGCGAGCCACGGCGCGACCCGCCCGGCGAGCCCGGCCGAACGGAACCGCCGGCCGGGAACCGGCCCCGGGCCCTCGTCGATCCCGGCCGCGATACCGGCGGCCGCCCGGTCCACCAACGCCCGGATGTCGTCGTTCATGACAGTGCCTTCCGCAGTGCGAGACGGGCCCGCCGCGCGCGGGTCTTGACGGTGCCCTCGGGCATGCCCAGCAGCGCCGAGGTCTCCCGGACGGTGAGCCCGTCGAGCACCAGCGCGCGCAGGACGTCGCGCAGCTCCGGCGGCAGGGCGAGCATGGCCCGTCCGAGGTCCCCGTCGAGGTCGGCGGCGAGCGCCTGCTCCTCCGCGGCGGGCGCCACGGCCGGGAGTTCCGGCGGCGGTACCCGCTCCGCCCGGGCCCGCCGCCGGAACGCGTCGACGAGACGGTTGGCGGCGATCGTCCACAGCCACGCGGGCGCGTTGCCGCCGAGCCCGGCGCGGGCCTGGCTGCCGGCCGAGCGCCACACGGCCAGATAGGTCTCCTGGAGTACATCGGCGACGAGGTCGTCGTCGGCGCAGCGCCGCCGCAGCCGGGCCGCCAGCCACGGGGCCGTGCGCCGGTACAGCTCGTCGAACGCGCGCCGGTCGCCGCGGGCGGTGCGCCGCAGCAGCTCCTCCTCGTCGAGCGCGTCCAGACCTCGTCCCACATCTCTCCTGACGACCGCCGCGGAAGCCCAGGTTCTCACCCGTGTGTGATCCGGGCCACAAGATGTTCCCGCCAGCAGGGTGGTTGCCCGGGTGAACCCGCTGGCAGCCTCGTCGGGATGCGCCGAGCCGTTCCTATCCTCGCGTTCGTAGCCGTGCTCCTCGTCGCGATCGGAGTCGCCGTCGTGAAGCCATCGCGCCCAGCCCGCACCGCGCCCACGGGCGGGTTGCACGTGAGCGGGGCGAGCATCGTGGAGGCCGGCGGACAGCCGCTGGTGATGCGCGGGATCAGCCACCCCTACGCCTGGTACCGCGACCGCACCGGGGCGTTGGCCGACATCAAGCGCCTCGGCGCCAACACGGTGCGCGTGGTGCTCACCGGCGACGTGACGGCGGGCGAGGTGGCCGGGATCGTCGGGCACTGCAAGGCCAACCGTCTCGTCTGCGTGCTGGAGAACCACGATACGACCGGCTACGGCGAGCGAGCGGGGGCCGTCACCCTCGACCGCGCCGCGGACTTCTGGACCGGGCTCGCGCCGACGCTGCGCGGCACCGAGGACTTCGTCGTGGTGAACCTGGGCAACGAGCCGTACGGCAACGGCGACACCTCGGGCTGGGCCGGCGCGACCGGCGCGGCGATCGGCAAGGTGCGCGCCGCGGGCCTGCGCCATCTGCTCATGGTCGACGGGCCGAACTGGGGCCAGGACTGGTCCGGCGGCATGCGCGACGGCGCCCCGGCGGTCTTCAACGGCGACCCGCAGCACAACACGGTGTTCTCCGTGCACATGTACGGCGTCTACGGCACGGCCGCGAAGGTCACCGAGTACTTCGACGCGTTCCGCCGCAACGGGCTGCCCCTGGTCGTCGGCGAGTTCGGGCCGCAGCACACCGACGGGCCGGTGGCCGCGGACGCCATCGTGCGCGAGGCCGACGCGCGCGGGATCGGGTACCTCGGCTGGTCGTGGTCGGGCAACGGCGGCGGGGTGGAGTACCTCGACGCGGCCGACGGCTTCGACGCCGGCCGCCTCACGGAGTGGGGCCGCCACCTCTTCGACGGGATCCGGGCCACGTCGAAGGAGGCGGCGGTCTTCGCGCGGGCCGCTTCATGACGGCTTCGCGATGACCAGGAACCGGTTCTCGGCCCGCCGCGCGAACTTCATGAAGCCGCGCAGTCCCGGCAGTCCCTCCATGAGCCCGAACACGGGGATCAGGGCGATCACGGCGACCGGCTCCCACCAGCGGCGCCGGCCGCCGGCCGAGACCCCGGCGTTGACCCGCAGCCCCTCCCAGTACATCCAGATCACGTAGGCCATGTTCACCGCCCACAGCGGGATGATGAGCACCGTCGTCGGCGACGTGTTCGGGTCGGCGATGAGCAGGGCGACCAGCATGACGACGATGACGTTCTGCAGCGGGCCGATGACCCAGGACAGCACCGAGTAACCCAGCAGCAACCGGTTGCGCAGGGGCAGCGTCCGGTTGAAGACCAGCCCGGCCAGGCCCCAGGACCAGCGCTCCCGCTGGCGGAAGAAGTCGCCCAGGCTGGCCGGCGACGCGCCGTAGCAGCGCCCGCCGAACCAGGCGCTGCGGCCCGGGTACCGCTCGCTGAAGACGAGGGCGAACTGGGCGTCCTCGACCAGGCTGCGCGGGCCGAAGTCCCAGCCGATCGTGGCCTCGATTGAGGCCCGCACGAGCAGCAGCTCGCCGTGCACGCCCGCGCGCGGGGTACCGCCGCCGGTCCAGGCCGAGAACCGCCCGACGTCCTCGGCCGGGCGCGCGGAGTCGGCGAGCCACGTGAGCTTGTTGAGCGCGTACTCGCGCGGGTAGGTCAGAATGCCCTGGGCCAGGTGCTTGGCGGCGGCGCCGGCGGCGCGCTGCTCCTCGACGAACCGGGCCATCGCCAGCGCGGTGTCCGGGCCGACACCGGTGTCGTCGTCCATGTGCAGCACCCAGACGTCGTCGCGGGCCTCCCCCTCGTGCATGCGCAGCTCGTGCGCGTACTGCGCGGCCCGCGCCTTGAACCGGGTGCCGTTGGGGGTGCGGTAGTCGGCCGGGACCGCGACGACCCGCACCCGGTCGCTCTCGGCGGCCAGCTCCTTGATCCGGGACTCGGCCTCGCAGCCCTCGTCCACGACGATGTCCACGCGCATGTGCGGAAAGCAGGGCGGCAGCCAGCTGATGTACGAGCGGACCGAGCGATCCAGCGCCGGTTGGGTGTCGTCCCGGCCGACGGTGGGCACGACCACGATGAGCGGCTCGTCGGTGCTGGTCGGCCCGTGCCCGCTCCAGCGCTCCGCCGAGTCGCGGAGCCGTTTTCGGGTGCGGTTCACGCCGAAGATGCCGGTGAGCGTGGTGAAGATGGGCCACGTCCACAGCACGGTCAGCGGCCAGCCGAGCACGCCGGGATGGGGCTGGGTGAGCCAGGTCTCGCTCACCACAATGATCAGGTACGCCAGGATCAATGGCGAGTACGCGGGCCGCCAGCGGGCGAGCCGGCGCTGCGAGGCTCCCACCGTGCGCAGCTACCCGGGACGAGACGGGGGTATGCCGTCGGCACACCCCCGTCCTGGAAAAACGTCAGAACGTACCAGCGGTGTTGCACTTGGCCTTCTGCCGCACGCAGTCCTTGACCCGCTGGCCCATGGCCGTGTTGTCCCAGGCGAGGAACGAGTCGCCGTGGATCGAGGAGGCCATGCCCGAGGCCAGCGTGAAGCCGGCCGCGCTGCCGTGGGTCGGGTACGCGATCACGAACGAGATGTTCGGGACCGCCACCGGGTACGCACCCTGGCACTTGCCGTTCACCGCGTTGCCCATGTGCGACTTGTGGTCCGGGCTGTCCAGGTGGACGCCGTCCCAGCAGTCCGGGAAGACCAGCTGGTAGTTGAGGTACGCGGTCGTGGCGCACCGTGGCCAGTTGCCGTCCGTGCTGCGGCCGATCTCGCCGCCGGCCCCGGCGCACCAGAACTGGTTCGGCGAGCCGGCCGGGGTGGCGGCCTGCAGCTTGGCGTCACCCGAGATGATCCGCAGGCCCTGCGGGAACGGCATCGTCACGCTCGGGTCCGGCAGCCGGGAACCGTAGTACACGGTCACGCCGCTGGGCTCGACGGCCACGCCGTTCTCGTAGAGCGTCGGGATCCAGTACGCCGACAGGTCGTTGGCCGGCCCGCAGCTGGTCTGGGTGTAGCCCAGCAGCGACTCGGTCGTCGAGTTCGCGTTGGCGCTCTTGTTGCCCAGGAAGCTGTGCATGTGCGACGCACCGGCCAGCCCCGGGAACACGATCGGGTCGTCCTTGAACGAGTGGTCGTAGGTGCACGCCGCGTTGAACTCCGAGACGCGCACGGCGTTGGCCGGGAACGGGTGGGTCGGCAGCGCGTTGAACGCCGCCACCTGCGCCTGCCACTTGTTCTGGTCCATGTTCACCCAGCCGGCCCCGCTGCTGGGCGGGGTCGTGGTGCCGCCGGTGCCGAAGACCTGGAACTCCCACAGCGACACGCCGTACTGCGTGGCCCGCTTGGTGGTGTTGAGCTTCACGTAGCGGCCGGAGCCGTTCACGGTCAGCGTCTGGGTGCCACCGGTACCGTCGACGGTGGTGTTGATCGTGGTCCAGGCGGCGCCGTCGGCCGAGGTCTGGATGGTGAAGTCCTTGGCGTAGGCACCCTCCCAGCTCAGCACCACCTTGGTGATGGTGGCGCTCGAGCCCAGGTCGACCTGCAGCCACTGCGGGTCGCTGAACGCGCTCGACCAGCGGGTGCCGGCGTTGCCGTCGACCGCGGCGGAGGCGGGGGTGCCCCCGTTCTCCGTGGACGACGCGGTGGCGGTCTTGCCCTGCGAGATGGGGGTCTCGGCCGCGTCGGCTGAACGCAGCGCGAGGTTGGTCAGGAACGTGCCGGCGAGCGCGGTGGCCGCGGCACCGATCAGGATCGTGCGCAGCCGGGATCGGCCCGCGCGTGCGGGTCGGGTCATGAAGCATCCTCCGGGGTCGGCGGGTCGGCCGGGGGCGGAGTCCGGCCGATCTTGCCAGAGAGCGCTCTCTGTGGAGTTCCCACTGTGAACCCCCCGCTTGACGCATGTCAATGCCTGGCAGAAATGGGAGAGCGCTCTCCCAAGACCGTCGCTCAGGACGCGCGCGGAGAGCGCTCCCCGGCGAATCGCTCCTGCGCGTCGAGGACGGCGTCGCCGTACCGCAGGGCCCACTGCCCCATCGCGCGCATCGGCTCGAGCAGCGCCTCGCCCGCGGCGGTCAGGGCGTAGTCGACGCGCGGCGGCGCCTCGCCGTAGGGCCGGCGGAAGACCAGCCCGTTGTACTCCAGCCGCCGCAGCGCATCGTGGAGGACCTTGGGCCCGAGCCCGCCGATCCGCTCGACGAGCGCGCGCGGGCGCATCGCGCCGTAGGCGCCCAGCGTGAAGACCACGACGCTGTCCCACCGGTTGGCCAGGACCTCGAACGCGATCCGGGCCTGGCAGTCGGCGGTGAACTCGTCCTCGTCCATCCGCCGATTCTGCCCCGCCCGACGGACACCGCGCGGTGTCGATCGGCGCGCCTAGCGTTCGCCGCATGAAGATCGGCATTCTCGGTACCGGCAACATGGCCACCACCCTCGGCGGCGCCTGGACCCGGGCCGGCCACGACGTCCTCGTCGGCGGCCGGTCCACGGGCACCCTGCGCACCGCCGCCCGCCACGGCGAGCTGGTGCTGTTCGCCGTCCCCGCCCCGGCCGCCCCGAAACTGGCCGCGGACCTCGCGGACGTGCTCGCCGGCCGGATCGTGCTCGACTGCACGAACCCCGTCGAGCCCGGCCCGGACGGCCCGATGCTCACCGTGCCACCCGGCTCGTCGGTCGCCGCGCAGATCGCGACGGCGGCGCCGGGAGCCGCGGTGGTGAAGGCGTTCAACGTCTGCCACGCGAGCATCTGGACCCTGGACCCGCCCGCGTTCGAGGGCCTCCCCCTCACGGTGCCCTTCTGCGCCTCCACCCCGGCGGCCGCCGAGCGGGTCGCGGCCCTGATCGCGTCGATGGGCTGCACCCCGGCGCCGTGCGGCGGCCTGGCCCGGGCGCCGTACCTGGAGGCGACCGCGGCCCTGGCGATCGGCGTCTGGTTCGCGGGCGGCGCGGCCCGCGGGATCTTCCCGGAGCCGGCCCAGGTCCAGGCCCTGTCCTAGGCCGAGCGGCGCAGCAGCAGCCGGATGGAGCCGTCGGTCTCGCGCTCCTCGCCGGCCACCTCGAAGCCGTTGTGCTCGGCGTACTCCAGCGTCGCGGCACGCCCGTACTCCTGGGTGAGCCGCTGCAGCCACGGGTCGCCGTACTCGCGCCGGTCGAACTCGCTCACGATCGCCTCGAACGTGCCGTCGACGCTGCGCCGGAAGCCGATGTCGTTGCTCATCTCGCTGATCTGGGCGCGGCGCACGATCACCTCGGCGCGCTCGGGGCGGGCGTCGCCGCGGTAGCCGTACAGCGTCTGCGCGACGTCGTGCACCTCGGTCTCCTCGAAGCCGACGGCGGCGAGCGCCTTGGACAGCAGCGCGGGGTCGCGCAGCGCGGTGCGGACGCGGGTGAAGTGCGACATGGGCTCCCCTTAGGCGAGGCGGACGACCGGGCGGCGGTCCAGCAGCCAGATCTTGCGGTCGAGGTCGAAGGCGGACACGGTCAGGCGTTTCTGCGAGTCGATGCGGAACTCGAGCAGGAAGCGGTCGGCGCCGGCCTCCGCGGGCGGGTCGGCCTCCAGGAACGTCGGGCTGTCCTCGTTGAGCCACAGCGAGGTGCGCTCCTGCCGCTGCTGCTCGCTCACCGGGGTGGCCCGGGCGCCGCCGTCGCGGTCGAAGACGATCTCCAGGTCGGCGCTCGCGTCGCGGTACGTGGCGTGCGCCAGCTCGTAGACGGCCAGGCCCAGGCGGCGCTGGCCGGTGCGCACGCCGCGGATGGTCAGCGACCGGACCGGCGCCTCGGTCGGGTACGGCGTGCCCGCGGCGACCAGCGGCTCGAACTCGTAGCCGCCGGTGCGCTGGTCGACGTGGCGGATCGCGTAGTCGTGCTGGATGTGGTCGTGCAGCTCGCGGCCGCCGGCGATGCCCGCGGCGCCGACCGCGACCGCCTCCAGGGGCCGGTCCAGGTGCAGCACGCCCGGCTCGAACTGCATCCGCAGCAGGTCCTGCACGGCCGGGATCAGGCTGGTGCCGCCGACCAGGAACACCCGGGCCAGGTCTCCCGCCGGGAAGCCGCGCGCGGCGGCCGCGTCCAGCACCCGGCGCAGTGTCCGGTTGACCCGCCCGAGCAGGTCCTCGTCGCGCAGCAGCCGCTCCAGGCCGGCCCGGGTGACCTCGACCGGCCGGGCCGCGCCGGGCACGGCGATGCGGGCCGTGTCCCGGTGGCTCAGCGCCACCTTGGCCGCCTCGGCCTCGGCCAGCACCGCGGCGAACACCTGGTTGTGCCGCACCGGGTCGCGGGGCGCGCCGCCGGAGCGCTCCAGGGCCCAGCGGGCCAGCAGCGCGTCGACGTGGTTGCCGCCGACGTCGGCGCCCGCCTTGGCCACGACCCGCACCCCGGCGCCGCCGGACGCCTCGTCGGGGTCGCGCACGACCACCACCGACACGTCCAGGGTGCCGGCGCCGAAGTCGAAGACGCAGAACGCATCCCCGGGGCTCATCCGGCCGCCGTACCCGACCGCCGCCGCCGTCGCCTCGTCGACGACCCGCAGCCGGGCCTGCGGCAGGTCCCGGCCGACCTCGGTGACGAGCCAGTCGCGGTACGCGTCGAACGTCTCCACCGGCGCCGTCGCCACGATCTCGAGGTCGTCGGCGCCGACCGCGAGGACCGCGAGCGCGGTGACGCCGCGCAGGAATTCGGTCGCGGCCTGCCGCCCGGTGATCGGCCGCCCGCCGACGGTCCGCGGCACGTCGGCGACCCGCCCGGACAGGTTGCTCTTCATCGACCGGAAGACGGTCCCGCCGGGCCCGGGGTCGGCGAGCCCGCCGGCGCCGATCGCGGTGTGTACGCGGCCCTCCGGGTCTGTCCGGTACGCCACGATCGACGGCACGACCCGCTGCGGCAGCCCGGGCACCGGCTCACGGACGACGTCGTACCCGGGCAGCGGCACGGGCTCGGCCCGCTGCGCGCCGGCGTCCCACCCGGCGACGACGGTGTTCGCGGTGCCGAAGTCGATCCCGATGCGCGTGGTCAAGCCGCTGCCTCCCCGGCGAGCAGCGCCCGCAGAAACTCCAGCACCGGACTGCCGCCCGGCTCCAGAAACGCGTCCAGCTCGTCCACGTCCCCGGGGCCGAGCGAGCCGAGCGGGACGTGCAGGAGCGCGTACACCGGCGGGGGCAGCACCTCGACCTGGGACGGTCCGAGGCCGGGGGCCGGGCCGCGCACGACGGCGATCCGGCCGCCGCCCCCGCGCGGGAACGGGCGCCCGCGCTGGGGTCCGATGCCGGGGTCGTCGACGGACTCGAGGGTCTGCGCGTCGTGCCAGTGCGGCGCGTACCGTTCCCGCGCGGTGATGAGCAGCCCGGTGCCCTCGAGCACGTCGAGCTCGTCGTCGTACGGCGCCGCCGCGAACCCGTCGGCCTCGAGCGCGTCGCCGGTGATCCGCCAGGCGCTGAGCCTCTGGGCGTCGTCGGCGACCCCGAGCATGACGAACCGGTCCGCCCCGGTGAACACCGCGGCCGTCCAGGTGCCGGGGTGGCTCAGCACCGGCTCCCCGCGCGCGCCGAGGACGACCAGCGCCCGGCCCGCGCCGGCCAGCACCCGCTCGCCGTCCGGCGACCCGGCGATCCACCGCGCCGAGCCGGGCGGATCGGTGCCCCGGCCGGAGCGCCAGATCACCGCCCCGGCGGCCGAGGCGCGCACGACGACCCCGTCCGCACGCAGCGCCGCGAACCCGTCGCCGCAGGGCGTCACCCCGCACCCGGCGCCGCCGGCGACGAACACGGGCCGCCCGCCGTCGTACACCCGGGCCCCGTCCAGGTCCGCGGCGGCGATCGAGTCGCCGAGGTGCACGAGCCCGCGCAGGCCCGGGCGCGCCGGGGCCGGGCGCCGCTCGTACTCGCCGACGACCCGCCCACCGGGCAGTTCGATGTCGAGAAGCCGGTCCTCGTACTGCACCGCCAGTCGCGCCCCGTCGGCCGACAGCGCGATGTCGCCGACGACGCCGGGCCGCAGCACCAGGGACGACTCGCGCAGCAGCCGCGCCTGCCCGGCCAGCCCGTCGGGAGCCGTGGCGAGCGCACGGGCGATCGCCGCGTCGACCGGGTCCTCGGGGGGCCCGGTGAACCGCGCGACCGCGTCGATCGCCTCGGGCAGCGCGAGGTCCCGCACCCGCCGGGCCGGCTTGACGCCCGCGAACGCGCTCCGCTTCATCGACGCACTCCTCCCGGTGCCGGCGACCGCCACCAGCATGCCATCCGGGCGCTAGGATTTTCGATCGTGCTGAACGAGCTGATCGCCGCCTACCGTCCCGCCGACGCCGACGAGGAGGCCGACGTGGCCCGGGTGCGGGCGCTGCTCGCGGCCGGGGGCGACGTGTGGTCGCGGGCGACGCCGCTGCACGTCACCGCGTCCGCGCTGGTCGTGCACCCGGCGTCGGGGCGCGTGCTGCTGCGCTGGCACGCGCGGCAGGAGGCGTGGCTGCAGGTCGGCGGGCACGGGGACCCGGGCGAGACCGACCCGGTCGCCGTCGCGCTGCGCGAGGGCGCGGAGGAGACGGGCCTCGCCGACCTGGTGCCGTACCCGGACGCGGCCCGCGCCGAGATCGTGCACGTCGTGGTGGTGCCGGTGAAGGCGAAGGGCGACGAGCCGGCCCACGAGCACGCCGATGTGCGGTTCGTACTGGCCACCGGTACACCCGAAGCGGCCCGGCCGGAGAAGCCCGACGCGCCCCTGCGCTGGCTCACGGTGGCCGAGGCGCTCGAGCTCGCGGCCCGGTCCAACCTGCGGGAGACGATCGTGCGGGCGGGCCGGCTGCTCGCCGCGTAGCGTCAGCCGAGCGCGATGTCGTCGTCGGCGAGGTGGTCCCGGCGGCCCAGGGCGACGTCGGCCGCGAAGCGGATCCGCAGGCAGTCGCGCAGCAGGTCCAGCAGCGGGCGGAGGCGCGGGTCGCGCTCGTCGTGCTCGAGGAGGGCGCCGAGGTCGCCGGGCGTCAGCGCCGACAGCGGCCGCTCGGCCAGGCGGTGGACGGCGGGCGGGCGTACCTCGATCGCGTGCTCGGTGCGCAGCCAGTGCGCGCTGAGCGCGAGGCGCCCGGCGGCGGCGCGCGGGTACGGGATCCGGGCCGACCCGGCGTCGACGTGCGGGCGGGGCTCCAGGGTCGCGGCGTCGCGCACGTGCAGCCGCTCGCCGCCGGTGTCCAGCACGAGCAGGCGCGCGCCGAGGGCGTCGAGGTTGCGGGCCGCGGGCAGCGCCACGACGTCCTCCTCGACCAGCTCGTTCCCGGCGATCCTCCAGCGGTACAGCCGCGACTCCAGCCCGGCCGGGCCGCCGGGGCGCTCGAGCGCGACGAGCCGGCCCCCGGCGGTGAACGCGATGCCGTCCAGGCCGCCCCGCCACGGCAGCTCCAGCAGCGGGCGCCCGTTGACGTCGAGCAGGACGATCAGGTCGCGGGTGGCCACGGCGATGTGCCGCGCGTCCGGGGCGCCGGCCAGGCGCGCGCCGGCCCGCACGTCGGCGACCGGCGCGGCGGAGGCCCAGACGAGCGCGTGGCGGGCCCCGCAGACGAGCCGGCCGTCCCCGGCCAGCGCGACCCAGCCGCCGCCGTCGCCGAGGGCCGCCAGGGCCGGGAACGCGCGGTCGCGGATCAGGTCGCGGCGGAAGCCGTCGGCGAAGAGCGCCAGGCCGCGGCCGTCGGCGGCGACGACGGCGTCGCCGAGGTGCACGGCCACGTGCCGGGTCGTGCCGATGGCGAGGGTGTCGGCCAGGTTGGCGCCGGTGAGGTCGAGGTCGTACGCGTGCCGCGCCCCGCCGGTCAGCGGCGCGTCGAGGAGCCGGTGGCTGGCCTGGTCGCGGTAGACGGCCGCGACCCGCCCGGCGTCCGGGGCGAGCGTGAGGTCGACGAGCTGGCCGGGTACGTCGATGGTGATCACGGGCGGCAGCGCGCGCACGGCCGCGGCGATCCCCTCGGGGTCCTCGGCGGCGAGCCGGTCGAACAGGGCCGGGTCGGCCGGGCGCCAGGACCCGAACCCGGCGACCGCGGCGACCGCCTCGGCCACGGGCAGGTCCCCGACCATCCGGCCGCCGCGGACCCGGGCGGCGACGGCGGCGGGGTCGAGGTCGCCGGCCATCGCCTCGATGAGCCGTCCGCGCCGTTGCACGCCCGCGGCGGCCAGGGCCTCGGCGAGCAGGGCGGCGTCGGGGTCGAGCGCGCGGTACCGCCGCAGCTGCCCGGTCAGCAGGAACAGCGCGGCGGCCGTCCCCGGGTCGGCCGGGACCACGTCGTTGCGGGCGCACCAGGCGGCCAGTCCCGGCCGGTCCAGGGCGAGGGCGGCGAGCCGCTCCAGGACGTCGGGGTCCCGCCCGGCGAGCACGACCCTGCGGGCCAGGCGCGTCAGCGGGTGCCGTTCGCCGCGGGCCGCCGCCGCGACGAGCGAATCCCCCTGCAGCCGGCGGCCGAGGATCACGGCCACTCGCCGCCCAGCGCGATCCCGTCGCCGAAGCGCAGCCGCAGGCAGTCGCGCAGCAGCTCCAGCAGCTCGCGGACGTCGGCGGGCGGGTGGCTGCCGGTGAGGTACCGCTCCAGCACGCCCAGCTCGACCGGCGTCAGCTCGCCGAGGGGCCGCTCGGGCAGCTCGCACAGGTCGACGACCCGCGGCGGCCCGCCCGGCAGCGGTACCACGGCGACGGGCGGGCCGAGGCGGATGAGGGCGAAGGTGGCACGGTCGAGCCGGCCCGGGTCGGCCGCGGCGAGCAGCTCGAACAGCCGCGCCTCGGTGGAGCCGTGCGGCGGCCCCGCGCCGAGGCCGAGCACCGCGTCCGCCGCCTGCGCCACGGGGAGCCGCCACACGAGCCCGGCCCGCCCCGAGTCGGCCCCGGCCACCAGCACGGGCTCGACCCCGGCGGCGGCCATGGCGGCGAGCAGCGGCCCGCGGTCCTGCAGCCCCGGCGACTCCAGCACCGCCCGCAGCGCGCTGCCGTCGGGATCGACCGCGTGGTACTGCTCCGCCTGCCCCGTCACCAGCAGCAGCATCGCGGCCACGGGCGGGCGCACCGCCTCCGACGCGTGCTGCGCGCACCAGGCCGCCAGCCCGGGCCGCCCGGCCGCGCGCAGGCACAGCGCCTCGAGGTCCGCCCCGCCCCGCTCCAGGACCCGCTGCCGGGCGGGGGCCGCGACCGGGTGCCCGTCGTCGCGGGCGGCCGCGGTGAGCAGCTCGTGGTCGTCGAGCGCCGCGAGGCAGTCGGCCCGGACGGCCGCCCAGAGCGCGGGATCCGGCGACGGTACCGCGAGCAGCGCCCGCCACACCGCCTCCGTCAGCTCCGCGCTGACCCGCTTGTCCAGCAGCCACTGCAGGGTCAGCCCGGCCGCGCGGTCCCCGGCCGCGGCGTCCTCCACCAGGCGCCGCCAGGTCGCGTTCACGCCCCGCCCCCGATCTCGATGTCGTCGTCGGCCGCGACCGGGCCGTCCCCGAGCGCCACCTCGGTGGCGAAGCGCAGGCGGGCACAGTCGCGCAGCAGCTCGTACAGCTCCCGCCGCCCGCTCGGGGCTTCCCGCGCGGCCGCGTCGAGCCGGCCGGCGTCGGCGGGGGTCAGCTCGCGCAGCGGCCGCCGGGCCAGGTGGTCGGCCCTCGAGGGCAGCACCCGCAGGCCGTACCGCGGCTCCTCCGCCCGCCGGGTGACGAACGCGAAGCGGCCGGCCGCGTGCCGCGGGTACACCTGGATCGAGGCGTCCTCGATCGCGGCCGGCGCGACCGGCTCCAGGCTTGTCGCGTCGTAGTAGCGCGGCCCGCTCTCGCGCGCCACGAGCAGCCCGGTGCCGTCGACGACATCGAGGTTCTCCGAGTGCGGAGCGGCCGTCTCGGCCACGGCCTCGAGCCGGTCGCCGTCGATGCGCCACCGGATGAGGCGCCCGTCCGCCAGCGCCACGAGGTATCCCGGCTCGGCGAGCGCGACGCCGCCGTACCCGGAGCCGCCGGCCGGGCGGGCGAGCAGGCGGCGGCGCCGCCCGTCGAGCACGACGAGGGTCTTCTGGGACGCGGCGGCGATGTGCTCGCCGTCGGGGGACGCGGCGATCCACCGGCCCGGGGCGCCGCCGAACGCGGTCTGGGCCGCGACCGAGCGGCTGGTGACGCGGCGCGGATCGCCGAAGATCAGCAGGCCGTCGATGCGCAGGGCCACGAACCCGGCGCCGAGGCGGACCACGCCGCAGAACTGGGCGCCGGAGTGCAGTGCGACGTGCTGGCCGCGCTCGTACCGGGACAGGCCGAGACGGTCGATGCCGACGACGGCGTCGCCGTAGTGCACGAGCATCCGCGGGCTGGACGGGAAGAAGCCGGTCCGGGCGGTCAGGGTGTAACCGCGGTAGTCGCGGCGGTACCGGCTCAGGACCCGCCCGGTGTCCGCGTCGACGTCCACGAGCCGGTCGCGCCGGCCGTCGCCGCCGTCGAAGGCCAGCCGTTCGCCGTCGGGCGAGAACGCCACGTCGATCGGGCTTTCGAGCAGCGGGATGTCGTACGGCTCGGGCAGTGCGGCGACCGTGGCGGCCAGCGCGGCCGGGTCGGCCGCGGCGAGCCGGTCGAACAGCGCGGCGGCCGCGGCCGCGGCGGGGCGCCAGGCGCCGAACCGGGCCACGGCCGCGGCCGCGTCGGCGGCGGGCAGCTCCCAGAGCGGCCCGGACCCGAGCCCGCCGCCGGCGACGACGGCCGGGTCGAGGCCGGCCGCGGCGACCCCGGCGAGCAGGCCGCCCTGCCGGGCCGGGCCGCCGCCGGTGAACGCGGCGCGCAGCAGCGCGTGGTCGGGGTCCAGGGCGTGGTACCGCGCCCGCTGCCCGGTCACGAGCAGGAACCCGGCCGCGGTCGGCGGGTCGGTGGGCTCGAGGTCGTGGGCGACGAGCCAGGCGGCGAGCTCGGGGCGTTCGGGCGCGAGCCGCCCGAGGTCGTCGACCGCGGTCTCCGGCACGTCGTGGCCGCCGCCGAGGACGCGCTCGCGGGCGTACTCGGCGACCGGGTGCCCGTCGCCGCGGGCGGCCGCGGCGACGAGGCCGGCTCCGGTCAGCGTGTGCCGCCGCAGGGGCGCGATCCTCCGCCACAGCCGCCGATCCGGCCGGGGCGCGGCCAGCAGCTCGGACCACAGCCGGTCGACGAGCGCGGTCCGGCCGGGCAGGTTCGGGGTGAGCTCGGCGACCCGGGCCGCGAACCAGTTCAGTTCAGCTCACCCTCCCACCCGTCGGGGTCGCCCGGCAGGTCCAGCTCCAGCCCGGGGCCGGGGCCGGGGCCGGCCGGGTCTCGGCGGTCGGCGCCGGCCGAGGCGGGCTGGGCCCGGCCCTGGCGCAGCCACGCGCGCAGGTGCTCGATGACCTCCCGCTGCGACCGGCTCAGCGGCACGGTGCGCAGCAGGGCCTCGGTGACGTCCGCGGTGCGCACGTCGCGGTCCTCGGCGAAGGCGTGGTACATCGCGTCGATGACCGCCTGCTCCAGCTCGGCGCCGACGAAGCCGTCGGAGATCTGGGCCAGGTGGTGCACGTCGAAGGCCTCGGGGTCGCGGCGGCGCTTGCGCAGGTGTACCGCGATGATCTCCCGCCGTTCCCGCTCGGTCGGCAGGTCGAGGAAGAACACCTCGTCGAACCGGCCGCGGCGCAGCGTCTCGGGCGGCAGCGCGGCGACGTCGTTCGCGGTGGCGACCACGAACACGGGCGCGGTCTTCTCCTGCATCCAGGTGAGGATGGTGCCGAAGACCCGCTGGGATGTACCGCCGTCGAGCCCGCCCGCGGCGAGCGCCTTCTCGATCTCGTCGATCCACAGGACGCACGGCGCGACCGTCTCGGCGAGCTGCACCGCCAGCCGCACCCGCTCCTCGCTCTCGCCGACGAGCGAGCCGAACAGCGCGCCGACGTCGAGGCGCAGCAGCGGCAGCCGCCACTGCCCGCCGATCATCTTCGCGGTCAGGCTCTTGCCGGTGCCCGGGATGCCGATCAGCGCGAGGCCCTTCGGCGCCGGCAGGCCGTACTGCGTCGCCTCCTCCGAGAACGCGCGCTCGCGCAGGGTGAGCCACCGCTTGAGCGCGTCGAGGCCGCCGACGTCCTCGGTGCTCTCCTCGACGGGGTAGAACTCCAGGGCGCCGCTCTCCCGGACGACGGCCTTCTTCTCCTGCAGTACCGTGTCGATGCCCCGCTCGTCCAGGGCCCCGTCGCGCACGATCGCCTTCGCGAAGGCCCGCTTCGCCTGGGCCACGGTCAGCCCCAGCGCGGCCTGCGCCAGCTTGGCCCGCCCCGGCCCGGTCAGCGCCGCCCGCACGCCCGTGGTGCTCGCGATGAGCGCGTCGAGCTCCTGGCGCAGCAGCGCCTCGGTCGGCAGCGGCAGCTCGACGACGACGGCGTCGTTGCGCAGCTCGACCGGCACGCCGCGGGTCGGCGCGACGACGACGAGCGAGGCGCCGGTGTACACCAGCTGCTGGGCCAGGTTCTTGAGCTTGCGCCGGATGCGCGGGTCGCGGCCCCAGAACTCGTGGAAGTCCTTGAGCACGTAGATGTCGCGCCGCTCCGGGGCCTTGTTCGCCAGCTCCTTGATCTTGTCCAGCGCGGTGCCGGGGTCGCCGGTCTCCGGCAGCGGCCGCTGCCCCGAGGGCGCCTTGGCCGCGGACGTGAAGTGGTCGGCGACGTCCCACACGACGAGGTCGGCGCCGGGGTCCCGCTCGCGCCGCACCTCGTCGAGAATGTCGATGGCCCGCTGCTCCTCGATCGTGACGAGCACGATGAGCGCGACGCGGGCGCGCAGGTACAGCCGGATCTCGTCCTTCACGTCACGCCGCCCCTATGCCCGGTGCCGCCATGCCCGTGATCGTGAGGGTCCCGTCGGCGCCGACGAGCACCTCCAGGTCGGGCACGGATTCGAGGTCGATGTGGCGGTACCGTCCGGTGCGCCACCAGTACGCCTTGTTCGACGACCCGCGCAGCCCGCCCCCGAGGTGCGCCCGGCGCTGGTACCGCCCGGCCACGACGAGGTCCGCGTCGGCGACGGCCGACAGCCGGGCGGGATCGCTCTCGATCTCCGGCCGCGAGTACCCGGTGAGGATGATCAGCCCCAGTCCGGTGCGCCGCTTGAGCCCGGCCGCGAACGCGGCGACGGCCCCGGGCTGCTGCAGCGGCTCCCCGCCGGTGAGCGTGACGCCCTCGATCCGGTCCTGCTCGGCCTCGGCCGCGGCCAGCAGCTCGTCCACGGTGCGCCGATCGCCGCGCCCGCCGTCCGGATGCGTGTCAGGGTTGAAGCAGCCCGCGCACGCGAGCGAGCAGCCCTGAACCCAAACGGTCATCCGCTCGCCGGGCCCGTTGGCGCGGCTGCGCGGGATGACCGCGTGAATCAGCAGCGACCCGGTCAATGCCAGAGCCGGTTCGGCTGGTCGATCTCGGTCTCGGTCTGCACGTAGGCCTCGGCGGTGAGCTCCTGCGCCTCGACGTCCCCGCCGAGCAGGCCGACGAGCTGCTCGGTGTGCTCGACGCAGACCATCCCGTCGACGCCGGTGACGTGCAGCTCCACCTTGCCGTCGGGCCGGATCACGACATCGACGATCTCGTCAGCCATGCCGACACTGTAATCCCTGCTCGCTACGCTCGAGGTGGGGGAGCTTCGCTCCACCCACACCCCCTCGACATCTGCGCCGGCACATTCAAGCAACGAACAGGTGCGCGACAACCGGGCCGCCGCGTCATCGCGACCGCTCGCACCGGTCCCCAGCGGCGCACGCTGCTTCCTCGCTCGCTGACGCGCGCTCACCACCAGTAGTTGTCCTGCGGTGTGTAGGGCGCCTCGAGTTCGGCGATCTCGTCGCCGGTGAGCTCGACGGCGAGCGCGGCCACGGCGTCGCGCAGGTGGTGCGGCTTGGTCGCACCCACGATCGGACAGCTCACGGCCGGCCGGGTCAGCAGCCAGGCCAGGGCGACCTGCGCCATCGGCACCTCCCGGGCCGCCGCGACCCGCTGGATCGCGTCGACGACGGGCCGGTCGACGTCGCGGTCGAACGCCTTGGCGACGGCGTCGGACGCGGATCGGGCGGTCTGCGCGCCCCACGGTCGCGCCGCCCGGCCTTTCGCGAGGGGCGAGTACGGCGTGAGACCGACGCCCTGATCGAGGCACATCGGGATCATGTCCCGCTCTTCCTCGCGTTTGAGGATGTTGTACTGGTCCTGCATCGCCGCGAACGGTGTCCACCCGCCGAGCACCGCGACGTGCTGGAGCTTGGCGAACTGCCAGGCCCACATCGACGAGGCCCCGAGGTACCGGACCTTGCCCGCCTGCACCAGCCCGTGCAGCGTGGCCATGGTCTCCTCGGCCGGCGTTTCCGGGTCGAAGCGGTGGATGTAGTACACGTCGATGTAGTCGGTGCCCAGGCGCCGCAGCGACGCGTCGGCCTGCTCCAGGACGGCCTTGCGGGACAGGCCGCGGCCGCCGGGGCGGTCGTGCATCTTCCCGCTGACCTTCGTCGCGAGCACGACGTCCTCGCGCCGGGAGAACCGGTTGATCGCGCGGCCGACAAACTCCTCCGACGTGCCGCCCTGGTACACGTTCGCCGTGTCCCAGAACGTGACGCCGAGCTCGACGGCCTGGCGGAAGAACGGCGCCGCGGCGTCCTCGTCCAGCGTCCACTGGTGCATGCCCTCGGCGGCGACGCCGTAGCTCATGCAACCCAGCCCGATCCGGCTCACGCGCAGGCCGGTCCGGCCCAGCCGTGTGTACTCCAACGTAGTGCCCTCCTCCTGGCGTCCGCCGACGTGCACCTCCAGGGTGTCAGCGCCGGACCGGTGCGGGTACCCCGGGGGTCGCGCGCACCGGCGGGAGGGTCGGCCATAGCAGGTAATGACCGAACCCCCGTGCCGGCCGCCGGTCAGGCGCTCCCTTCGGTGACCACCATCCTCCCGGCCAGTTGCCGCACCGCCGCGAACGCCCCGTATGCGAGCACCCGCACCAGCTCCTCGTCCCCGCGCGGCCCGACCGAGCTGCGCCACGCGGCCACGGCGGACTCGGTCAGCCGGTACGGCGCCAGGGCCGCGAGCAGGGCCAGCCGCGCCCCCGCCCGCTCTTCCTCCGGTACCGCGTCCAGCACGGTCCCCGGCCACCCGCCGAGCTCCGGATGCTCGCCCCGCCACGCGGCCACGGCCTCGTGCAGGACCGCCCGGGCGGCGTCGCCGAGCAGGTCGCCCCCGGCCGTGGCGGCCCGCTCGAACGCCGCCCACGCCACCGCGACCGGCCCGTCCCCGGCCCAGGGCGAGGCGACCGGGCCGGCGACCGGCTCCAGCAGGGCCAGGCTCTGCCCCGGCGTCAGGGTGCGGCGCACCGTGCGGGACAGCACGAACCCGGCCGCCCGGCGCGACGGGGAGCGCAGCGCCCCACCCGGCAGCGGCGAGCCGGGGCGCAGCGCGTCGACCATGCGGTTGATGAAGTGGTTGGCCAGCGCCGTGCCGACGTACTCCGGAGCGAGCGCGACCGGGAACGGCCAGGGTGCGGGCGCGGCCGAGCGGGTCGAGCGGGCCCAGGCGACGAGCGCGTCGGGCTCCTCGCCGCGCAGGACCGCGGCGGCCAGGCCGTGCTCGCCGGTCGCGTGCAGCATGGCCGTGTGCGCGTCGATGCAGAACGGGCAGCGGTTCACCACGGCCACGGCGGCCGCGACCGCCTCCTTGCGGGCCCGCGGGGCGGTGCCGGTGAGCATCGACTCGCGCAGCACGGCCCAGAGCGCGGCGTGCAGGTCCGGTGCGGGTGAGAGGTGCGGTGCGAAGAGCGCGCCGAGCTCGTGGGCGGACGCGGCGTACACCGCGGCGACCGTCCCGGTGGCGGCGCGGCGCGGCACCGGGACGACGAACCGATAGGGCGAGGACATCGGAGAGGACCCCCTTTCAGGAACCGATCCTTTCCGGTTCGGGGGCGGCTGTCGTCCGTCCAGGGTCGGCACTTTCGCGTACATCCGTGGTGGTACGCAGCAGCGCCAGCACGGCGATGCCGCCGGCCAGGGCGATGGCCGCGCCGATGCCGAAGATGCGGTCGAGGCCCTCGGCGAACCCGGCCGCCGAGACGCCGCCGCCCAGCACGTCGCCGGCCCCCGCGGCGAGGACGGACGCGAAGACGGGCAGCGCGAGCGCGTACCCCATCTGCCGGAACGTGTTCGACGCGCCGCTGGCCATCCCGGCGCGCTCGGCGGGTACCGCCGCCAGGGTCGCCGACGCGAGGACCGGCGTGCTCAGCCCGACCCCGACGCCGATGACCGCGAGGGCGGGCACCACCGCGGGCCAGCCCGAGCCGGGCCCCACCAGCAGGCCGAGGGCGTCGCCGGCCGCGATGAGCAGCAGGCCGACGCCGATGCTGAGCCGGGCCGGCACCGCGTGCAGCAGCCGCCCGCCGGCCCCGGCGACGACGAACGCGACGAGCGACATCGGCGCGAGGACGAGCCCGGCGTCCATCGCGTCGAGGTGCAGCACCGACTGCGCCCACACCGACACGAACACGAGCCCGGCGAACGCCGACGCGGTCAGGGCCGCCGCGCCGAACATGAGCACCGAGAACGCGGGCCGCCGGAACAGCGAGAGGTCGAGCATCGGCTCCCGGCGGCCGCGCTCCACCAGCACGAAGGCGAGCACGGCGAGCGCCCCGGCGACGAGGGCGCCGATGGTGAGGCGGTCCCGCCAGCCCGCGTCGCCGGCCCGGATCAGGCCGTACACCAGCAGCGTCGCCGCCGCCGTGAAGCTCGCGATGCCGGGCAGGTCGGGGCGCCCCGCCGGCCGGGTGCTCCGCTCGCCGGGCACGACCCGCGCCAGCAGCAGCGCCGCGGCCGCGACGGGCAGGTTGACCAGGAAGATCGAGCGCCAGCCGACGTGCTCGGTGAGCAGCCCGCCGAGGATCGGCCCGGCCGCGGCGGCGGCGCCGTTGGCCGCGCCCCAGACGCCGAACGCGAACGAACGGTCCCGGCCCTGGTACGCCCGGCCAAGCAGGGCGGCGTTGGTGGCGTACATGGCCGCGGCGCCGAGGCCCTGCACGCCCCGGGCGGCGATGAGCGCGCCGACGTTCGGGGCGAGCCCGCAGGCCAGCGACGCGGCGGCGAAGACGACGAGCCCGGCGACGAAGACACGCCGGTGGCCGGCCCGGTCCGACAGCGAGCCGGCCGCCATGAGCATCGCGGCGAGGACGAGCACGTACAGGTCGACGGTCCACTGCAGCGCGCCGAACGACGCGTGCAGGTCCCGGGCCAGGGCCGGGGCGGCGATGCTGACGATCGTGATGTCGATCAGCAGCATGAGGGTGCTCAGCGAGACCGCGAGCAGCGGCAGCCATTTGCGCATGCGCCGAGCCTCCCGCGCTTCCCCGCCTGCGACTCCGTGAGGCCGGATTTCGGCGTTATCCGGCACGCGGTACCGTTGCGGCGGTGGATCCACTCACGTTCGACGAGCTCGACCGGCGCATCGCGCACGCCCTGCAGATCGACGGCCGGGCCCCGTTCAGCCGCATCGGCGAGGTGCTCGGCGCCTCGGACCGCACGGTGGCCCGGCGGTACCGCCGGCTGCGCTCGGAGGGCCTGCTCCGCGTGGTCGGGCTGCCGGACGCGGCCGCCCTCGGCCACGTCGACTGGCTGGTGCGCATGCGCTGCACGCCCGACGCCGCCATGCCGGTCGCCACCGCCCTGGCCCGGCGCGCCGACACCTCGTGGGTGCTCATCCTGTCCGGCGGCACCGAGATCTCGTGCATCACCCGGACCCGCCGCCAGGCCGAGGAGGGCGACCTGCTGCTGCAGAAGCTGCCCCGCTCCCCCAAGGTCACCGCGGTGACCGCGCACTGCGTGCTGCGCGGCGTCGCCGGCCTCGAGGGCTGGCCGGGCCGCACCTCCGCGCTGACCCCCGGCGAGATCGCCGCCCTGCGCCCCGAGCCGACCGCCCCCGGGCCCGGCCCGGTCACCGCGACGCCCGCCGACAACGCGCTGCTCACCGAGCTCGCCCGGGACGGCCGCGCGGACTTCCCCGCGCTCGCCCGCGCCACGGGCTGGTCGGAGACGACGGTCCGCCGCCGCCTGGAGGAACTGCACAGGAGCAAGGTGTTGTACTTCGACGTCGACGTCGAGCCCGCGTCGTTCGGCTACCACGCCGAGGCGCTGCTCTGGCTGACCGTCGCCCCGTCCGCGCTGACGCCGGTCACGCGGGCGCTCGCGGCCCACGAGCAGATCGGGTACGCCGCCGCCATCACCGGCCCGGCGAACATCTCGGCCACGGTCGTCTGCCGCGACCTGGACGCGCTGTACGACTACCTGGCCGAGCGCGTCGGCGCCCTGGAGGGCGTCACCGGCGCCGAGACGTCCCCGGTCGTACGCCGCCTGAAGGGCGCGGGCACGCTGCTGGTCCCGTAGCTCAGGCGGCCGGGCCGAGCAGGCGCAGCAGCACGGTGGCGTCGGGGGTGAGGGCGTACAGGACCGAGGTACCGGCCCGGTGCCGCTCGGCCAGCCCGGCCGCCAGCAGTGTCGACAGGTGCTGCGACACGGTGCTGGGGGCCAGGCCGAGCTCCCGGGCCAGGCCGGTCGTCGTCGCCGGCGCCACCAGCGCACGCAGGACGGCGGCCCGCGCCGGGCCCGTCAGCAGCGCGAGCCGATCGTCGCCACCACCACCGGCGCGCGCGGCCCGCCGCGCCGCGAGCACCCCGGCGCCTCGGGCCTGGTAGGTGACCATGAGCACCTCCGGGTCGTCGGTGGAGCACATGAGCACGTCCTGCGCGAACAGCACCGGCACGAGCAGCAGCCGGCGGCCGGCGGCGTCGACCGCGGACTCGACCGGCTTGACGAGCCCGAGCACCGGCGGCTCCCACCGGACCCGCCCGCGCAGCTCGCCGAGCACCGCGGCCGGCCCGGCGGTCGCCAGCGAGCGCGACCGGGCGAGCACCTCCTCGTCGAGCGCGGTGCGGATCGCGGGCCAGAACGGCGCCATCGCGGCCTGCCAGAACACCGCGAGCGCGGCGGCGAGCCGGTCGAGCGCCGCGGCGGGATCGTCCCGGTACGGCGCGAGCGCCGCCGGGCCGCCGCCCGGGTAGTGCTTGGCCAGCTGTGCGCGGACGGTCGGCGGCGGCGTCGAGCGCAACGCCGCCAGCTCCTCGTCGATCGAGGGCCCGGCCGACGGCGGCGGCGGCGAGAACACGTCCGGCGTGGGGCGCTCGTGCCATCGGCCGTGCAGCGCCGGGTACAACCGCAGCGGTCCCAGCCGCGGGTCGTCGCGCAACGCGGCCCGGGCCCGCTCCGCCCACGCCGTGTAGGGCCACGGCACCGCTCCCGGGCTGCGCAACAGCAGGTAGAGCGCCCCGACGACCTCATTGAGCGGGCTGGTCGCGAGCCGGGTCCGGGCCAGTGTCCGCGCGTCGAGCCGAATGCGAATCACGGCCCGGACGCTTCCCGGCGGCCGGCCGTTTGTCCAGCCCTCACCGCACCCGGGCGATGGTGATCCCGTCGGCGACGGGCAGCATGACCGAGTCGACCCGGGGATCGGCGAGCACCTGCCGGTTGAACTCGGCCACGATCCGGCTCGGCTCGTCGACCGGTTCGAGCACCCGCCCGCCGCGCAGCACGTTGTCCACGACGATGACACCGCCGGCCCGCATCCGGGGCACGACCTCCGCCCAGTACCGCGGGTACGACACCTTGTCCGCGTCGATGAACGCCAGGTCGAACGCGGGCCCGGCCGGCATCGCGGCGAGCGTCCCGGCCGCCGGCCCGAGCCGCAGCTCGACCCGTGGCCCGACCCCGGCCCGATCCCAGTACCGCCGAGCGACCGCTGTCCACTCGGCCGACACGTCGCAGCACACGAGCCGGCCGCCCGCCGGCAGCGCCCGGGCGATCGCGAGCGACGAGAGCCCGGTGAACGTGCCGATCTCCAGCGCATCCCGCGCCCCGGTGATCCGGGTCAGCAGGGCGAGCAGCCCGGCCTCCTCCGAGGACACCTGCAGGTCGTACTCCTCCGGCAACGCGGCCCGCGTCTCCTCGATCAGCTCGACGGTCAGGGCGTCGCGGGCGCTGTCGAACGCGGCGACGTAGTCGAGCAGCGCATCGGTAAGGGCAATGGTTCGAGTCGTCATACCGCGGACCGTACGAAGGGCGGGCCGCCCTCAGGAAGCCATTCGGCTCCCGCCGAATCACGTCAACTCGGGTTGACGCGCCATCGCCTGTCAACTATGGTTGACACATGACGGGGACTCAGACTCTCGTGGCGGCGGCGACGCCCGGTCGCCCACCGCGCCGCCCCAACCGCCTGCTCCGCGCCGGCCTGCTCGCCGGCCCGCTGTTCACCGTGACCTTCCTGGTCGAGCCGGTTCTCCACGCCGGGTACGACCCCCTGCGGCACCCGGTCAGCTCGCTCGCGCTCGGGCCCGGCGGCTGGGTGCAGACCGTCAACTTCGTGGTCGCCGGCCTGCTGTGCCTGGTCTTCGCCGTGGGCCTGCGCCGCGCCCTGCGTCCCGGGCCCGGCGCCGTCGCCGCCCCGCTGCTGCTGGCCGTCTGGGCCGTGGGACTGCTGGGCGCGGGCGCGTTCACCACCGACCCGGTGAGCGGGTACCCGGCCGGCACGCCGCCCGTGCCGGACCCGCCGACGTGGCCCGGGCGGCTGCACGACCTGGCGTTCTCGCTGCCGGGCTTCGTCGCGTTCGCCGGGGCGATGCTCGTCCTCGCCTACGCGTACGCCCGCCGCCGCTCCCCGCTCCGGGCGGCGTACTCCGCCCTGAGCGCCGTCGCCTTCGTCACCCTCTTCGTCCTCGCGACCGCCGGCTTCGGCCAGAGCCCGCACCTCGTCGACATCGCGGGCCTCCTGCAGCGCCTGACCATCGGCGTCGGCTGGCTGTGGCTGACGCTGGTCGCGGCCGGCGCTATGAGAAGGCCCGCAGCGTCACCGTGAAGGTCGCGGGTTCGGGGCGCAGCTCGTACTGCGGCAGCACGCCCGGCCCGCAGGCGGCGCTGCCCAGCCCGTGGTGGGCGTGGTCCAGGTGCAGATGGATGCGGTCCTCCGCCACCAGCTCCGAGCGGTGGCGGGCCGCGTCCAGGGCCGCCGTCGACCAGCGCCGCGCGGTGAAGTCGATGCGCGGCGCCGCCTCGACGCGCAGGCCGTGGCCGTCCGGCCCGGTGAGCGTGAGCCAGCGCGCGTCGGCGCGGTTGCCGTTCTCCTGCGGGTACACGTAAGGCGTCGTCAAATCGTCCACAGTGGACTCGTAGCGGCCGGTCAGCGCGGCGGTGCGCGAGTCCGGGTACGCCTCGCCCGGGCCGGCCCCGAACCAGGCCACGGCGCCGAGGTCCGCGGGCAGTTCGAGGTGCACGCCGAGGCGCGGGAGCGGCACGTCCCAGTCGCCGGCCGGCTCGACCCGCACGGTCAGCTCGACGGCCTCGCCGACGGTCCGCCAGGTGTACCAGGCCAGCAGCGCCCGATCCGCCGCCGCCGGCGCCACCCGGGTCGCCACCACCAGGGCGTCGGGGCCGAGCTCGAGGCCGAGCAGCCGGTGGGTCATCCGGTGCAGCCCCGCGGCCCGCCAACGGTCGGCGACCGGATCGTGGCCGAGGCGGTCGTTGTCGATCGGCGCCCGCCAGATGTCGAGCACGGGCCCGCGCAGCGCGAGGTTCCCGAGCCTCGTGAGCGTCCCGTGCACCGGATCGAACTCGGCCGCCCCGAGCCGGATGACGCCCCCGTCCCGCCGCGGCCCCGCCCCGGCCGGCACACCCGGAACGGAGGCGGCCGCGCGGAGCTGGACCTGCCCACGGCCCAGCACAAGCCCGTCCGGCGCAACGGCGTCCACGGTCAGCCAGGCCTCGGATCCCGCTGAGTCGGGCGCTCCGCTCCCCGACTTATCGGACATATCATTTAGTGCGACGACGACCGTCTCCCCCGCCGCCACCACCGGCAGCGGCACCGCCCCCTCCGCCCCCGGACCCCCGTCGACCGTGACCGACCAGCGCAGCTCCGCCCCGGCCAGGCTCCGGAAGACGTACCGGCTGCGCACCGTCACCGCGCCGGCCCCGACGTTCAGGCGAACCGGCGCGTACACGGCCGCCAGCTCGGTGAGCCCCGGCGACGGCGTGCGGTCCGGGAAGACGAGCCCGTCGATGACGAAGTTGCCGTCGTGCAGCGGCTCGCCGAAGTCGCCGCCGTAGGCGTAGTCGCCCTCGGGCCGGCGGATGCCGTGGTCGAGCCACTCCCACACGAAGCCGCCCTGGCAGCGCGGATGGCGGTCGAACAGCTCGTCGTACTCGGCGAGCCCGCCCGGCCCGTTGCCCATCGCGTGCGCGTACTCGCACAGGATGAACGGCAGGTGCGGCACGTGGCCCTCGCCGCGCCCGATGGCGTCGACCTCGGCGTGGCCGGCGTACATCCGGCTGTAGACGTCGACGTGCGCGCAGCTGCGGTCGCCCTCGTAGTGCAGCGGCCGGCCCGGGTCGCGCTCGCGGGCCCAGTCCGCCATCCGGCCCAGGTTCGCCCCGACGCCGGCCTCGTTGCCCAGCGACCACATGATGACCGAGGGGTGGTTCTTGTCCCGCTCCACCATCCGCCGCATGCGGTCGACGCACGCCTCGGCGAACCGCGGGTCGTCGCTGGGGTTGCCGCGCCAGCCCACCGGCTCGAAGCCGTGCGTCTCGTAGTCGCACTCGTCGATGACCCAGAAGCCGAGCTCGTCGCACAGGTCGAGCACCGCCGGGTGGGGCGGGTAGTGGCTGGTGCGGATCGCGTTGACGTGGTGGCGCTTCATGAGCTCGAGCTCGGCGCGCACGACGTCGGGCGGCACGACCCGGCCGAGCTCGGGGTGGAACTCGTGGCGGTTGACGCCGCGCAGGACGATCCGCCGGCCGTTGACGGTGAGGATGCCGCCAGTGACCGCCACCGTGCGGAAGCCGATGCGCAGGGTCGCCGTCTCGGTGGCGGTGGCGACGACGAGCTCGTACAACCGCGGGGTCTCGGCCGTCCACGGCTCGACCGGGCCGGCGTCGTGCGCGGTCCCGGCCGGCAGGCGGTCGAGCCCGAGCTCGGGGATGCTCACGACCGCGTCCGCCGGACCTTCGACCCGCAGCCGGCCGCGGCCGTCGGGCTCGTACGCCGCCTGCACGAACACGTCGTCGACGCCGCCGGCCGGCCGCGCGAGCAGGGTGACGTCGCGGAAGATGCCCGGCAGCCACCACTGGTCCTGGTCCTCGAGGTAGCTGCCCGCCGACCACTGGTGTACCCGCACGGCGAGGACATTCGCGCCGCCCGGCCGCAGCGCGGCGGTCACGTCGAACTCGGCGGGCAGGCGGCTGCCCTGGGTGACGCCGAGCTCGACGCCGTTGAGCCACACCCGCCCGCACGAGTCGATGCCGTCGAAGCGCAGCCGCGCCCCGAGCCCCGCGAACCCGGCCGGGACGTCGAAGACGAGGCGGTGGTCGCCGGTCGGGTTGTCGGTCGGCACGTGCGGCGGGTCGACCGGGAACGGGTAGACGACGTTCGTGTACGCCGGGCGGCCGAACCCGTGCATCGGCCAGCTCGACGGCACCGGCAGCTCCGCCCAGCCGGTGTCGTCGAAGTCGGGTGCCCAGAACCCGGCGGCCGCCTCGGCCACGGTGGGCGCGAGCCGGAACCGCCAGGTGCCGTTGAGGCTCAGGCGGGGCGCGTCGGTGCCGAACGCGGCCCGCGGCGCGGTGGTGCCGAGCGGACGGCCGAAGCCGGTCAGGTAATCCACCCGGTCACCGTAGCGCCACGGGCCTTCAGCCGGCCGCCACGATCGACCATTGCTGGTTGGCGGAGCTGCTGTCGCCGTACTGGGCCAGGTCGGAGCCGTTGGCGGTGCGGCCCATGCCGTCCAGGTACAGGCCGGTGCCCCGGTTCTTGATCCGCACGGTGTTGGCCACGGTGACGACCGTCCACTGCTGGTTGGTCGCGTTGGTGTCGCCGTACTGGCCGGCCGCGCTCCCGTTGGCGGTGCGGCCCATTCCGTCGAGGTACAGCCCGGTGGCGCGGTTCTTGATCCGCACGTAGCTGCCGTCGTTCTCGATGACCCACTGCTGGTTCGTGGCGCTGCCGAGCGCGTACTGGCCCGCGTTCGACCCGTTGGCGGTGCGCCCCATGCCGTCGACGGCCAGGGCGGTGCCGCCGTTGCGGATGGTGACGTACGTGCCGCCGCCGGTGCCGACGCCCCAGGCGTACTGCAGGCGGGCCAGCCCGGAGGCGTTGGCGAGCGTCAGCCGGATCCCGGAGCCGCTGCCCGTCTTCGTGGTCAGGCTGTACCAGTCGCCGTCGCGCAGGCCCGGCCAGTACACGCTGCCGACGCCGAGGCTGCGCAGCTTGCTGCTGACCCCGCGCAGGTAGTCGGCGAAGAACGTGCCGCTGGGCACGCTGTAGTCGATTTTGTCGTAGTTGACGCCGTTCTTGCTGCCCGGGCCCATCGGGCCGCCCCACTCGGTGACGATGGTGCGCGAGGCGTAGGAGCCGATGTAGTTGCCGACGTGGTTGGCCCAGTCGGTCTCGTCCTCGTACGGCGGGCTGACGAAGAACGAGTAGTCGTGCGCGGCCAGCAGCGTGTTGTCGAGCCGGCTGTCGCCGCCGACCGCGGCCAGGTTCTGCGCGTAGCCGGCGCCGTCGAGGATGACGCGGCCGCGGGGCACGGACGGGTACCGGGCCAGCCAGCCGTTGTAGAGGTTGTTCAGGTCGGTGGTGCTGTAGCCGTACGGCTCGTTGATGACCTCGAAGTAGGCGTTGGGGTTGCTGCCGTACTTCGCCACGACGGTGTCCCACATCTGGTTGAAGCCCGCCGTGGTCGCCGGCTTGCCGTTGCTGTAAGCCCAGTACGCCAGGATCACGTTGCCCTTGGCGAGCGCGGCGTCGACGGCGCCGGTGTACGTGGCCCAGTACCCGGACACCGTCGGCTCGTTGATTGGCATCCGGACGGTGTTCGCGCCGGTGATGGAGTACAGCTGCCCCACCACCTGGCTGGCGACGGTGCCGGCGGACGCGTACGTGTCCGAGGCGCTCAGGCCGGACACGTACAGCACGCCGTTGACGAAGTTGTCTCGGGTGTCGGCCCAGTTCACACCCTTCAGCTGGCTCGTCGCCGCGCCGGCCGGGGCCGGGACCCCCACGGCGGCGACGGCCACCGTGGCGAGTACCACGCACATCCGCAGCGCGGCGGTCAGGCGATGGCGGCCCGCCGCGGTTCGGGACAGATTCACAGCTCTCCTTCCGCTCGGTCGGAACCGACCGATGTCCGTGAGCACATCCGAACCGGCGCCGAGGGCGGTCGCCACGATTCGTACAGAACCGTTCGCGATCGTTCAGATTCGTTAGCCGCTGTGGCGGATAGATTGCCGGCATGCAGATCAGGCTGCTGGGTCCGGTCGACCTCACCGACGGCGGCGGCATCCGCACGCTCGCCGGGGACCGCCGTACGGCCCTGCTCGCCGTGCTCGCGCTCGCGCACGGTGAGGTCGTCGGCACCGGCCGGCTCATCGAGGCCGTCTGGGGCGCCGACCCGCCCGCGACCGCGCTCAACACGCTGCAACAGCACGTGTCGTACCTGCGGCGCGCCCTCGCCGGCGGCGGCGCCGTCACGGCCCGGGCGCCCGGCTACGTGCTGCACGTCGACGGCGGCGAGGACCCGACGGACGTGGCCGCGGCCGACCGGCTGATCCGCGCCACCGCCGACACCGACGACCCCCGCGAGCGGGTGCGGCTGCTGCGCGCCGCCGTCGCGCTGTGGCGCGGCCGGCCGCTGGCCGGCGTCGCCGGGCTCGAGGACGACGCCGAGCGGCTGCACACCGTCTGGCTGCGGGCGCAGGTCGCGCTGGCCGAGGACCGGCTGCGGCTGGGCGAGCACGCGGCCGTGGTGACCGACCTGGAGCGGCTGGCCGGGGACCATCCGCTCGACGAGCGGCTGCACGGGCTGCTCATGCTCGCGCAGTACCGCTGCGGAGACCACCGGGCCGCCCGGGAAACGGCCCGGCGGCTGCGCGAGACCCTCGGCGCCGACCTCGGGCTCGACCCGGGGCCGACGGTGCGCGACCTGGAGGCGGCGATCGAGCGCCGCGACCCCGCGCTCGCCGCCGGCACCGCCCCGGCCGCCGCGCCCCCGCCGGCCCCGGCCCAGCTGCCGCTGGCTGTGCGCGGCTTCAGCGGCCGGGCCGGCGAACTGGCCCGGCTGGACGCGGCCGCGGCGCAGGACGGGCCGGTCGTGTGCGCCATCACCGGGCCGCCGGGCGTGGGCAAGACCAGCCTGGCCGTGTACTGGGCCCAGGGGGTCGCGGACCGGTTCCCGGACGGCCAGCTGTACGTGAACCTGCGCGGCTTCGACCCGCGCGGCGCCGCCACCGACCCGGCCGAGGCGCTGCGCGGGTTCCTCGCCGCCCTCAACGGGCCGGAGACGCTGCCCGACGAGCCGGACGAGCTCGCCGCACGGTTCCGCGCCACCGTCGCCGGCCGCCGGCTGCTCGTGGTGCTCGACAACGCCCGCGACGCCGACCAGGTGCGCCCGCTGCTGCCGGGCTCCGGGCCGTCGGTGACCCTGGTGACCAGCCGCTCCGGCCTGGGCCCGGCGCAAGGACATCCGACCCCGCCGGGACTGCTCGACGACGACGTGCACCCGATCACGCTGGGCCTGCTCGACGACGCGCACCCGATCACGTTGGGCCTGCTCGACGACGCGCACCCGATCACGCTGGGCCTGCTCGACGACGCGCACCCGATCACGCTGGGCCTGCTCGACGACGACGAGGCCCGGGAGCTGCTCGCCGCGCGGCTGGGCCGGGACCGGCTGGCGGCCGAGCCGGACGCGGTGGACGAGATCGTCGCCCGCTGCGCCCGGCTGCCGCTCGCCCTGGCGATCGCGGCGGCCCAGGTGGCGACGCGGGCCGGGGTGTCGCTCGCCGACCAGGCGGCCCAGCTGCGCGCGGCCGGCGGCGGGCTGGACGCGCTCGACGGCGGCGACCCGGCCACCGACGTGCGGGCGGTCTTCTCCTGGTCGTACCGCGCGCTGAACCCGGCCGCGGCCCGGCTCTTCCGCCTGCTGGGCCTGCACCCGGGCCCGGACCTGACCGCGCCCGGCGCCGCGAGCCTCGCGGGCGAGCCGCTGGAGCCGGCCCAGGCCGGGCTGCGGGCGCTGCGGCACGCGAACCTGCTCGCCGAGCCCGTGCCCGGGCGCTACGCGCTGCACGATCTGCTGCGCGCGTACGCCACCGGGCTCGCGCAGACCGAGGACCCGCCCGGGGACCGGCGCGCCGCGGTGCACCGGGTGCTCGACCACCACCTGCACACGGCGCACGCCGCGGCGCTGGCCATCGACCCGGGCCGCCGCCCGCTGAACCCGCCGGAGCCGGTGGCGGGGCTGACCGTCCCGCGCCTCGGCGACCCGAGCCGGGCGCTGGCCTGGTTCGAGGCGAACCACCGGGTGCTGACCGCGGCCGTGCAGCTCGCCGCGGACGAGGGCTTCGACGTGCACGCGTGGCAGCTGCCGTGGACGATGACGACGTACCTCGACTGGCGCGGCCACCGCCCCGAGCTCATCGCCGCGCAGACCGCCGCGCTCGGCGTCATGCACCGCATCGGCGAGGTGCCCGGGCGCGCCAACGCCCACCGCGAGATCGGCCGGATCCTGCACCGCCTGGGCCGGCGCGAGGAGGCCGCCGAGCACCTCGCCGAGTCGGTGCGGCTCTACGCGGAGCTGGGCGACGCGATCGGGGAGGCGCGGGCGCGGTACAGCACCGGCATGCTCCTGACCGCGCAGGCGCGCCACAAGGAGGCGACCGAGGAGTTCGGCCGGACCCTGGCCCTCGCGGAGCAGGCCGGGGACCTGCTCTGGCAGGGCCGCACGCTGAACGCGCTGTCCTGGGCCCACGTCGAGAACGGCGACCTCGCCCTCGCGCTCGAGGTCGGCGCGCGCTCCCAGGCGCTGCTGCAGCGCGCGGGCGACCGGCACGGGGAGGCGTTCGCCTGGAACAACAACGCCGACATCCACCACCGCGGCGGCGACTACGCGGAGGCGACCCGCGCCCACCGCCAGGCCATCCGGCTCATGGACGACTTCGGCGACCGCGCCTCCCACGCCCGGATGCTCGTCGAGCTCGGCGAGACCCGCCTGGCCGCGGGCGACCGGGCGGGCACCCGGGAGGCGTGGCGACGGGCACTGCGGCTGTACGAGGAGCTGGGCGACGCCGGCGCCGAGCCGACCCGGCGGCGCCTCGACGACTTGTGAGGGTGTCGCGGAGGTTCGGTGCACGGGCGCGGATCTCAGCCTCGCCCGGCCTAGCGTCGGGGCGTGCGGACAATCGATGTGCTGGTCGTCGGGGCGGGCCTGGCCGGCCTGCACACGGCGCGGTTGCTGGCCCTGCACGGGCTCGACGTCGTCGTGGTGGACAAGCGGCGGTCGCTCGCGGCCGGGGTGCGCACGACCGGGATCTTCGTACGCCGCACCCTCGACGACTTCGACCTGCCGGAGCACCTGCTCGGGCCCGGGGTGCGGGACGTGGTGCTGTATCCGCCCTCGCGCCGCGACCCGGTCCGGCTCACCAGTGAACGTGACGAGTACCGCGTCGCCGACATGCCGGGCGTCTACGAGCACGCGCGGCGGCAGGCGGAGGCGGCCGGGGCCGAGGTGCGCCTGGGCACCCGGTACGACGGCGCGGACGGCGGGGTGGTCCGCCTGCACGGGTGGGAGCCGGTGCGGGTCCGCTTCCTCGTGGGCGCGGACGGGGCCCGCTCGCGGGTGGCCCGGGACCTCGGGCTCGACGTCAACCGGCGGCTGCTGGTCGGGGCCGAGCTGGTCCACCCGGTCGCCGCCGGGAGCCGGGTGCCGACGTTCCACTGCGTGCTCGATCCGCGGGTGGCGCCCGGGTACCTCGGCTGGGTCATCGACGACGGCCGTCACGCGCACGTCGGGGTGGCCGGGTACCCGCACGCGATGCCCAGGGGCGTCCGGCACCTGCTCGACGAGTTCGCCGCCGGCGCGCCGGGGCGGGCGGCCCCGACTGGCCCGGTCGACCGGCGCGGCGGCCTGATCCCGGTCGGCGGGGTGCTGCGGCGGCTGGCGGGCCCGGGCGGCCTGCTGGTCGGGGACGCGGCCGGGGCGGTGTCGCCGCTGACCGCCGGTGGGCTCGATCCCTGCCTGCGCCTGTCGCGGCTGGCCGCGTCGGTCGCCGTGGCCTATCTGCGCAGCGGCGATCCGCGGGAGCTCCGGCGGTACGACGGCGGAATCCTGCGATCCCGGTTCCGCGGGCGGCTGCTGTTGCGCCGGGCCTTCGCCGGGATGCGGTCACCGGCGCTGGCGGAGGCGGCGGTCGGGGCGATGCGTGGCCGGGCCGGACGGGCGGCGGCCGCGCGCGTGCTGTTCGGCGACGGCTCGTTCCCGGACGTCGGGCCGGGTTCCCGCCGGGGCGGCCGCACGGTGACCACCACCGGGTGACCCGCTCCCCGATCACGCCGGCACCAGCGTCGGGCCGCGCAGCGCCGCCGCGCCCAGGGCCGCCGTCAGCACCGCCAGCGCGGCCAGGAAGCCGCGGTCCAGGGCGCCGTCCGCCTGGCCCAGCAGCCCGAACACCGTGTGCGCCACGAGCGCCCCCGTCACCGCCGCGATCAGGTGCTCCCGCGACCAGGAGACGCCGGCGCTCCACCGGCGCATGCGGTACGCCAGCAGCACCACCACCGCCGTCGCGGCCGCCATCGGCAGCAGGGCCCACGAGCCGTGGGTGAACAGCGGCTGCCGCGCGCCGCCGAAGGGCCGGGCCAGCCCGAAGAACAGCAGGGCGGCGGCGCCGGTGGTCAGGGCCAGCGGCAGAGGGCTCGGCGCGCGCAGCGCAAGAGCCGGTTTCGGGTGTACCCGCAGAGCCACCACGGCCACCCCCAGCGCGACGGCCGCGAAGCCGAGCACCGCGCCCAGCGGCATCGTGTAGCCGGGGTCCTCCGCCGGCGGCACCGCCAGCCGCACGATCGCGGCCCCGGCCAGCGCGACGACGCCGGTCGCGACGAGGCCGCCGCGGCGCAGGTAGGGGCGGGTGCCGTGGGCCGGGAAGCAGAGCTCGACGAGCACGACCGGGATCGTGAGGCTGAACACCGCGTGGTAGACCAGGTTCAGCAGCGTGTAGTCGGTGTTCAGGCCGAACAGCCGCGGCGCCCAGTCCGCCGCGTGGTAGAGGTGCGGGCTGGTCAGGCTCTGCAGCACCAGGCCCTCCTCGACGATCCCGTAGGCGACGCCCATCAGCAGCAGGTTCGCGTAGCCGCCGCCGGTGCGCCGCACGATCTCGCGGAGGAAGAGCGCGCCCCCGCCGTACATCGGCGCGAACACGAGCAGGACCCAAGCCGTGCGCAGCGGGATCGTGCCCAGGCTGAGCTCGGCGACGAGCGGCGCGGCGAGCACGAGCAGCCACGCGGCCCGGCGGTTGCGGGGGCGCTCGTCCGGCACGGCCGGGAACGCCGAGCGCATCACGGGACGGTTCACCGCGACGATCAGCAGGGCCAGGAGCGCCAGTTGTACCCCCTGCAGGCCGCGCAGCCACGCCGGGTACTCGGCGGTCAGGAACAGGTACGCCACCGCGAGGAAGCCCACCGCGGAGACGATCCGCACCCGGCGGTAGGCCCCGGCGGCCCCGGCGCGGAGCCGGCGGATCACCCAGACGTAGAGCACCGTGACCGCCAGGATCGGGATCGGCCGCGTCCACAGGGTGCGTTCGAGGGCGGCGGGGTCGGCGCCGGGGTGCCGGGCGTGCTGGTAGGCCAGCACGTCGTGGCGGAAGACGAGCGTGAGCACGGCGAAGGAGACGCTCACCGTCAGGGCGGCGATGAGCAGGCCCACGACGAGGCGGATCGCGTTGCGCTGCTGCGGGTTCATGCCGTCGACGTTATGGATTTCGGCGGCGCGGCACCTCGGCCCGGGGACCGGTCTATCTCCTCATTCTTTAGGCTGAGGGGCGCGGCTTGACCAGCCCGAGGTCGTACGCGAGCACGACCGCCTGCACCCGGTCGCGGACGCCGAGCTTGCGCAGGATCGCCGACACGTGCGTCTTCACTGTCGCCTCGGTCACCACCAGCTGCGCCGCGATCTCCGCGTTGGCCGCGCCCCGCGCCAGCCGCCCCAGCACCTCCCGCTCCCGCTCGGTGAGCTGTGCGAGCGCCCCGACCGGGGCCGGCGGGGTGGTGTCCGTGGCCACGAACCGGTCCAGCAGCCGCCGCGTCGCCGTCGGGGCCAGCAGCGCCTCCCCGCGGGCCACGACCCGGATCGCCTCCACCAGCTCGGCCGGCCGGACGTCCTTGAGCAGGAACCCGCTCGCCCCGGCCCGCAGCGCCGCGTAGAGCGTCTCGTCCAGGTCGTACGTCGTCAGGATGATGACCCGCGGCGCCGGCCCGGCCGCGGTCAGCCGCTGGGTCGCCGTGACCCCGTCGGTGCCCGGCATCCGCACGTCCATGAGGACCACGTCCGGCGCCGTCTCGGCGGCGAGCCGCACCGCCTCCGCGCCGTCGCCGGCCTCCCCCACGACCTCGAGGTCGTCGCGCGCCTCGATGATCATCCGGAACCCGGACCGGACCAGCGCCTGGTCGTCCGCGATGAGCACCCTGATCGTCACGCCGTTCCTCCCGTTGCTTCCCCGATCGGCAGCCGCGCCTCCACCCGGAACCCGCCGCCCGGGTGCGGCCCCGCCGTGAACACCCCGCCCAGCAGCCGGGCCCGTTCCCGCATGCCCGCGAGGCCCTGCCCGCTGCCCTTGTTCGCCCACGGCGACGCTCCGCCGCGACCGTCGTCCTGCACGTGTACCACCAGCGCTCCGTCGTCGATCCGGACGTGCACGGTCGCCCTGGACCCCCGCGCGTGGCGCAGCGCGTTCGTGAGGGCCTCCTGCACGATGCGGTACGCCCCCAGCTGCACCGCCATCGGCACCGCGCCCTCGCCTTCCCGCACCACCTCGACCGCGAGCCCGGCCCCGCGCACCGACTCGGCGAGCCGCTCGAGGTCGTCCAGCGACGGCTGCGGCCCGCTCTCGTCGCCGTCGGACTCCCGCACGGTACGCAGGAACCAGCGCAGCTCCGCCAGCGCCTGCCGCCCGGTCTCCTCGGTGCGCCGCAGCGCCTCCCGCGCCTTCGCCGGGTTCACGTCGAACACGTCGCCGGCCGCGGCCGCCTGCACCACCATCACCGACACCGTGTGCGACAGCACGTCGTGCAGCTCCCGCGCGATGCGCGCCCGCTCCTCCAGCGCCGCCTGCCGCCGCTCCGCCGCCCGCCGCGCCCCGCGGGCCCGGGCCTGGGCGCCCCAGCTCCACGCGAGCAGGCACGCCCCGAGCCACAGCCCCGCCGCCAGCCACCGCTGCTGCGCCGCCGCCGGCCCGCACACCGCCACCACCGCGAGCCCGAGCATCCGCAGCGAGTCCGAGGCGGGACGCAGCCAGGCGTACGTGCACAGCACCACGAACGCGATCCCCGGCCCGAACGCCGGGAACAGCACCTGGAAGCCGGCGCCGGCCGCCAGCACGACCGCCGTCCCGGCCCACGGCCGCACATCCACGAGCCACAGCGCGAGCGCCTGTACCACCACGAGCACGGCGGCCACGACCCGCGCGCCGGCCACGCCGAGCACCGCCGGCTCGAACCACAGCACCGGCACCGACACGGCGAGCGAGGCGACCACGAGCAGCCACCGCCACCGCGGCGCCAGCCGAGCCGTGTACCCGTCGCCCATACGTCCGAACCTAACGCATTTAATGCGTTGCCCAGGCTCGAGCGCCGCGCGTACCGTTGTTCATGTAAGCGAACGGGGCACACACACCGAGAGGCCGCAGCGATGACGACGTGGACCGAGACCGAAGCCGGGCAGCAGCAGCTGCTGGGCACCGGGCTGTTCACGCCGGCCGAGCGGCCGGGACGGTGGCGAGGGTAAGCGCTCTTTCGAGAGCCTCCCTCAGCCGCCCGCCCCGCACCCGGGGCCGGGCGGTTTTGCTTATCCGCTTTTGCTCAGGGGCGTAGCTCAACTGGTTGAGCACCGGTCTCCAAAACCGACGGCTGCAGGTTCGAATCCTGTCGCCCCTGCGTCACGTGCGTTCGTTGACAACTCCACAGCGGATGGATCATCTTGGCGGGTTCGGCCAGCGGTCAGGCCGCCGCGTTCTCAGCGCGGAAACAGGGGTTCGACTCCCCTACTCGCTACCAGGCCATCGGGGTGTACACGGCGACATGCTTGGCTTCCACCCAAGAGTAACGGGTTCGATTCCCGTCGATGGCTCTCAGACCTTCCCTCATCGTCTAGCCGGCAGGACACAGCACTCTGGATGCTGGAAGCGTGGTTCGAATCCATGTGAGGGAGCGCGATGCCAGCGCAGCACGAACGGTGGTGCACCGGATTCGTAACCCGGAGGAGGGAGTTCGATTCTCCCCGTTGGCTCAGGCCCAGGTAGCCCAACTGGAAGAGGCCGCCGGCTCAGACCCGGCGCGTTGGGGGTTCGAGTCCCTCTCTGGGTACCGCAATCCATCCACTGTGGAGTATCGCCGGAAGGGGGACCCATGCACAAGCTGCGCACACTGCACGTCGGCCCGCGGGACTTCCTGTGGCGCGCCGCGGTCCGGTACGGGCCGGCGGCCGGCGGCGGGCTGCACCGCACCGTTCGCGTGCGGGTCTGGGACGGCGGCAAGAACGGGCGCGTGCTGCAGGCGCACCTGCAGCCGGCCGCGCCCGACGAGTCGTGCTTCGCGACGCCGCGCGACGTGCGCGCGGTCGTCGAGTACGCCCTCGGCCACGGCTGGCGCCCCGAGGCCCGCGGCGGCATGTTCGTCGTGCGCGGGACGCTCGCACCACGGGCCGCCGCGGCCTCGAACTAGCCGGCTCAGGAGTCCGCTGACGGCGGGATCGGGATGCCCGTGATCGTCTCGACGTCCGCGGTCAGGCTGGGCAGCGACTGGTTGGGGCGCGGCTGGTTGGGCAGCGGCGCCCCCGCCTCGGCGCGCACCTGCAGGACCTTCAGCGGGTCCTCCTTGACCGTCTGCAGGATGCGGCGCAGGTTCTCGTCGCGGATCTCCTGCAGGTCGATGTTCTGGATGAGGTTGTTCTCCATCATGCTCTCCAGGAGCTTGAACAGCCCGTCGCGGTCGGCCTCGTTGCTCTTGGCGACCATCTCCAGCGCGGTCCGGGTGTCGGCGGGGTTCTTCGCCATGTGCAGCATGAGCAGGCCGTGGTCGCCGTGGATGGCGTTGCGCACGGCCTCCATGCGGGCCGTCTCCAGCTCGTGCTGGTACGTCAGGCGCAGCTGCTCGAGGCGGTGCGACGTCTGCTCGTACTGGTAGTCGTGCTCGACCGCGCGGCGGCGGCGCATCGCCTCCTGGGTCTGCTGGTCCAGGGACAGGAACGCGGCGAACCGGTACACGGTGATGCCCTCGCTGAGCTCCAGCGGCTCCTGGCCGAGCGAGTCGTTGATCTCGTCGTTGGCGTCCGCGCACTCCTCCGGCGTGTAGCGGCGGCTGATGCGCCGCATGCGCTCCATGAGCCGCCAGCCGGCCACCATGAAGCCGTCCTGGACGCGGCGGCGGACGACCTCGGCCGGGTCGTGCACCCGGAAGCCGAACTGCAGCCGGGCGTAGAACCGGAAGATGTCCTCCTTGCTGGGCAGCTCGTCGCTGATGTGGAACTCGTCCTCGCGGTCCGCGGTGCCGACGTCGTAGCGGTAGCGGTAGCCGCGCATCGTGTTCTCGAACGGGTACAACGGACGCCCCAACGCGACGAGGTCGCCGTTGGGGCGGGCGTAGACGGCGGTCACGGCCGCGCGCAGGGGCTTGGCGCCCTGCCCGGGGCCGAGCCGGGTGAGCGGCTCCTCGTGCAGGATGACGCGGCCGTTGCGGCCGGAGAAGGGCGACGCCGTCCCCGGGACGGGGGCGGGCGACATCGGGACGTTCGGGGTCTGCTGGTTCATGACGCCTCACTTCGTTTCGGACAACGCCTGGATGACACTCGCCGCCACGCGCGGCGTCGGTTCGGGGTTGCGGCCCGTGGTCCAGTCATGGGCCAGCTGGAGCAGGATCTTGCGGGTGCGGATGTCGCGGGCGATCGCGCCGGCGAGGCGGCCCATCGCCTCGCAGGAGCGCCGGTCCGGTTCGACGGTCACGGCCCAGCTGCTCAGGGCCCACTGGGCGTCCTGGAAGATGGGGCCGTTGAGGGTGGCGTGCCACAGCCCCGCGATCGTCGGCCACAGCTCGGGGCGGGTCTCGGCGAAGTACAGCAGCAGCGGCCAGCGCAGCGTGTCGTCGTCCTCGCCGACGGCCTCGGCCTTGCGGGTCACGTCGAGCGCGATGCGCAGGAAGGCGATGTGGCCGTTGGTGATCCGTTCCGGGTACCGCCGGTCGCCGAGCCACCGCACGATGACCGTCAGCACCGCCGCGGCCAGCTTGTCGTCCCAGTCGATGAGCTCGGCGAGGCTGAGCCCGATCGCGTTGGCCACGTCGTTGTCCGGGGAGTCGGCGAGGTACTCCAGCCCGGCGAGGGCCTGGTGCGGGGCGGACGGGCCGAGCCCGGAGCCGTAGACGCGGGCGGCGGTGGCGCGCAGCTCGGCGGCGTCGTCGTCCTCGTCGTCGGGCGTGCTCCAGGCCCGCACGACCCGGCGGACCTGCTCGGTCAGGCCGCCGACGCTGGCCGGCACGCCGAGGGCGATGGCCGCGGCCTCGCGCTGGCCCTTCGCGCCGCTGCGGGCCCACGGTTCGATGACCGCGTTGAGCAGGTACTCGAACGCGCGGGTCGCGAGCAGGCCGACCGCGGTGGCGACCCAGGTGCGGACCTGCTCCGACGGGTCGCCGCCGAGCTCCCGGAACCAGTCGACCAGCGCCGGGCGCACGTCGTCGTACTCGTCCCAGACGCGGTTGATGACGGCCGGGCCGTACTCGGCGTCGTCGTAGGACATCACCTGCGCCGGGGTGTCGCCGTACCGCGACGGCAGCGTGGTGTGGGTGATCCGGGCCCGCAGGCGGCGCAGCCGGACCGCGCGGGTCTCGCGGAACGGGTCGGGGCGCGGCGCGAGCGGGTTCACCAGGCGGATGCCCGTGTCGGTGGTGCGCATGGCGGCCGGGTCGTCGAGGCGCGACCGCAGCCGCGCGGCCGCGTAGTTGACGATCTCGAAGGGCAGGCCGTTGAAGAGCGCGAGCGCGACCGCGGTGCAGCGCAGCGGCAGGTCGTCGAGGCGGTCGAACCACGCGTCGAAGTGCTCGGCCGCCCGCTGCCGCATCGCGTCGAGCACCCACGCGACGTCGACCGCGCCGCCGCCGGTGCCGTGCGCCTCGGCCAGCAGCCGGGCCAGGTCGGCGACGTCACGGCAGCTGGGCTCGCCCTGCAGGAACTCCCGTACCGCCACGGCCACCTCGGCGCGGCGCAGCAGCTCCTCGGCGGCGACGGCGCTGCGCAGCCGCCAGCGCAGGTGCGCGGTGAGCACGTCGGCGGCGGCCGGGGACGCGCCGAGGGTCCGCACGTAGCCGCGCAGGCCCTGGTCGGCGAGCGTCGCCCCGACCGGCACGATGATCACCAGCCGGGAGCCCAGCGGCCGCAGCCGGGCCTCCAGGCCGTCCACGTCGAGGCAGGTCAGCGAGCGCACGGCGGCGTCGGACAGGCCGGAGAGCAGATACCCGGCGGCCGCCTCGAGCGACTCGACGGCGAGGTCGGCCAGCGGGCGGCGGGGGTCGAGCCGGTACATCGGCCCGGCCCCGAGGTCCAGCAGCAGCCGCAGCGCCGCAGTGTCGGCGCCCTCGCGCGGGGTGGCCCGCAGCAGCACCACGTGCACGCCGCCGACCAGCCGGCTGAGCTCGGCGAAGCCCTCGGGCGGCACGAAGGCCGCGCGCACCGCGTCGGCGCTGTCGGGCCCCAGCCGCCGCAGCAACTCCGGGGCCTTGGCCTCGGCGCCGTGGTAGTGGACGGTGACGTCACGGCCGGCGACGGTGCCGCGGTTGAACGCGTACGCGCCCATGGTCGCCTGCGCGGCGCGCAGCAGCTCGTTGGTGGTGCTGACGGCGCCCAGGTTCAGCACGCCGCTGCCGACCCCGCGGGACGGGGCGTCGCCGTCGGCGGTGCCGGCGCCGGTGCCGGCGGCACCCACGGTGGGCGGCGGCGCCTCGTCGGCCATCAGTCGGTCCCGATGCGCAGGTCGCGGCCGATGGTGACGTCACGGCCGGCGATGATGCCGCGGTTGCCGGCGTGATCACCGGGCGGCGGTGCGGGCGGGGCCGATCCGGCCAGGCCGTCGGGGCGCGCGTAGCCGGGCACGTGAATCCACGCCGGGGTGTCGAGCTCCTTCTCGCTGACCCGCACCTCGTGGAACGAGTCGGGGTCGAGCCCGAGGTGGCCCTGGCGGACGATCGAGCGGTACATCTCGTCGGAGACGATGAGCGCCGTCTGCGCCCGCCGGCTCGCCGCGAGCGCCGCCTTGAGCGCGGGCGCGTTGAGCAGCCGGGCCGTCGCGTTGACCATGGTGCCGATCCAGCCGGCGCCGTCGATCGCGGCGTATCCGGCGTTGACGGCGACCCGCATCCGCACGGCCGCCTCGGCGCCGGCGAGCGCGTTGTGCCGGCGCAGCAGGCCGTCGAGGCGGGCGACGAACGGGTCGATGAGCCCGGTCACCGGCACGTACGCGGGGGCCAGCACCAGCAGGCTGTCGCCTTGGTCCTGCCGCTCGCACTCGTCCCACGGGATGCCCGCCTCGTGGGCGGCCTGCCGGACGGTGTCGTGCATCGCCCGGCGTACCGCCGCCTGCCCGGCTTCCGTGCGGCTCGCGTAGGCCTCGACGTCGACCGCGAGCAGTGAACTGTGGCGTGGCACGGGAGCCATCGCGCCTCCATGGGCCCGTTCGGCAGTGACGATTTCCGAACGGGACGTTATCGGGGCGCTACGCGGAGTGTCATCGGCAAACGGACCGCCACCGTCGCATGAACGGGGCGGCGGCCGCGTGTTTCGGGGATGCCGTTCCGGACTGTCAGTGGCCGGTGATGTGCTCCGGCTCGATGGTGAGCAGGAGGCGGACCTGGTCGCGGCCGCCGAACCACGGGTACGGGCCGCCGAGGTAGCGCTGGGCCAGGACGTCGATGTGCTCGGCCGCGCCCTCCTCGGTCACGGACACGACCCGGCCGCGGACCTGGAAGTAGCGGCGGGACTCGGCCGGGTCGCCGATGGCCACGGCGACGCGCGCGTCGCGCTCGATGTTGCGCACCTTCTGGTGGCCGCGCACCGTGTTGATCAGGACGTGCTTGCCGTCGGTGTCGGCCCAGGTCTGGGTGATCTGGGGCGAGCCGTCGGGCATGAGGGTGGTCAGGTAGCACAGACTGTTGCGCTCGAGCAGCTCGCGCAGGCCATCGGGAAGATCCACGGCGCCACGGTACCCCGGAGCCGGTCAGGCGCGCAGCACGCGCAGCAGCGCCAGGGCGTAGGCGTCGCCGGGCGTGGCCCCGAACGAGTCGGCGTGACCGTCCACGGCCACGCGCCAGCCGTCGCCGGAGCGCTCGAGGGCGCGGAAGCCGGAGCCGAGCCGTTCGCGCAGCTGGTGCTCGTGCGGCAGCCAGATGGCCTCGTCGCGCTCGATGTCGTCGAGGGCCCACTCGGTGGTGCCGTTGAAGCCGATGACCGTCTCGCCGCCGGGGAGGTCGTGCACCTGGATGATCATGTCGCTGAGCACGAAGGCCTGGTCGTCGAGGTCGCGGTCCGGGATGGCGAAGCGGTCGCCCGGGGCCGGCCGCCACTGCAGGCCCGCCGCGCGCAGCTCGACGGCCAGTTCGATACTGATCACCGTTCCATGGTGCCCGATCACGTAGGGTTTGTTCATGATCGTGATTACGGGAGCCGCCGGCGGGGTCGCGGGGCGGCTGCGCCTCGACGTCGAGGTGCGGCGCACGGACATCGCGGCGCGGCCGGGGTTCGTCACCGGGGACCTGACCGACGCCGGGTTCGCCCGCGAGGTCCTGGCCGGCGCCGACGCGGTCGTGCACCTCGCCGGGCAGGCGGACCCGGGCACGCCGTGGGCGGGGCTGCGTGGCCCCAACGCCGACGTCACCGTCAACGTGCTCGACGCCGCCGTGGCCAACGGCGTGCGCCGGGTCGTGCTGGCGTCCTCGCTGCACGCGATGGCCGGGCACGTCGACGCCGGCCGGACCTTCGTGGCCGAGGACCTCCCGCCGTACGCCTGCTGCCCCTACGGCGCCGCCAAGGTCCTCGCCGAGCAGCTGGCCCGCTCCTACACAGACGTGTGGGGCCTGTCGGCCGTGTGCCTGCGCCTGGGCGGCGTCGCCGAGCGCCCGCTCGGGCGCAGCTGGTGCGCCGGCTGGCTGAGCCCGGGCGACCTCAACCGCCTGGTCGCGGCGGCGCTCGCGGCCGACGTCGGCTTCGGGGTGTACCACGGCGTCTCCGCCAACACCCCGCGCGTCTACGGCTGCACGCTGCCCGGCTACGAGCCCCGCGACGACTCGGCCGCGTTCGGCGACCTGCCCGACGACCTGGCCCCACCGTCGGCGGCCCGCCCGCGCTGGGGCATCGCGCACCGCAGCTGAGCCCGCGGCCTCAGCGTTCGGCCAGCGCGGCCAGGATGCCGCGGCGCAGCCGCCGGGACGCGCCCGGCAGGTTGGTCAGCGCTCGCACCTCGGCGTCGGTGAGCTCGGGCCGGGCGGCGAGGGCGAGCACGGCGGCGTAGGGCCGCTCGACCGCCGTTTCGAGCAGCCGGGCCGCCGCCCCCCGCACCTCGAGCAGCAGCCCGCGGTCGGCGGCCGGGTGCACGGCGAGGAGACGCAGGAGGTGGTTGAAGTCGTACCCGTTGCACTCCCCCGCCTCCCACACGCGCCGCAGCGCGGCCAGGTCGGCGTTCGGGTGCCCGGCGACGGCGAAGCGGACGAAGAGGTACGGGGAGCCGGCCAGCTCGCGCAGCACCGCCGCCGGCAGCTCGGGATCGCGGGCCAGGCGCACGTAGTCGGCCGGTGACCGGTTGTGTGCCGGCAGCCGCGACTCGAGGTCCACCTGGGCATCCTGGCACGCGCCCACCGTGACGCAACCGGGTATCGACGGCCCTGCCATGATGGCGCGCATGGCGGTGATCACGATTGCCTTCGCGCCCGGGGACGCGGCGCACCTCGACGCGGTACGGGACCTGTGGGTGCTGGTCCGGGCGGCCGGCTTCGACGCGCGGCTGGAGGCCCGTGACGGCCTCGCCACCGACGGTGTCGTGTTCGAGGCCGGGTCGCGGCACCGGACGGTGACGAAGCTCGGCGACGACGACCTCGCGTGGCTGCGCGAGCACGACGCGGCCCGCACGACGCGGCACGACCTGCGCCTGGCCGTGGCCGTGGACGGCGGCCGGGTCCGGTGCACCGCCACCCTCGCCGGGGAGGTGCTCGGCGAGCGCGACGAGCCGCTGCCGTTCGGCCGCGACGAGGTGTGGGAGCTGCTCGACCGGCCCGACGCCGAGGCGCGGCTGGCGCGGCTCGGGCAGCGGCTGAGCGGCGCGCTGTTCGACGCCGACGCGCTGGACTACGTGACCGTCCTGCTCACCGCGGGCGTGGACGGCACCGTGCTCGACGTCGTCGTCGAGGGTGACGGGCCCGCGCACGAGCTGCCGTTCGAGCTGCTGCGCCTCACCGACCAGCGGGTGCTCGTCGGCGTCGGCGGGGTGCGGCTGACGCGGATGGTCACCGGCGTGCGGGTACCGTCGCATCCGGCGTCGCCCGGGCCGCTGAAGATCCTCGTGGCGGTCGGGGCGCCCGAGCGGACCGCCAACCCGCCGCTGGACGTCGAGGCCGAGATGCAGGCGATCGTCTCCGTCGCCGGCGGGGTCGGGCGGGCCGAGCTCACCATCCTCGAGGTGGCCGGGGTCGCCGAGATCGCCGCGGCGCTGCGCGCCGACGCCTACCACGTGCTGCACCTGTCCGCCCACGGCTCGCCCTACGGCGTGGAGCTCGAGGACCGCGACGGCAACGCGGTCGAGGTGAGCGCCGAGGACCTCGTGCGCGCGCTGCGCCGCGGCGGGCGGGCGCTGCCCCTCATCGTGCTGTCCAGCTGCGGCGGGGCCGCCGACGCCGACGCCGGGCTGGCGGTCACGCTGCTGCGCCACGGCGCCGACCGGGTGCTGGCGATGCAGACCTCGATCACCGACTGGTACGCGACGCGCCTGCTGACCGGCGTGTACCGCGCGCTCGCCGAGGACAACGCGACCGTCGCCGCGGCCGTCGCCCGGGCGCGGGCCGAGCTGTTCGACACGGCGGCCGGGCGGCGGCCCGAGTACGCGGTGCCGGCGCTGTTCGCCGCGTCCGACGGGCCGCTGTGGGACGGCGGGGCTCCCGCGGTACACCTGGAGAACCCCACCGATCTGCCGACCGGCGCGGGCGTGCGCGAGCTGCTGCTGGGCGACCTGGTCGGGCGGCGCGGGCTGCTGCGCACGGTGACGCAGACGCTGCGCGACGACGTCGCCGGCGCGCCGCTGGCCAACGGGGTCGTGCTCACCGGCCCGGCCGGGATCGGCAAGACGGCGCTGGCGGGCCGGGTCGTGACCCGGCTGCGCGACGACGCCGACCCGTGGGCGATCGTCGTGCACGCGGGCGTGTGGAACCCGCCGCAGCTCTTCGCGGACCTGGCCGCGGCGGGTGTCGCGGCGGCCGGCCCGGACGAGCTGGCCGATGCGCTGCGCGAGCGGCGGATCCTGCTCGTTTTCGACGACTTCGAGCAGAACCTGACCGTCGGCGGTGACGCCTTCGCCGACCCGGGCTTCGCGGAGGTGTTCGCGACGCTCACCGGCGCCGCCGAGCGGGGCAAGGTCCTGGTGACGAGCCGTTATCCGGTACCGGGCGCGGCCGCACTGTCGCGTGTGGACGTCGGGCCGCTGAGCGACGCCGAACTGGCCCGGCTCCTGCTGCGCCTGCCCGGCGTGCGCGCACTGTCCACCGAGGACATGCAGCTGATCGTGGCGACCGTCGGCGGGCACCCGCGGCTCGTCGAGTTCGTCGACGCGCTGCTGCACGGCGGCGCGCGCCTGCCCGAGGTGACCGAGCGGCTGCGCACGCTCACGCGGCTCGAGCACCTGCGGCGCGCCGCCGCGCCGGACGCCGCCCGCCAGGCGGTCGCCCTCGGCGCCCAGGACGTGCTGCTGACCGAGCTGCTCGGCCTCGTCCCGGCCGACGCCCGCGAGACGCTGCTGCAGCTGGCCGTGTCCCGGATCCCGGTGGGCGCCGAGGACCTCGCCTTCGCCGTGCTCGGCCGCGAACCGTCCACGGAGGACACCGCGGCCGTCGCCGCGCACCTGGACCGGCTCCGCGACCTGACCCTCGCCGGCCTCGCCGACGACGGCGCGGTGGTCGAGCCCTGGCTGCGCGAGGCGCTCACGAAGGCGCAGGGCGACCGGCGGCCCGAACGCCACCGGCGCGCCGCGGCCGCGTGCCGGCGCATCCTCGACGCGGGCCGGGCCGCCTTCGCGACCGTGACCGAGGGGGTGTACCACCTCGACGGCGACGAGCTCGCCGACTTCGCCGCGCTCGTGCTGCCGAAGCTCTCGGGCGAGGTGGCGGTCGCGGCGTTCCTCGGCGACGTGACGCAGAAGCTGCCGGCCGGGCACCCGGCGTACCTGTCGCTGCTCACCCGCGAGCGCGACGCCCTGGAGGCCACGGGCAGCACCGCCGCCGCCGCGGAGAAGGGCGCGGAGGCGGTCGCCGTCACCGGCCGCGCCGCCGGCGCCGACGCCGACGACACCGGCGCGCAGATCGCGCTCAGCTCCGCCCTCGACAGCCAGGGCCGGCTGCTGCACCGCCTCGGCCGCCTCGCCGACGCCCGCCGCCACTACGAGCGGGCGCTGGCGATCGACGTCCGGCTCGCCGAGGCCGACCCCGCCGACGTCCAGCTGCGGCGCAACGTCGGCACGAGCTACCTGAAGATGGTGCGGCTGGCCCTGGACGACTCCGACCCGGACCGGGCCCGCACGATGGGGGATGAGGCACTGCGGATCCGCCGCGAGCTGGTCGCGGCCGACCCGGACAACCCCGGGCTGCGCTGGGATCTGGCGGTCGGCCTCGGCAGCGTCGCCGCCGGCGCCCGGGCCCCGCTGGAGGAGGCGCTGGGCATCTGGCGCAAGCTCGACGCCGACGACCCCGACAACGGCCCCCTGCTCGGCCACCTCTTCGACTGCCTCGACGCCCTCGCCGGCCTCGACCCCGGCAACGCCCGCGACCTCACCATGGAGGCGGCGGCGATCGCGGGCCGGCTCACCGACGCGGACTCCGGCAACGCCGGCTTCCAGCGCCGGCTGCTGCAGTCGTACTGGCGCCTCGGCGACATGGACCTGCACGCCGGCGACGTCGCCTGCGCCGCGGGCCACTTCGCGGGCGCGGTCGCCCTCGCCCAGCGGCTCGCCGGCGACGACCCGGACAGCGTCGACGCCCAGCGCGACCTGGCCACCGCCCACCGCCGGCAGGCCGACTACGCCGTCGCGGCCGAGCACCCCGAGGAGGTCCGCGGCCACCTCGAAGGCGCCACGGAGGCCGCCGAGGCGCTCGTGCACCGCTTCCCGCGCACCGGCGCCCTGCACCGGGACCTGGCCGAGGCCCGCGAGCGCCTCGGCGACTGGCTGCGCGACACCGGCGACCCGGTCCTGGCCCGCGCCCTCTACCGGCTGGCCCTGGCGAGCCGGCGCCGCCGCGCGGTCCTGGACCCCGAGGACACCGGGTCGCGCCTCGCCCAGGCCGAGGTCCACGCCCGCATCGCCGCCCTCGACGAGGCGGCCGGGCACCGGGGCCGCGCCCGCCGGCAGTGGCAGGAGGCCCTCGAGCTCGCGAAAAACCTGAAGGCGGAACCGCAGATGTCGTACTTCGAGCAGCGCCTGACCGCCGTGTCCTGACCTCGGTGTCACATTCCGGGCCGCGGCGGTGCTTGGAAGATGTGAAGCAGGAACTGCTGCCGGCCGAGCGGAGGGGCGCCGAACCCGTGTCGAGTCCGCCGAGGCGAGGACCGGCCGTGCGGGCCGACCTCGAAGAGGTCTTCCGCACCGCGTACCCGCGGGTCGTCGCCGTCGCCGCCCGTGTCCTGGGCTCACGCGACCAGGCCGAGGACGTGGCGCAGGAGGCGTTCCTGGCCTTCGGCCGCTCGGCGGTGCCGGCCGGCGAGGCGCTCGGCTGGCTCTGCGTCGCCGCCGCGCACACCGCCCTGAACCATCTGCGCACCGGCCGGCGCCGCGCCTCCCGCGAGGAGGCCGCCGGCGCCGCCGACCCGGTGGCGCCGGACGTGGCCGACGACGTCGTGGCCCGCGACGAGCGCCGCCGGGTGCGGGCGGCCCTGGCCCGGCTGCCCCGCCGCCAGGCCGTCGCCCTGGTCCTGCGCCACAGCGGCCTGAGCTACGCCGAGGTCGCGGCGGCGCTGGAGCTGTCCGCGGGGAGCGTGGGCACCGTGGTACGCCGCGCCGAGGTCGCGCTGCGCAAGGAGCTGAACCGCCATGAACGCCACGAGTGACCGCACTCCCTGCGCGGACCCGGAGAAGGAGTTGAACCGTCATGCGCCATCCGAGTGACGGCACGCTGCGCCGCCTGCTCGACGAGCCGGCCGGCATCGCCGACGCCGACCGCGAGCACGTGGCCGGCTGCCCCGTGTGCCGGGCCGGGCTCGCCGCGGCCGGCGAGGACGCCGGCCTGATCGAGACGCTGCTGCGCCAGGAGCCGGAGGTCGACGTCGACGCGGGCTGGCGGCGGCTGTCGGTGAACCTCGACACGCCCGAGGGCCGCAGCGCGACCGTGGCCCGGCCCGGGCGGTGGCGGACCGGCTGGCGCAGCCCGGTGATCGCCGCGGCCGCCGCCGTCGCGCTGCTGACCGGGGCCACGGCCGCGGCCGCCACGGACTGGCTGCCCATCTTCCGCACCGAACGGGTCGCCCCGGTGACGGTCTCGCCGGCCGACCTGGTGAAGCTGCCGGACCTGTCGGCGTACGGCGACGTCGCCTTCACCGAGCGCGCCGACGTGCGCGAGGTCCCCGACGCCGACGCGGCCCGGGCCGCCTCCGGGCTCGGGGTGCCCCGGCTGGCCGGCCCGCCCCGCGGGGTGAGCGGCGCCCCCACGTACCACGTCGGCAACCGCGCCAGCGCCGTGTTCACCTTCTCCGCCGCCAAGGCCGCCCGCACCGCCCAGGCCCTCGGCCGGCCGTTGCCGCCGCCGCCCCCGGGCCTGGACGGCAGCCACTTCCGGTTCACCGCCGGGCCCGGCGTGGCCGTCGTGTGGCCGTCGGCATCGGGGGCGCCCGCGCTGACGGCCGGCCGCGTGCACGCCCCGACCGTGGACTCCTCCGGCATCGCGTTCGCCACCGCCCGCGACTACATGCTGTCGCTGCCGGGCCTGCCCGAGTCGGTCGCGGCCCAGCTGCGCACGTTCACCGCCGACGGCACCACGCTGCCGCTCATCGTGAAGTCGGGCCAGGAGACCAACGCGACCGCGGACGTCAACGGCGCCCCGGCGATCGTGCTGAGCCTGCGCGACGGCACGATGTCGGCCGTGTTCTGGGTCAGCGACGGGGTCGTGACCGCCGTGGCCGGGACGATGAGCGCCGACGAGGTGCTGGCGGTGGCCCGGGGGCTGCGGTGGAACCCGTGAGCGAACCGTCGGCCGCGGTGTGGTGCTCGGGGCTGCGCAAACGGTACCGCAAGCGCACCGCCGTCGACGGTGTCTCGTTCTCCGTGGCGCGCGGTGAGGTCCTGGGCCTGCTCGGCCCCAACGGCGCCGGGAAGTCCACCGCGATCAAGATCCTGCTCGGGCTGGTCCGTGCCGACGCCGGCGAGGTGCTGCTGCTCGGGCGCCCCGCGGCGGACCCGATGTCCCGGGCGCGGGTCGGCTATCTGCCGGAGCTGTTCCGGTACCAACCCTGGCTCACCGCCCTTGAAGTGCTCAACCTGCACGTCCGGCTCGCGGGGACCCGCGTCCCGGAGCCGGACCGGCGCGAGTGCCTGGGCCTGGTCGGGCTCGCGGACCGCGCCGGCGACCGGGTCGGCGGCTTCTCCAAGGGCATGCAGCAGCGCCTGGGCCTCGCCGTCGCGCTCGTGGCCCGGCCCGAGCTGGTCGTCCTCGACGAGCCGACGAGCGCGCTGGACCCGATCGGCCGCGCCGACGTGCGGGACCTGCTGCTGTCGCTGCGGGCGCGCGGCGTCGCGGTCCTGCTCAACTCGCACCTGATCGGCGAGGTGGAGCGCGTCTGCGACCGGGTCGTGATCCTCGACCACGGCCGGGTCGCCGCCGCCGGCACCCTGGCCGAGCTGCTCGGCCGCCGCGAACTGCGCCTGCGCCTCGGCGACGTCGGGGCCGGCGCGCAGGCCCGGCTGGCCGCGGCCGGCCCGCTGGCGAAGGACGGCGACACGTACACCGTGACCCTCCCCGCCGAACCGGACGAGTCAACGGTGCCGGCCCTCGTCGCCGACCTGGTCGGCCTCGGCGTACGCGTGCACGCCGTCGAGCCCGGCCGGATCACGCTCGAGGAGCGCCTGCTGGACATCCTGCGCACCGGCACGGGGGACCAGCCGTGAACACCGTGCTGACGATCGCCGCCCTCACCCTGCACGAGGCGGCCCGGCGCAAGGTGCTGCGCTCGCTCGCCGTGCTCACCGTCATCCTGCTCGGCCTGAGCGCGTGGGGCTTCGACCGCCTCGACGCCGAGTTCGGCGACCTGACCACCGGCGAGTCCCGCATCGCCGCGTCGGTGGTGCTCAACCTCGTCATGTTCGGGCTGTCGCTCATCGCCGCGCTCGGCACCGCGTTCCTGGCCGGCCCGACCCTGGCCGGCGACGTCGAGTCCGGCATCGCCCAGGCCATCCTCGCCCGCCCGGTCCGCCGCCCCGCCGTCCTGCTCGGCAAGTGGCTCGGTCTGGTCATCTTCGGCGGCAGCTTCGTCAGCCTGGCCGGCCTCGCCCAGCTCGTCATCGTGCGGGCCACCGTCGGGTACTGGCCGCCGCACCCCGTCGCCGGGCTCGCCCTGCTCGCGGGCCAGACGACGGTCCTGCTCACCCTCGGCCTGCTGCTGTCCGCCGTCATCTCCCCGATGGCCTCCGGCGTCGTGGCCGTCGGCCTGTTCGGCGCGACCTGGGTCGCCGGCGTCGTCGGCGCGATCGGCGCGGCCCTGGGCAACACCGGCGTGGCCCGCGTCGGCGCCGTGTCGCGCGTGCTGCTGCCCACCGACGGCCTCTGGCGGGGCGCGATGAACGCCCTGGAGAGCCCGGGCCTGACCAGCTTCGAACCGTCGATGGCGGGCCACCCGTTCCTCAGCGACGCCCCGGCCACGGGCGGGTACGTGGCGTGGTCGGCGCTGTGGGTGGCGGTCATCCTGGGCCTGGCGGCCACGGCCTTCTCGCGGCGCGACCTGTGACGCCGCGGTTTGGTGGCGGGCGTTAGCCTCGGTGGGATGCGGGTCCTGGTGGTCGGCGGCGGCGTGGGCGGGCTGGGCCTGGCCCAGGGCCTGCGCCGCCGCGGCGTCGACGTGACGGTCTTCGAGCGGGACGCCGGCCCGCGGGCCCGCCGGCAGGGGTACCGCCTGCACCTGGACACCCGGGCCACGTCGGCCCTGCGTTCGTGCCTGTCGCCGGCCCTGTTCGCGCGGCTCCCCTCGATCACGGGCACCCCGAGCCGCCGCGTGACGGTCCTGACGCCCCAGCTGAAGACCCTGCACACGGTGGAGATCACCGACCCCGACAGCACGTCGGTCGACCGCGGCGCCCTGCGGAGCCTCCTGCTGGCCGGCCTGGACGGCACCGTCCACTTCGGATCGGCCTTCGAGCGCTACGCGTCGCTCCCCGGCAACCGCATCCGGGTGCACCTCACCGACGGCTCCCACGCCGACGGCGACGTCCTCGTGGGCGCGGACGGGATCGGCTCGAGAGTGCGGGCCCAGTACCTCCCGGACGCCCGGCTCATCGACGTCGGCACCCACTGCATCTACGGCCGGACCCCGCTGGAGGGCGTCCGGTCGTCGGTTCCGCCGCCGCTGTGGGACGGCTTCTGCCCGGTGACCGACCGCCGCCGCCTGGGCCTGGCCCTGGGCCTGGTCCGCTCCGCCGCCGTGGAGGACTACGTGATGTGGTGCCTTTCGGCGCGCGCGGGCGTCCTCGGCCCCGACCTCGAGTCCCTCTCCCCCGCCGCCCTGCACGCCTTGGTCGCCGCCCGCCTGGCTTCCTGGCACCCGAACCTGCGCCACCTCATCGCGGAGGCGACGGTCGCGGAGACGTTCGCGTTGTCGGTCCGCTCGTCGGTACCGTGTCCACGGTGGACCCCGACCCGGGTGACCCTGCTGGGCGACGCGATCCACGCGATGGCCCCGTCCCAGGGCTCGGGCGCGAACCTGGCCCTGCTGGACGCGGCCCGGCTGTGCGAGGCCCTGACCTGCCCCGGCGACCTCATCCCGGCGATCGGCGCCTACGAGACGCACATGACCGCGACCGGCTTCGCCGCCGTGCGGGCCTCCTTGAAGGCCTCCCGCCCGTCGCTGCTGGGCCGCCTGCCGACCCGCCGCTGAGCCGCGTCACTCCTCCCAGACGGACACCAGCGGCAGGCCCCGCTCACGCCGGGCCGCGTCGACGAGCCGCTGGATGAGCCCGGTCTTCGCGCGCGTGTACGAGTCACCGTCGGACCCGGCCGCGGCCAGGCCCTGCTTCAGCCGCCCGTACTCCGCACGGGCCGCCGCATGCGCCAGGAGATGATCGCGCAGGAGCCGCTCGTTGCGGGTGGGCCAGGACGCCGCGGTGACAATGTGCAGGTGCACGGCGGGCCCGGCCCCCGGTTCGCGGCGGTAGAAGAGCCGCTCGGGCATCCCGGTCTCGATCGGCGCGTACCCGAGCCCGATCCCGGGGACCGCGTCGAGGGCGGCGACCGCCGCCATGAGGTCGATCACCGGCTTCGCCGGCAGCCCGGGCACCGCGGTGCTGCCGACGTGCTCGATGACGGCGAACACACCCGGGTGCGCGTCCCGCAGCTCGGCGATCGCCGCACCGGCGCGGGCCGGCCAGGCGGGGTCGTGGTCGTGGACCTCGATGCTCATCCCGGGAAGTCTGCCTCCAGCGATGGGACCCCGCCAGAACGAACCGCGGTGGCTCGGGTCGCGCCTACGGCCTGCGGGCGGGCGACGAGCCACTGGACGGCGTCGAGGTCGGCGTAGCAGCCCTGCAGGTGCCGGTCCGCGGCCGCGCGAGGGTCGAACGCGGTGCGGGCGTGCAGCACGCGCGTGTTGTCGAAGATCACGCAGTCGCCGGGCCCGAGCCCGAAGGTGACCATGGCGCCGGCCCGGTTGAGCAGCGCATCGAACGCCCGGTACGCCGCATAGAACGCCTCCAGCCCCTCCCGCGGCCCGGCGAGCGGCTGCAGTGAGCGATTGTTGTACCGGATCTCGCGAATGCGTCCGATCTCGTCCACCCCGATCATCGGCCGCTGCGCGCTCAGCCGGCCCCACGCGAACGTGGCCGGCGTGCGCGACAGCACCGCGAAGTGCTCGGGATGCCGATCCCGCAGCAGTACCGCGGCCCGGAACCCGTCCACCAGCCCCGACTCGCCGCCGCCGTCGGCCGCGGCGCGCAGGCAGTGCAGCAGTTGCAGCGTCGGCACCGGGTCGCGGTACGGGTTGTCCGTGTGCGGCGCGATCGCGCGCGACGTGAACGCCAGGTTGCCCGGTTGCCGCTCGATGCGCACATCGAACAGCTCGCCGTAGTTCGTCGTGCGCACATGTCCGAACGTGCGCGCGACGGCCAGGACCGTGCCGGGCGCGACCGGCGTGTCGCGCAGCAGCACGAACCCGGTGCGCCACAGCGCGTCCAGCGCCGGCCCCGGGTCGGCCCGGAACCCGGCCCACCCCGCCTCGGGCGGCGCGACGCGGTCCCACAGGTCCTTGCCGGTCTCGGTGCGCCCGTCGCCGGCCGCGTCGACGTCGCGGTGCCGGTCCAGCCAGGCGCGCTCGAACCGCGCGACGTGCCCGTCCGAGAAGTGCACGGACACGGTACCGCCGGATTCGGCCGAGGCCGCGACGCTCACCTCGCCGTCGAGGTCGGCGACCGTGTGCAGCTTCTGGCCGCTGCGCGGGTCGCGGCAGGCCGGGCACGGGCAGTTGTCGCGCAGCCACAGCGCCGGGAACGGCAGGTCCATGCCGCGCAGGGTGTCACTGATGAATGAACACATGAACAACGGCACCCTTCCGGTGGAGTCGCCTTGTCCCGGCCCCCGCCGTCGGGCATCGTCGGATGTCGACGGACGGAGGCTCCCCGTGGCCGCACCCAGCGCCGAGGACTCGACCGACACCGTGGCCCGGCCCGTGCCGCGCCAGGCCGGGCCCGCGGACTCGGTGCTGCCCGAGCTGCGGGAGATGTGGTGGGAGAGCGGGGTGCGGGCCCGGGCCGAGGCCGGCACCTGGGCGGTCTTCTCGGAGCTGCCGCGCCTGCTCGCGGCCGCGGTCCGGCTCAGCTGGCGGGCCGACCGGGCCCGCACGCTGCTGGTCGGCGTGGCGACCGTCGGCTCGGGGGCGCTGGCCTCGTTCGGGCTGCTCGCGACCCGGCGGGTGCTCGTCGAGCTGTTCGCGGGCGGCCCGACACCGCAGCGGGTCACCGCGGCCCTGCCCGCGCTCGCGGTGCTCGCCGCGGTCACCGGATTGCGCGCGGGTCTGGGCATCGCGACCGGATACGCGCAGAACGGGCTGACCCCGCGGGTCGACCGGGAGGTCGAACGCGCACTGTTCGAGGTGACGACGGCGGTGCGCCTGGACGCCTTCGACGCCGACGCGTTCGCCGACGACATGGAACGCGCGTCGCGGGGCACCGACTCCGCGGTCGGCCTCGTGCAGGGCGCCATGAACCTGCTCGCGGGCCTCGCGGGGCTGCTCGCCGTGGCCGCCGCGGTGATCGTCATCCACCCGTTGCTGCTGTTCGCGCTGCTCGTGGCGACGGTGCCGAACGCGTGGGCGGCGCTGCGGGCCGGGCACCACCGGTACCAGACCTTCATCGCCGGCTCGGTGCGCCGCCGGCGGCTGTGGCTGCTGCACCGGCTCATGGCCGAGCGCGACTCGGCGACCGAGCTGCGCTCCTACGGCCTGCGCCGGTTCCTGCTCGACCAGTACGACCGCGTGATGGGCGCCGAGACCGACATCCAGCTGGCCCTGGCCCGGCGGGTCACGACCACGACCAGCGTCGGGTCGGTCGTCGGCGGGATCGCGACCGTCGGGGTGTACACCCTGCTCGGTTTCCTGCTCGTTCGTGGTCAGATCCCGATCGCGGCGGCGGCAACGTGCGTCATCGCCGTGCAGACCGCGCAACGTTCGCTCACCACGGTGACCCTGCAGATGGACCGCATCTACACCGACGGCCGGCACTTCGGCGACTACACCGGGTTCATGCAGCGCGCCGCGCAGTACCTGCCCGGCGACGACACCGGCGAGCGGGCCACGCCCGGCCCGCTGCGCCGGCTCGACGTGCGCGGGGTGAGCCTGGCCTATCCGGACCGCGACACGCCGGCCGTCGACGATGTTTCCCTGTCGGTGTACGCCGGGCAGACGGTCGCGTTCGTCGGCGAGAACGGGTCCGGCAAAACCACGCTCGCCTCGATCATCGCCGGCCTGCGCACGCCGGACGCGGGCACCATCGACTGGAACGGCCGCCCGCTGCCCGACTGGGACCCGGCCGCGTTGCAGGCGCGCATCGCCGTGGTGACACAGGAGTACCACAAGTGGCCGTTCACGGCCGCCACGAACATCGCCATCGGCGACACGGCCACCGAACCGTCACAACCGCGCATCGAGTCCGCGGCCGGCCGGGCCGCGGCCCACGAGATGATCGTGGAGCTGCCGCACGGGTACGAGACGCTGCTGGACCGCACGTTCGCCAACGGCCAGGACCTCTCCGGCGGCCAGTGGCAACGCATCACGGCGGCGCGCGGCTTCCTGCGCACCGCCGACCTGCTCATCATGGACGAACCGTCCTCGGCGCTGGACCCGCGCGCGGAGGACGCCCTGTTCCAGGCGATCCGCGACCGCCAGGGCCGCCTGACGACCCTGCTCATCACCCACCGGCTGGCCAACGTCCGCCACGCCGACCGCATCTACGTGCTGCACCACGGCCGCATCGTCGAGGAGGGCACCCACGACGAACTGATCGGCACGGGCGGCCGCTACAGCGAACTGTTCCGCCTCCAGGCCGCGGGCTACCTCGCCTAGCCCGGCCTCACCGCAACACCAGCAGGTCGAGGGCGTCGACGACCGGACCGGGCACCGTGCGTGCCGCCTCGCGCAGACGGGCGGCGCCGGCCGCGTACGCCTCGTCGCTGATCAGCTTCAGCGGGGTGTGCGCGTCACGCCGCAGTCCCGCGGCGAACTCGGCGAGCGACGCGGCGGTCACCTGCGGGACGGGCCCGCCACCCGCGGTCACGAAACCGGCGGTGGCGAACGCCGCCTCGACGCCGGCGACGCTCGGATAGCGGTCGAGCACGGCGACGGCCTCCGGGAACCAGCGGAACAGGCTGATCCCCTCGTGCCGGCCGGCGAACGCGGACCGGATCAGCACGGGCGCGCCCGGCTTCAGCACCCGCCGGATCTCCCGCGCGGCCGCCGGCAGGTCGGGAACATGGTGGATCACGGTGGAGAGCCAGACCGCGTCGAGGCCGGCGTCCGCGCACGGGATGTCGTCGGCGGCACCGGGTACGACCGGCTCGAACACGGCACGCTCACGCATCGCCGCGGCCGGTTCCACCGCGACGACGTCGACCTCGGGCCACCACGTGCGGAAGGCCCGCGCCCAGCTGCCGGTGCCGCAGCCGAGGTCGAGCACGCGCATCCCGGCCCGGGCTTCGAAGTGCCGTTCGATCGCGGCCCGCCAGGTCGCAAGGCCTTCGTCCCGCAGGTGCCGGGTCGCCTGGAACGCGGCCGCGTCCGCACCGTCGTACGCGATCAGAGCCATGCCCCGACCCAACCCTCCAACCGCGGCGCAGGCAAGGCGAAGTGCAACGATTCACACCGCGCGCGTCCACTATGGATATACGTCGAGGATGCGGCGGCGGGACGCTATCCGGCGGGCCGTGTGGCGCAGCGCCTCCCGCACCGCCTCGACCGCGGGGGCGCCGCTCGCGCTCGTGCGGGCCGCGGTGAACACGGTGCGCTGTACGCGCTCCTCGCGCAGTCGTCGCGCCGTCAGCTGGGGCATGCCGGTGGCCAGCAGGCCCGGCAGCAGCGTCACCGCCCGGCCCGACGAGACCAGGGCGCTCAGGATCAGACCGTCGTCGCTGCGGTGGCGGATGTCGGGCGCGAACCCGCCGAGGCGGTTGCACACGTTGCGGATGACCGCGTCCAGCCCCGTGCCGGGGTGACCGGCCGCCCACGCCGACTCCGCGCACGCGGCGATGCGCACCGGTCCGCGCGCAGGCAGCGCCGGGTGCCGCGGGTGCAGGGCGAGCAGGACGTCCTCGCGCAGCAGGTCGCGCCGCTCGACGTCGCGGTGGCGGCCGACCGGCACCGCCTCGTACTCGATGCCGACCACCAGGTCGACCGCCCGCGAACGCAGCTCCTCCAGCGCCGGCGCGGTCTCGCGATGGATCACGTCGACCTCCAGGCCGGGGGCCGTGTCACCGATCCGCGCCAGTACGCCCGGCAGCAGCGCCAGGGCCATCGACTGCACGAACGTGAGCCGCAACCGTCCGCGGGGGCCGCCGCCGAGGCGGGCCAGCTCGGTCCGGACGGTCTCGTCGGCGGCCAGGGCCTCGGCCGCGTGCTCGGCGAGGCGCCAACCGGCCGCGGTGAGCTCGACGTTGCGCCCGGCGCGCCGCAGCAGCTTCGCCCCCGCCTCCCGCTCGAGCTCGGCCAGTTGCACCGACACCGACGACGGACTGTACGACAACGCCTCCGCGACCGCCGCCACCGTTCCCCGCCGGGAGAACTCGTGCAGCAGCCGCAGCCTCCGCAGCTCCACCGCCCGAATCCTGCCACGCCGCCGATCGTTCGTCCTGTCCCACGGGTTTGCGTGCGAAACGTGCGCTGGTCTCGACGTATGGCTCCGGCGAAGGTTGACGGCATGGTGCTCATCCCGGTGCTGCTCGCCCCGCTCGTGATGGCCCTCGCCGCGCTCGCCGAGCGACGCGCCGGGGCGGCCGCGGCGGGCTGGGTGGCGGCGCTGCCCGTCAGTCTCGCCGTCGCCGTGACCGCGGTCGGCCTCACCTCCGGGCCGCACGATGCCCGGGCGATGGCACTGTCGGCCGCCGCCCATGTGCCCGGTCAGGTCGCGTTCGCCGTCGCCCTCGCCCGGGCCGGGGGCGGTGCGGCGGTGCGGCTCGCGGCCGGTACCGCCGCGTATGTCGTTTGCACGTTCGCCCTGCTGTGGCTGCCCATGCCCGTCGCCGTGGCGCTCGGGATCCCGGCGCTCGCGGCCGGGCGCCGGCTCGTCGCCCCGGGGATGCCTGAGCCGGGACGTTCATCCAGCCCGGCGCTGACCTGTGTCGCCAGCGCCGCCGTCGTCGCCGGCGCGTTGGGGACGGCCGCGGCCGTCGGGCCGGTCGCCGCCGGCGTGGTCGCCGCGTTTCCCGCCATGAGTGCCACCCTCGCGGTCGCCGTCACGCTGCGGGGCCGGAGCCGGGCCGCCTCCGACGCCCGAACCGGGGACACCCTCGCGGGTGAGCAGGGCGGGAAACGCCGCACCATTCGGGTGCGGGCCGCCGCCGGGCGGGTCGGCGACGGGGAGACGCACGCGCTGACCTGCGCGGACGGGCGCGGCGCAGCGGCTCGGCAGGTCATGGGAGGGCTCGTCCGCAGTCTGCCCTGCTACTGGACGTTCGCCCTGGTCACCGGGGTCGCCGCCGGAACGGTCGGGGCGGCCGCGGCCGGCGTCGCGCTGCCCGTCGCGTTCGCCGCCGGGTGGCTTACGTGGCGGTCCGTGCCCGCGAAGGCGACGATTACGGCAACATGAGTCCCACGTGGGTCGATGTGGCTGGAGGTCGGCTTGGCAAGTCCCGGATACTTCGAGGTCCGCACCCACGGCAAGTAGAGCCGCTCACCGCCGCCAAGATCGCCGCCGCGGCCGGGATCGGGGTGCGGGGACTGCAGGTCGCGTTCCGCCGGCATCTGAACCAGACGCCCCTGGAGTACCTGCGGCAGGTCCGCCTCGACCGGGTGCACCGCGAGCTGCAGGCGTCCGACCCGGGCGCGGGCGCGACGGTGAAGGCGATCGCCCGGCGGTGGGGGTACGCGAACCCGGGCCGGTTCACCGCCGAGTACCGCACGGTCTACGGCCGCCTACCCAGCCGCACGCTGCGGCCCGACAGGCGATAAATCCGATAGAAGCGACCGACAGTAGGTCAAGGTCACGCCCGATGCGCCGGCCGGATGTTGTCGCTCGCTTTTCATTGCGTGCCGCGAGCGGGCGGCGTTGGAGCCATTTGGGCCCGGCTCGAATCGCTGTGGCGGACCGGCAATACATCGAACGTGCCGGTTCGGGTTGTCGTGCAGCACATTGGCGGTGCGGGTGCCGTGTGGGGGCAGTGGCCCGTTGTTGCCGGTTTTCGGTGGCGTCGGCGGAACGCGTGCTGCGCCGGGCTCCGTTCGATTGTCCAATGTTTCGTGGGGCACGTGCGGCCTCGGAACGTTCGGCGTCGTGCCGGCCGGGCGGCGGCGCGGGATCGCCGCCGGTGTCGGCGGCGGGCCCCGCGGGGCGCCCATCCGGCCGGACGGGGCATCCGGCCTGCTCAACCTGCGACACCATCGGCACGGGGCGTCCGGCCGGTTCGATCTGCGTGGCGCTCGGTGTCGGGCGTCCGGCCGGTTGGACCCGCGTGGCGTTCGGTGTCGCGCGTCCGGCCGGTTCGACCCGCCCGGCGTTCGGCGTCAGAACTTCCGCCGACTCAACCGCCGGTTCCGGCGGGACCGGCGGGACCGGCGGGACCGGCGCGAGAACGGCCCGGGCCCGCTGCTGAAAATACGCCTCGGCCGCCTCGACACGGCCGAACATCCGCTCAAGCTTCGTATTGTGCCGCCGCACAAGCCCCCAGTTCCGACGCTCCTGATGTTCCCGCCGAAACCGCTCAGCACTCGCAGAATAGTTACGCCGCCGAGTCGGATCGCGCATCGCGGCCAATTCGGCCCGGCTGAACAACCCCCGCTGCCCCCGCATATATCGATTATCCCAAACCACCGCCGCCGATCCCGCCCCGTTTCATATGGCGCACGGTCCGGACCACCGAATGACGACCCGCGCGAACCCGCCAGGAAACAACGGCCAAGAGGCATAACCGCAAGAAACAACGAACCGGGACCACGCTTACACGTTGCGGGGGCCGGAGGCTCCCGCCACCACCGGCCGAGCGTCGTCGGTCAGCCCCCCGTCCAAGTGACCCCGCGCTCGTACCACAACGAACCCCGACCTGGCGCACCAGCCGCCGCTGGTAGCCGGTCGCGGCGAGCGTGAACACAACGATCATGCCCAGCCCGACGGCGAAGGACGGCAGCGTCGCCACGAACACCAGCTGCTCGACCCGGTCGAGGCGGGCGCCGACGGCCCGGGCTGCCGGCGTCCTGGGCGTCCTCGGCGTCGTGCAGCAGCGTCTTGATCCGGCCCTCGGCCGGGTCGACCTCGTCCTGGTCGACGCGGCGGATCCCCACCGGGTCGGCCCGGTCGACCGCCAGGAACAGGGTCTCCATCGCGGTCCGGTACTGCCGGTGCAGCGTGCGGGTCCGCGCCGTCAGCACCCGGTCGGTCGCGCCGCCGCGCCCCTCGATGTCCTCGAGCGCCGCCTCCAGCTCGCCGGCCGCGCCGGCGTGCTCGACGCGGGCGTGCCGCTCGGGCTCCAGGCGGTACTGCTGCTCGGCGATCTCCTCCAGCGACACCGCCTCGTGGGCGCGGTGGTACGCCTCGGCCAGCGACGACGCCGTGCGCGCCGACGTCGCCGCGTGCCGCGTGCCGCGTCGTGACCGTGCCGGCCACGCTCACCCCGGTGAGCACCAGCAGCACCGCGGCCAGCCCGATGAACGCGACGCGCCGCTTGGCTTGCGATCGTGGCACCGCTGCTCCCGTCCGCGCCCGGCCCACGGTGGGCCGCACTACCCGGATCGTCGGCACCGTTCGGGCTCCGTTGACCGTCCCGCGGTTGCGACTCGGGATCACACGGCCTTACGCGTCCTAGGATCCTAGGTGTTGTTCCCCCGAACCGTCGCGTTCGGTACGTTCTCATGCGCGATGAGTACTCCCCCCGCCGTACCGGACCCTCGGCGCGTCGACGACCGCGCCGCCTTCGCCGAGGCCCTCACCGCGCTGCGCGAGCGGGCCGGCCTCTCCGTGCGCCAGGTCGCCGCGAAGGCGGGCGCCCGCACCTCGCTGAGCACCCTCGGCGACTGGTTCTCCGGCCGGGGCCTGCCGTCGCTGCACTCGCAGCCGCTGTTCGTGCGCGTCCTCGAGGCGTGCGCGGTGCCCGCCGGGGCGACCGGGGACTGGCTCGACGCCTGGCACCGCATCCGGCACCGGCCCGTGAGCCGCGGCGCCGACGGGGAGCCGTACCGGGGCCTGGCCAGCTTCCAGCCCGCCGACGCCGCCTGGTTCTTCGGCCGCGAACGGATGACGGCCGCGCTGCGGGAACGGGTCGAGGCCCGCCACGCCGCCGGGGGCGGGCTGCTGCTCGTCGTCGGCGCGTCCGGCTCCGGCAAGTCGTCGCTGCTGCGGGCCGGCCTGGTCGCGACCCTGCGGGCCGAGGGCTGGACGGCCGAGGTCGTGACGCCGGTCGCCGGCACGCCGGAACTGCCGGCGACCGGCCGGGTCCTGCTCGTCGTGGACCAGGCCGAGGAGCTGCTCGATACGGGCGGCTTCCTCGAACCGCCGGACGGCACCGTCGTCGTGTTCGGCCTGCGCGCCGACTTCTACGCCCAGGCCCTGGCGCACCCGGCGCTGCTGGAGGCGGCCCAGGAGCACCAGTTCACCGTCGGGCCGATGACCCGCGAGGAACTGCGCGCCGTCATCACCGAGCCCGCCCGCCGCGCCGGCGTCGACGTCGAGGCCGGCCTGGTCGAGGTGCTGCTGGCCGACCTCGGCTCCGAACAGGCCACCCTGCCGCTGCTCGCGCACGTGCTGTTCACGATGTGGCGCGCCGACCGCCGGCTCACCCTCGCCGGCTACCGGCGGGCCGGCGGCATCAGCGGCGCCGTCGCCGCCACCGCCGAGGAGGTGTACACGGGCCTTCCCGAACAGCGCCGCGACCTCGCCCGGCGCCTCCTCACCGCCCTCGTGCACGTCGGCGTCGACACCGTCGACACGCGCCGGGTCGTGCCCACCACCGGGCTGCTCGCCGAGCTCGCCGTCGACACCGCCGACGCCGCCGGGGCCGAGGCGACCCTCGAGCGCTTCGTGCGCCACCGGCTCGTCACCGCCGAGGACGGCACCGTCCGGCTCAGCCACGAGGCCCTGCTCACCGCGTGGCCGCGGCTGCACGGGTGGCTGCGGGCCGGGCGGTCCGGGCTGGTCGTGCGCCAGCAGCTCGCCGCGGCCGCCACGACCTGGCAGCAGGAGCGGCGGGACCCGAGCGCGCTCTACGGCGGCACCCGGCTGTCCGCGGCGCAGGACTGGGCCGCCGAGCACCCGGCCGAGCTCGCCCCGCCGCTGGCCGAGTTCCTGCGGGCGAGCGCCCGGCACGCGCGGAGAACGACGCGGCGGTTGTACCGCACGATCGCCGCCCTGTCCGTCCTGGCGCTCAGCACGCTGCTGCTGGCCGGGTACGCCTTCCAGGAGCGCCACGCCGCCGTCGGCCAGCGCAACGCGGCCCTCTCCCGGATGATCGCCGGGCGGGCCGACTGGCTGCGCGACCGCGACCCCACCCTGGCCCGGCAGGTGGCCCTGGCCGCGTACCGGACCGCCCCGACGCTCGAGGCGCGCTCCAGCCTGCTCGACGCGACCGCCACCCCGACCCCGGCCCGCCTCGGCCCGTTCGACCGCGCGGCCCAGGCGGTCGTGCGGCTGCCCGGCGGCCCCCTGCTCGCGGCGGCGGGCGCCGATCACACGGTACGACTCTGGGACACCTCGGCCACCCCCGCCCGCGCCCTCACGCCCCTGCCCGGACCGGCCGCGGCCCTGTTCGCCCTCGCCGCCGCCCCCGACGGGCACACCCTGGCCGCGGCCGGCGCCGACGGGAAGGTCTACCTCTGGGCCGACGCGGTCCGGTCCGCGGCCCCGGCCATCCTCGACGGCCCGGCCGGCACCGTCTACGCCCTGGCCTTCAGCCCCGACGGGCACACCCTGGCGGCGGCCGGCACGGACCGGAAGGTCCACCTCTGGCGCCTCGACGCCGGCCCGCCGTCGGCCACGACCGCCGACGGACCGGCCGACACCGTGCAGTCCCTCGCCTACAGCCCCGACGGGCGCACCCTCGCCGCCGGCACCGCCGACCGGCTCGTGCACCTGTGGAGCGTCGCCGGCCCGGCCGCGCCCGTGCACCTCGCCGCTCTGCCCGGGCACACCGGCAAGGTCCTCGCCGTCGCGTTCAGCCCCGACGGCCGGCTCCTGGCCAGCGGCGGCGGCGACGCGACCGTCCGCCTCTGGGACGTCGCCGACCCCGCCCGCGCGGCCGCGCACGGAGCCCCGATCACGGGCCCGGCCAGCTGGGTCAACGCGGTCGCCTTCGGACCCGGCGGCGGTACCGTGCTCGCCGGCTCCAGCGACAAGAGCGTCACCGTGTTCGAGGCCGCCACCGGCCGCCGCCTGCAGTCGCTGCCGCACCCGGCCCCCGTCACCGCCGTCGCCCTCACCGCCGACGGGCACGAGCTGGCCACCGCGAGCACCGACGGGTACGTGCGCACCTGGACCCTGCCCGGCCCGCTGCTCACCGGCCCGAGCGGCGGCGTGTTCGCCACCGCGTACAGCCCCGACGGCGCCACCCTCGCCGTGGCCGGCAAGGACCAGACCGTCCGGCTCTGGCACGTCACCGACCCGGCCGGCCCCACCCTGTGGACCGCCCCGCTGAGCCGCCCGGCCGGCGCCGACGGGTACGCCGGAACCGCCGCCTACGCCCCGGGCGGCAAGCTCCTCGCCGCCGCCACCCGCAAGGGCGAGATCGACCTGTGGGACGTCGCCGACCCGGCCCGCCCGGCCCGGCTCGGCGCCCCGCTGACCGGCGCGAAGGACCTCATCGAGACCCTCGCGTTCAGCCCCGACGGCACCGTCCTGGCCGCGGCCGGCGACGACGGCGGCGTGTACCTGTGGGACGTCGCCGGATCCCGGCTGCTGGCCACGGTCCCCGGCTCCAAGGCGATCGTGCTCTCTGTCGCGTTCCACCCGGACCGCCCGCTGCTGGCCGCGACCGACACCGACGGCAACGTGCGCCTCCTCGACATCGCCGACCGCGCGCACCCGCGGCTGCTGACGACCCTGGACGGGTTCGCCGGCTACGCGTACAGCGCCGCCTTCAGCCCCGACGGCCGCCTCCTCGCCGCGGGCAGCGCCGACAAGAGCATCCAGCTGTGGACCATCGCCGACCCGGCCCACCCGGTGCCGCTCCCCCGCCGCCTGACCGGCCCGGCCAGCTACGTCGACTGGATCGCGTTCGCCCCCGGCGGCCACCGCCTCGCCGCCGCGTCGACGGACGGCACCGTCTGGGTCTGGGACGTGCACGACCCGGCCCGCCCGGCCGCGGTCGCGACCCTGGGCCGCGCCGACGAGGCCTACTACGTCGTCGCGTACAGCCCGGACGGCCGGACCCTGGCCGCGGGCGGCGACGACGCCACGACCCGCCTGTGGGACACCGACCCGGCCCGCGCGGCCGCGGCGATCTGCACCGGCGCGGGCGCGGCGATCAGCCGGTCGGAGTGGGAGCAGTACATCCCGTCGGCGCCCTTCACCCAGCCGTGCTGAGCACCGCTGCGCAACGGCCCGCGTGCGGGCGGCGTGAGCCGGCGGCTCAGAACGCGAACGCGTTGAAGGGCTCCGGGTCCGTGCGCAGCGCCCGGCCGAGCGCGGCGACCGCGCCCGCCCGGTGCTCCCGGACCCGGCCCGCCGCGGCGAGCAGGGCCGCGGACATGCCGCCCAGGTACAGCGCGCCCAGCGACTGGATCGACAGGGTCAGGTCGGGCGCGGCGGTCGTACGCGTGCACGAGGCCCCGTCCGGGGACAGCTCCAGGCGCCAGGTACCGGCGTTGGGCGGGGCCATCGGGTCGGCCTCGACCTCGACGACGAGGGTCGCGGCGGCCTCGTACGCGCGCGCCGGCACCGCCCGCGGCAGGTCCAGGATGCGCAGCCAGAGGCTGTCGGACTGGCGGGTGACGCGCATCGCGCGCGGGTTGCGCAGCATCCAGCGCAGCGGCTCGTCGGCGGGGCGGGCCGGCGCCACGATGCGGCGGGTCAGGTCGAAGTCGGTGAGCAGCGCCCACAGCGCCCGGTAGGCGTCCGGGGTCGCGGCCTCCAGGGCCTCCACGACGAGGGTGCCGGTGTCCTCGACGCGGGTGGCGTAGGGCAGGCGGTACTGCGCGATGCCGTCGGCCGCGCCGGAGCCGTCGCGGTGCACGAGGTACCGCATCGGCCCGAACGTGCCGGCCGGCTCGTCGGTCAGGCCGTCCCACCGGCCGGGCTGCGGGCTCAGCTCGCCGACCCGCTCGCGGCGCACCCGCGCGTGGACGGCCGGCCACACCGTCCGGGCCGTGGCCGCGTCGGCCAGCTCCAGCTCGCCCGCGGGCGGGTCGGCGTCGGCGAACGCGGCCTCGGCCCGGTCGAGCTCCCAGCGGGTACGGCGAGTGGCGGGCGCGAAGCCGTACCGGCCGTAGATGCCGCCCTCGCTGGCGCTCAGCCCCGCGACCGCCTCGCCGCGGGCCCGGGCCTCGTCGAACATCGCCTGCATCAGGCCCCGCAGCAGCCCGCGGCGGCGGTGGGTGGCGCTGACCGCGGTGGCCGTCACCCCGCCCAGGGCGACGGGCCGCGGCCCCGGGACGGTGACATCCATGGCGAGCATCGCCGAGCCGCCGACGAGCCGCCCGTCGACGAACGCGGCCTGCGGGTGGAAGCCCTCCCCCAGCACCCGCTCGGCCCAGGCGTCGAGCTGGGCCGCCGAGGCGGGCGCGTTCGGCGGCGGCCACGCCTCCGGCCCGCCGTGCCACGCCGCGGGGGCGGGCTCCCAGTGCGGCAGGCCGTTGACGTACGGCAGCACCTTCAGGTACGCGTGCGCCTCGGCGGGCTCGATGGGCCGGATCTCGATCGTCACGCGTCCATTCGTACCCGATCCTGCCGGTTCGCGATCAAGCTGGTCGCCGTCACCGCACCCAGGGTCGCGAGGATGACGACGAGCGAGAGCGGGGTCGGGATGTCCGGCACCGCGGACCACACGGTGTGCGCCCAGTGCAGCACCAGCTTGACGCCGATGAACGCCAGGATGATCGCCAGGCCGTGGTTGAGGTGACGCAGCTGGGCGAGGGCGTTGCGCAGCACGAAGTACAGGGCCCGCAGGCCGAGCAGCGCGAACGCGTTGGTGGCGAAGACCAGGTACGGGTCGCTCGTCACGCCGTACACCGCCGGGACGGAGTCGACCGCGAACACCACGTCGGTCAGGAACACCGCGGCCACGACGAGGGCCATCGGGGTGAGCGCGCGCCGCCCGGCCTGCCGGATCGTCAGGCGGGCGCCGTGGTACTCGTCCGTGACCGGCATGAGCCGCCGCAGCAGCCGGGTGACACGCATCTGCCCGGGGTCGACCGTGTGCTCGGTGCTGCGCAGCGCGTCGCGCAGCACCTTGGCCGCGGTCACGATGAGCACGGCCCCGAAGAGCAGGAACGCCCACGTGCCGGCGCTGAGCAGGGCGGCCCCGGCGGCGATGAAGATGCCGCGCAGCACGAGCGCGCCGACGATGCCGTAGAGCAGGACGCGCTGGGTGAGCTTCGTCGGTACCGCGAACGCGGTGAGCAGCAGCATGAAGACGAACAGGTTGTCGACCGAGAGCGACTTCTCGACCACGTAGCCGGTGAAGAACTCGACGCCGGGCTCCGCGCCGTGGGCGAGCCACACGTAGACGCCGAACGCGGCCGGGAGCGCCAGGTAGAACACGGACCACGCGAGCGCCTCGCGCATCGGCACGTCGTGGGGCTTGCGGGTCAGGACGAAGTCGAGGGCGAGCAGCCCCAGCAGGACCGCGATGGACACCGCCCACAGCTGGGGCGACGCGATGGTGGATGACATTCGGGCTCCTCGAACGCAGCCTTGCACGTTCTAGGTCTCCCTCACCCACCTGCGGTGGGTGGCCGCCCGGGAGCCGCGTCGGCGGCTCGTACTGACCGGGAACGGCCTTGCGAGGTACTCCCCTCAGGCCACGAGGGTACCGGGCCCACCTGGACGTTTCCTGAACGTCCCGGCGCCGGGCGCTATCCGGACGTCAGCTCGAAGCCCGCCGGCGCCCCGGCCTCCGTGCCGGCGCCGGCACCCGTGCCCGGGTCCGTCCCGGTGCCGCCGGTCGCGGGCGGGTCGGTGCTCACGTTCGCCGGCTGCGACTCCGACGGGTCCGGGATCGCCGTGCCGGTCGGCGACGGCGTCTCGGTGGGGGTCGGGGTCGGCGTGGGCGTCGGGGTCGGCGTCGCCGTCGGGGACGCGGTCGGCGAGGCCGTGGACGACTCGGCCGGCCGGGTCGGCGTGCCGGTCGACCCCGGCCGCCCGGGCGGGCGGGTCGTGCTCGTGACCGGCCGGGTCTTCGACGTCGTCTCCTCGGTCGCGGCCGGCTGGGGCGCGCCGGTGGTCGGCGCCGCGCTGGCCGGCGGCGCGACGTCCTGCCCGGTGGGCGGGGTGTCGACCGGCGGCACCGCGGCCACCTCGGGCGGCCGCCCGAACCACGGCACCACCCCGGTCTGCGACGAGCCGAGCGCGCCGACCGCCCCGGCGAGCACGGCCACGACGCCGACGCTCACCGCCCCGGTGCGAAACGCCCAGCGCCGAGACCGGAACCGCCCGGCCCGCTCCCACAGCCGGTGGCTGAAGTCCCGCATGTCGCCGTTGAGCCCGCCCTCCCCGACCAGCCCGATGCGCGCCAGCGCCTCGAGCACCGGCGGCCGGGCGGCCGAGTGCCGGGAAGCCGCATGCCGGTCGGCTTGGTGTTGGCCAGCTTGGTGCTGGTCGGCTGAGTGCCGGGCCATGGGGCGCTCGGCCAGCGGGCGGGTCGCCTCGTCCTCGGGCGACTCGACGGCGGAGCGGATGACGACGGCGTTGTCGCTGGCCAGGAGCCCGGCCGAGGGACCGCGGTCCGGGCGCCCGACGAGGTACTTCGGGTCGAGAGGGCCGGTGGGGATGTCCGTGCGGCCGGGGTCGGTGGCCCAGGCCAGGTCCTCGGCGGGGTGGCCCAGGTCCTCGGGGGTGCGGGCGCGCTCGGCCCGGGCGGAGGCCGCGAAGCGGTCGGCGAACGCGGCGCGGGCCGCGAAGCCGAGGCGGTCGGACAGCACCGAGCGGCCGGAGCGCAGGGACCGGCCGAAGCGGGCGGCGCGCGACGGGCGCCCGGCGTAGGGCACCTCGGGGCGGAAGTTGGCCAGGACCGCGGTGCGGCGCGACTCGGCCGCCTCGCTCAGCCAGGCCGGCAGGTCGACGGTGGTGCCGGAGAGCTCGGCGAGCACGAGCGCGATCTCGTCGCTGGAGGGCCGGACCGCGGCGTCGGGGTCGATGCAGCGGTCGACGAGCTCGAACAGCTCGGCCGGCACGGCGTTGCCGACCTGCCCGCCGATGCAGCCGGCGAGCACGGTGCCGAGCGCGCGGACGTCGGCGGCGGCCTCGGCCGGGTCGTACTCGCTGTCCCCAGCGAACCCGATGACCTTGGCGCCGAGCTCGCCGAGCAGGATCTTGGCCGGGCTCAGGCTGCCGTGGGTGATCCACTGCCCGTGCGCGTGGGCGAGCGCGGCCGCGACCTGGGCGCCGATGCGGGCGGCGGTGCGCCACGACATCGGCCCCTCGTCGAGGCGCCCGTCGAGCGACGGGCCGTCGGCGAGCTCCATGACGACGTACGGCACGGAGGTCCGCTCGTCCAGGTCGGCGATGCCCACGTCGTAGACGGCGGCGATGTTGGCGTGCACGAGCCGCGCGGCGGTGCGACCGTCGGCGAGAAACCGGTCGGTGGCGTCCGCACTGGTCTCGTGCGGGCTGGTCTCGTGCGGGATACGAACCGCGACGGGCCGATGCAACAGCCGGTCGGCGCCGCGCCAGATCTCTGCGGTGCCACCGGCCCCGGTCACCCGGTCCAGGCGATACCGCCCATCAAGCTCCATGGTCTCCTGCAACGCCCCCCAGCTCTGCCCGGATGCCCCACCCTTTGCCGCACTGCAACACTACCGTCCACGACCCAACCACCACGTGACGGTTAGGTGTCAGTTCGGCTGGTCCCGGGGCATGTGCAGGACAACACCGGCGTGATCGGTGTCGTACCATCCGCCAATGAGCCCGCACGGCCGCTCGGTGTACCGGTGGGCGGTGCTGGCGATCATCGCCGGCTGCGTCGCGGTGTCCTACCTCGTCATCACCCACCGGGCCGCGCGGCCCGGGCCCACGGCCGCCGCCGGTCCGCGGCCGGCGTTCCAGCTGCCGTTCCCCTGCGGCGAGGTGTGGACGCTCACGACGTACCCGGGCCACGACGACTTCGACATCGACTTCTTCGCCGCGAGCGGGGCGACCGCCGGCCGCAGCGTTCTCGCCTCGGCCGCCGGCACCGTGACCTGGGCGGGGTGGAGCGCGACGCTCGAGGACGGCCGGCCAGCCGCGCCGGGGGCGTCCGGGACCCGCGGCGGGCTCGGGTACGGGGTGATCATCGACCACGGAGGCGGCTGGTTCACCGAGTACGGCCACCTGGCCGCCGCGCCGGGGGTGCGCACCGGGGAGACGGTCAAGGGCGGGCAGGGGCTGGGCGTGGTCGGGCACACCGGCTCGACGACCATCGACCACCTGCACTACGAGCAGCTCAACGACACCCTCGACCCGAAGCGGACCCGCGGCAACGGCGACAAGGTCGAGGCCGTGTTCGACGGGGTGCCGTCCGGCATCACGAGCGACGACCGCTCCCCCGAACAGACGCGCACGAGCCGCAACTGCGCGCCGCCCGGGGCCTGAGCCCGGCCCGCCGCGCCGCGAGCAGCAGCAGGGCGGCGAGCAGCACCGCGGCCGGCACCGACAGCTCCGCGAGCAGCGTGTGCCACCGGGCCGTCAGGGCGTCGTGGACCCCGGCGGCGTCGCCGGACAGGCGCGCGCTCAGGGTGCGGGTGAGGTACGCGGACGCGACGGCGCGGCCGCGGTACACCATAATCAGGGCGACCCCCGCGGCAACGGCGGCCAGGAACGCCAGGCGACGTGTCACGCCCCCGGGGCGGTCCGGGCGGGGACACGGGATGGAACGGGCTCAGCGCTCCCGCGGCCCGAAGATGGTGCGTTCCGACTCGGCGATCGGCACGTCGTTGATGCTCGCCTCGCGGCGGGCCATGAGCCCGTCGGCGTCGAACTCCCACAGCTCGTTGCCGTAGCTGCGCCACCACTGGCCGGACTCGTCGTGGCACTCGTACTGGAAGTGCACGGCGATGCGGTCGTCGTGGTACGTCCACAGCTCCTTGCGCAGCGCATAGTCCAGCTCCCGGGCCCACTTCCCGCGCAGGAACGCCACGATCTCGTCCCGCCCGCGCAGGAAGCGGTCGCGGTTTCGCCACACCGAGTCGGGCGTGTAGGCGAGCGCGACGCGCTCCGGGTCGCGGGTGTTCCACGCGTCCTCGGCCGCCTGCACCTTGGCGCGGGCGGTCTCGAGCGTGAAGGGCGGCAGCGGCGGTCGCGGGCTCATGCCCGCGACGCTACCCGCGCCGCGGCGAAGCATGCCGGCGGCGAACCGTCATGCGACTGTCACGGCGCCGCGGAAGTTCGGTCATATCGATTCGTCACATTTGCAGCGGTCCCCTTGACGAAGGAGCGAACGCACCGTGGACGTCGAACGCACCGCCCTGCCCGGAATCGGCCTGCGGCACGAGTTCGTGACCGCCAAGGGTCAGCACGCGGCGGTCGTGTCGCACGTCTCGGGGCGGCGCGACGTGGTGCTGTACAGCAGCGAGGACCCCGACACCGTCGTCGCCACGCTCTCCCTGAACACCGACGAGGCCAACGGCGTCGCCGAGCTGCTCGGCACCGCGCGCATCGTCGAGCGCCTGGCCGACCTGCAGCGGCAGGTGACCGGGCTCAAGACGGTCCAGGTGCCGATCACGGCCGGCTCCCCGTACGACGGGCGCAACCTCGGCGCCACCCAGGCCCGCGCGCGCACGGGCGCCTCGATCGTGGCCGTGATCCGGGCCGGGCAGATCCTCGCCAGCCCGCGGCCCGACTTCGGGTTCGTCCCCGGCGACCTCGTCGTCGTGGTCGGGACGGCCGACGGTACCGCCGCCGTCTCCGACATCTTCGCCAACGGCTGAGCGCATGCACGGTGCTGCCGTCCTGATCGAGATCGGGGCCGTCATCCTGAGCCTGGGGCTGCTCGGCGCGGTCTCGGCGAAGTTCGCGATCTCCCCCATCCCGCTGTACCTCATCGCCGGCCTCGCGTTCGGCCGGGGCGGCATCCTGCCGCTGGCCACGAGCGAGGAGTTCACCGCGACCGGCGCCGAGATCGGCGTCATCCTGCTGCTGTTCACGCTCGGGCTGGAGTACACCGCGCCGGAGCTCGTCGGCACGCTGCGGCACAACGCCGTGGCGGGCGTCGTCGACCTCGTGCTCAACGCGGCGCCCGGGGTCGCGACCGCGCTCATCCTCGGCTGGGGCCCGGTGGCCGCGGTGGCGCTGGGCGGCGTGACGTACGTGACCTCGTCCGGCATCACCGCGAAGGTCCTCGCCGACCTCAACTGGCTCGGCAACCGCGAGGTGCCGGTCGTGCTGTCGCTGCTGGTCTTCGAGGACCTCACGATGGCCGTGTACCTGCCGATCCTGACCGCCCTGCTGGCCGGCGTCGGGCTCGTGGCCGGCCTGACGACCCTCGCCATCGCGGCCGCCACGATCACCGTCATCCTCGTCATCGCGCTGCGCTTCGGCCGCTACGTGGAGATGTTCGTCGCCTCCCCCAACGAGGAGGTGCTGCTGCTCAAGGCGCTCGGCCTCACCGTGCTCGTGGCCGGCGTCGCGCAGCTGCTGCAGGTCTCGGCCGCGGTGGGCGCGTTCCTCGTCGGCATCGCCCTGTCCGGCCCGCTCGCCCACACTGCCCGGCAGCTGCTCAGCCCCCTGCGCGACCTGTTCGCCGCGGTGTTCTTCGTCTTCTTCGGCCTGCACACCGACCCGGCCGCGCTGCCGCCGATGCTCGGCATCGCCCTGCTGCTGGCGGTCGTCGGCGTGCTCACGAAGCTCGCCACCGGCTGGTGGGCGGCGCGGCGGGCCGGGATCAGCCCGATCGGCCGGGCCCGGGCCGGCGTGGCCCTGACCCCGCGCGGCGAGTTCAACATCGTCATCGCCGGGCTGGCCGTGTCGGCCGGGCTCAACGAGAGCATCGGCCCGCTCGCCGCCGCGTACGTGCTCGTGCTCGCGGTGCTCGGCCCGGTCCTGGCGCGGTCGCTGGAGCCGCTGAGCCGGCGCATCGCCCGGCGCCGCGGCGGCGGTGCGGATGGAGCGCCCGAGCCGGCGGCCTAGGCAGTGTCTTCAAAGGGTTATAGCCACTGCAGGATTGCGGCGATGGTGACGGTGGCGTGGAATGACGTGGTGGTTTTGTCGTAGCGGGTGG